>JAZQUX010000339.1:0-4093 GCA_045631585.1 Eubacteriales bacterium | reverse complement strand
TTACCAAGCTGGCCGAGACGGTGCGCGAGGCCTTTGCCATCGCCCGCTCGGGCAGACCCGGCCCCGTTTTGTTGGATATTCTCAAAAACGTCACGGCCGAGACGGCCGAGTTCGAGCCGCTCCCCCGCGACCGCCACTTTGCCGGCGGGCGTCTGGCGACCCTCAAGGAGCGCGCCGGGGAGAATTTCGAAGCGCCTCGCCCCAACGCCGATGACTTGGAGGAAATGGTCCGCCTGATCGACGAGGCCAAAAAGCCGCTGATCATTTGCGGCGGCGGTGTCGTGCGCGGACGAGCACAGGCTGAATTTGCCGCCTTTGCCGAAAAGCTGGACGCTCCCGTGGCCATCACCCTGATGGGCGGCGGCGGGTATCCCGGCGACAGTCCCTTGTCCACCGGTATGCTGGGTATGCACGGCTCGCAGGCCTCCAACCGCGCGGCGGCCAGCTGTGACTTACTGATCGCCATCGGCTGTCGCTTCTCCGACCGCGTGGCGCTCAACCCCGACAATTTTGCTACCCAAGCCAAGATCGTTCAGGTGGATATTGACCGCGCCGAGATCAACAAAAACGTCAAGGTGGATCATTACATCGTGGGCGATGCCTCGCAGGTGCTTTCGGTGCTGTGCGAGAAGATGGAACAAAAGAGTCATACGGAATGGAAGGATTATGTGTTCTCCTTCCCGACGGAGACCATTTACGATGAGGGCGGCGACGCGCTGACCCCGAAGCAGGTGCTCAACACCATTCAAAAGATGGTGCCCGAGGATACCATCGTGGCGACCGACGTTGGTCAGCACCAAATGTGGGCCATCCAGCACTTCCACTTCAGCTATCCCGGCCAGCTTTTGACGTCGGGTGGATTCGGTACCATGGGCTTTGGCCTTGGCGCGGCGATTGGTGCCAAGGTGGCCAATCCCGACAAGACGGTCATCCACATCACGGGCGACGGCTCCTTCCGCATGAACTGCCATGAGCTTGCCACCGAGCAGTATTACGATCTGCCCGTCATTACCTTTGTGTTCAACAACGGCGTGCTGGGTATGGTTCGCCAGTGGCAAACCCTCATTTATGATAAGAATTACTCTCAGACGACGCTCGACCGCGCGCCTGACTTTGTCAAGCTGGCCGAGGCGTACGGCCTCAAGGGCGCTCGCGTCAGCACCGTTGAGCAGCTCGAAGCTGCCATTCAAGAGGCACTGGCATGGGGACACGGCACGGTCATTGACTGCACCATCAACAAGGACGAGATGGTTCGTCCCATGGTCGGCGGTGGCAGCCCCATCACCAAGTTTATCATTTGTTAAGGAGGGACGATCATGGATCAGGTAAAAAGACAAACCTTAGTCGTGTTGGTTGACAACGAGGCGGGCGTACTTTCCCAGGTGTCGCGTCTGTTCTCTCGCAAGGGCTACAACATCGAGACGCTGGCGGTCGGTACCACGGCCAGAGAAAATCTCTCCCGCATTACCATTGAGGTCATGACGGACGACGCTCACGTTCAGCTGTTGTCCAACCAGCTTCGCAAGCTCATTCCCGTTCACTCGGTCAAGATTCTGACCGAGCAGAAATCCATTCGCCGCGAGTTGATCATCATTAAGATGCGTACCCCCGACGCAAGCGTACGCAACGAGATCACGCAAATCGCCAACATCTTCCGTGCGTCTATCATTGATGTTTCCATCGGGACCTTGTCCCTGGCCGTCATCGGCGAGGAGCAAAAGCTCGAGGGCATGATAAATATCCTGAAGCAGTTTGAGATCATGGAGCTGGTTCGCACCGGCGTTATTGCTCTTGAGCGAGGTCAGAACACCATCTACGATGAAACCAAAGAAAAAGGAGAATTTAATTATGGCAAAAATGTATTATGAGAAGGACTGTGATCTTTCCAAACTCGACGGAAAGACGATTGCAATCGTCGGCTACGGATCTCAGGGCCACGCGCACGCGCTCAATCTGCGTGACAGCGGCTGCAACGTAATCGTAGGTCTGCGCAAGGGCGGCAAGAGCTGGCCCGTGGCAGAAAAGGACGGCTTTACCGTTATGACGGTTGCTGAGGCAACCAAGGCTGCCGATATTATCATGATTCTGATCAACGACGAGGCACAGGCCGATATGTACAAGAAGGACATCGAGCCCAACCTGACGGCAGGCAAGGCCATCGCGTTTGCTCACGGCTTTAACATCCGCTACAAGCAGATCGTTCCTCCCGCAGACATCGACGTATTCATGGCTGCACCCAAGGGCCCCGGTCACACCGTTCGCTCTCAGTACGTTGCCGGCAAGGGTGTTCCTTGTCTGGTTGCCGTTGAGCAGAACGCCACCGGCAAGGCTTACGATATCGCTCTGGCTTACATCGCAGGCATCGGCGGTGCTCGCGCCGGTATTCTGGAGACCACGATGAACGAAGAGACCGAGACCGACCTGTTTGGCGAGCAGACCGTTCTGTGCGGCGGCGTTGTCGATCTGATGCGTTGCGGCTTCGAAACGCTGGTTGAGGCCGGTTATGCTCCCGAAAACGCTTACTTTGAGTGCATCCACGAGATGAAGCTGATCGTTGACCTGATCAACAAGGGCGGCGTTGCAGCGATGAACTATTCTATCTCCGATACTGCTGAGTTCGGTGAGTACGTGTCCGGTCCTCGCGTGCTTCCTTACGAGGAGACCAAGAAGAACATGAAGGCAGTTCTGTCCGATATTCAGGACGGTACCTTCGCAGGTCGCTGGATCGCCGAGAACAAGAACGGCCGTTGCTTCTTTAACTCCAAGCGCGCCGCTCTGGCCAAGCACCCCATGGAGATCGTCGGCGCCGAGCTGCGTGAAAAGATGCTCTGGAAGAACGACTCCGATCTGGATAGCGCTTCTAACTAAGAATAAGGAGAGCGTGAGGGGAACTTTTTGAAAAAAGTTCCCCTACGACCCCTCAAAAACTTTTAAGGAAAAAGGGAAGGTTCGTCCCGGCGACTTCTCCTATCTCCGTGTGGGGAAGATGGTGCGCTGTTCCAAACAATTGCTACCGCGAGCGGCGGGGACCCCTCCCCCATCCGCTCCACAAAAAATCTTTGCCCTGAAGTGTTCGCAAGTTTTTTTAAACTTGCGAACGCAAGCGTTGAATCTGCAAACTTTTGCGCCACGATCAGCGAAAACAGCGTTTTCGCGTGGCGCACAGCGGGGTTCTAAGGGGCTTGCCCCTTAGTTCTGCAATGTTTGCGCCCGTGCGGAGCACGATGTTCGCGTTTAGCGAACAAGCAAACTTGCACTTTCGGCTTGCCGAAAGAGGTTTTCTTGGTTCATTCTTTCTCGGACGAGAAAGAATGAACACCCCGAACCGGCACAGCGCGGCGCAAAGCTGTACGCGCGTCCGGCTACGCAATCAGCAAAAAACTTGCCGGCTCGCAGCATGATCGTCCGGCTACGTAGTTGCGAAATCTTTAGCTTATCCTCCCGAAAGGAAACAATATTATGAATTCCGATCAAATCAAACTCGGCGTCGAACGCGCCCCCAACCGCTCTCTGCTCTACGCACTGGGCTACACCAAAGAAGAGCTGGATCGCCCTATCATCGGTATCGTCAGCTCCTATAACGAAATCGTCCCGGGCCACATGCACCTGGATAAAATCACCGAAGCCGTCAAAGCAGGCGTCAGAGCCGCCGGTGGTACCCCCGTCATGTTTCCCGCCATTGCCGTCTGTGACGGTATCGCCATGGGACATATCGGCATGAAATATTCCCTCGTCACCCGTGACCTGATCGCGGATTCGACCGAGGCGATGGTTATGGCACACCGCTTCGACGGTCTGGTCATGATCCCCAACTGTGACAAAAACGTGCCGGGGCTTCTTATGGCCGCCGCACGTCTCAATATTCCCACCATCTTCTGCTCCGGTGGCCCCATGCTGGCCGGTCACTTGAAGGATGGCCGCCGTACTTGCCTGAGCCACATGTTTGAAGCAGTGGGCGCCTATCATGCCGGTACCCTGGATGAGAAGGGTGTGCTGGACTATGAAGAGAATGCCTGCCCCTCCTGCGGTTCCTGCTCCGGCATGTATACCGCCAACTCCATGAACTGTCTGACGGAAGCCATCGGTATGGCGC
>JAZQUX010000338.1:0-1535 GCA_045631585.1 Eubacteriales bacterium | reverse complement strand
GTTTTCCGCGCGTTGGATGAAAGAAATGACACCGCCGCCGGCACTGCATCCAAAACAGAAAAAGCTCTGCGTGGAGGGGAAGACAGTAAAAGAAGGACTTTTTTCACTATGAAACGGACAAAGTCCTTGCAAATTGGAGCCCGCCCGTTTGAGCGTCACGTAAGAACCAATCACGGATTCTACGTCGTTGCGGGCAACGATATCGTCAATAATCTCTCGCGCGATCAAAGGGCGCACCTCCTTTCCATTCTTTTATGGATACTGGTTAGTTGGACATACCGATCCCGCGCCATACACGGGGAACGTACAGTTGGTTATATGTTTCAATCGCATAACGGTCGGTCATTCCCGAAAGGAAATCGCACACGCAACGCTCCACGCCGTCGCGCTCAATATTTCCTCGATACAACGTCGGCATTGCGTCAGGACGATCCACATAATATTCAAACAAACGGATCAACAACGCACGAGACTTGTCCTCCTGCGACTTGGCAACATGGTTGGTATAGACATGTTCAAACAAGAATTTGCGCAATCTCATGGTTGCATCGTGCACATGCGGCTCCATTTGAATGTCATTTTTATCATGACTGCAACGGATGATCGAGGTGACCATCGTGTTGATGCGACCCGAGTGGGATTCGCCCAACACTTCGCGTAGCTCTGCGGGAATATCAGACAGCTGCAAAATACCTGCACGACAAGCATCGTCGATGTCATGATTGATGTATGCGATGCGGTCGGCATATTTGACAATCAGGCCCTCCAAGGTAGCGGCACGGTTGTCCCCTGTGTGGTTAACAATACCGTTGCGAACTTCCCATGTCAGGTTCAATCCCTTACCGTTCTTTTCTAAAAGATCCACCACGCGGATACTCTGCGTATAGTGAGCAAACTGGGGATCAAAGCACTGCTGCATCGCCTGCTCGCCGGCGTGTCCAAAGGGAGTGTGTCCCAAATCATGTCCCAAGGCGATCGCCTCGGTTAGATCTTCGTTGAGGCGCAAGGCTCTGGCCAACGTACGCGCAATTTGAGTCACCTCGAGCGTATGCGTCAATCTTGTGCGATAATGGTCGCCCGCCGGTGCCAAAAAGACCTGCGTTTTATTCATCAGACGACGAAATGCCTGACAGTGGATGATACGGTCGCGATCGCGCTGATATTCGGTACGGTACTCAGTTCGGCTGTCGTTGTCTTCGTTGGGCTTTTGACGGCCACGGGTGTTAGCGGTCAAGGCCGCATAAGGCGAAAGCCATTCTTTTTCATGCAACATATAGGATTCCGTCAGATTTGGCATAGCGTGATACCTCCGTACGACATCATTTTTTGTCAAATTCATTACATAAGATACGCAAAAGGAGGTGGAAATACTTTTTTTCTTGTAAAATAATTTTTCCCTTCAAAAAACGAGGTGGCAGAATGAACAAAAAATGGAGGTATCTCTAAATTCTAAGCATCTTCTTCTACGGTCACTCACACAGCACTTCGTGCGCGTTCGTGGTTTGCTTTTTGATGTTCATTCTTTGCCACGCGGC
>JAZQUX010000337.1:0-10414 GCA_045631585.1 Eubacteriales bacterium | reverse complement strand
AAGGCAACGCCGGTACCGCAATCATCACCCATGTTACCGAATGCCATTGCCTGTACGTTTACAGCGGTACCCCAAGAGTAAGGAATATCGTTGTCACGACGGTATACGTTTGCACGGGGGTTGTCCCAAGAACGGAATACTGCCTTAACAGCGCCGAGGAGCTGTTCCTTGGGATCGGAGGGGAAGTCAGCGCCGATCTTAGCCTTGTACTCGGCCTTGAACTGGTTAGCCAGTTCCTTCAGATCGTCAGCGGTCAGCTCGACGTCGAGCTTCACGCCCTTTTCTTCCTTCATCTTGTCAATGAGTTCCTCAAAGTACTTCTTACCGACTTCCATAACAACGTCGGAGTACATCTGAATAAATCTACGGTAGCAGTCGTAAGCCCAACGAGCATTGCCGGACTTCTTAGCCATAACTTCAACAACCTCTTCATTCAGACCGAGGTTCAGAATGGTATCCATCATACCGGGCATGGATGCACGAGCGCCAGAACGAACGGAAACGAGCAGGGGGTTCTCAAGGTCACCGAACTTCTTGCCGGTAACGCCCTCCATCTTAACGATGTACTCCATGATTTCAGCCATGATCGAATCATTGATCTGACGGCCGTCCTCGTAGTACTGGGTGCAGGCTTCGGTAGAAATGGTGAAGCCCTGGGGAACAGGAAGACCGATGTTGGTCATCTCTGCGAGGTTGGCTCCCTTACCACCAAGGATCTCACGCATGGTTGCGTTACCCTCGGAGAAGAGATAGCAATACTTTTTTGCCATTTAGAATTCCTCCATATAAAAAATTAAATTGGAAACTATGCTTAGTGATCGACATTTTGAACGCAAAACACGCCAAAAAAAGCCCATTGAGGACTTTTTGTCAATCGCACTGGATATTATATCATATTTTGGTATATTTGAAAAGCGTTTTGTGAAGTTTTTAGCAAATGTATTTGTAAATATTTTGTGAACAAAATCGCAGCTTGTCATATTTTGAGAAGCGTCGCTTTTTGCGAATCATTTTCAAAAAAATATTTGACATTATTGAAAAGATATAGTATAATGTATTGTTATATCTTATATCAAAACGAAATTCAGCCTTGGAGGAAATATATGTCTGAGTGGTGGATTTATATCACAGATAACATCGGCGTAGCCGCTGCTGCTGTTTCGGGAGCGATGATCGCCATTGAGCGAAAATTGGATTTGTTTGGCGTATTTTTTCTGGGTATGATAACGGCGTTGGGCGGTGGCATTTTACGAGATGTTTTGCTGGGCGAAGTTCCACCTCGTTTTTTCACCAATTATCTTGCCATTATAATTGTGATTTTCATGGCATCGGCCGTATTCATCATCGCAAGGTATTGGAACGGTTGGAGAAATCCGCAAGTGAAAGCCAAAATAGATCAGATACACAACTTATTTGATGCTATCGGCCTTTCTGCGTTTACTGTGACAGGCGTTCAGGTGGCGATGAATGCCGGATATGAAAGCAATGCATTCTTGTGTGTGTGCATGGGTATGACCACCGGTATCGGCGGGGGCGTGTTAAGAGACATGATGAGCCGTCACACGCCATACGTACTCCAAAAACGAATTTATGCCGTTGCATCTATTCTCGGTGCGCTTTTGTATTGGACATTGCGTTATTTCGAGATTTCCGTGGCCGTTACACAAATTGTTGCCATGCTTTCGATTATTATCATTCGCTTGTTTGCCACTATCTTCCACTGGAATCTTCCTCGCGTCCCGCTGGACGAAACTTCAAAAACATTAAAGGATTTGGATGAAAATGACTGATATTTTTGCATTATTCAAGAAAATTTCAAAGGAAAGCGAAACGGTAACCGCCCCCATCACCCATATTATCGTGGGGCTGGGGAACCCGGGAGATAAATATTTTCATACTCGTCACAACGCGGGTTTTTTGATGATGGACTATTTTTCCCAACGGTGCGGTGTCCAAGTCAACAAGTTAAAATTCAAAGCGCTCGTGGGAGAGGCCACGGTGGCAGGTAAGCGTATCCTTTTGATGAAACCGCAGACCTTTATGAACGCGTCGGGTGAGGCGGTACAGCAGGCCGCGGCATTCTATAAGATCCCTATGCAGAACGTCCTTGTTTTTTCAGACGATACGTCTCTTGACGTCGGCCGCGTTCGCGTCCGCAAAAAGGGGAGTGACGGGGGACAAAGAGGACTTCGCAGTATTATTCGCATCATGAATACGGATGATTTTCCCCGAATTCGTTTCGGTGTCGGCGCCAAGCCTCATCCTGACAACGATTTGGCTGATTGGGTGCTGTCCGAATTCAACAAAGACGAACAAAAAGCCCTGTTTTCCGCTTTTGAAAAGGCCTATGACGGCGTCGTCAAGGTATTGCAAGGGGATATTGACGGAGCAATGCAGTTATGCAACGGGAAATAAGTATGAATTCGATATTAACGCAAACCATTCGAGCGGATAGAGAATATGACCAGCTGCTCGATATTGTTAAAAAGCAATTCAAGGCGACCAATCCTCATCCCGTACTGATCAACGGGCTTTGTGAAGGCGCGTCAGATGCGATGCTCGTTTCACTTTTGTCGGACATTCCGATCGGAAACGGTGCACTCATCGTTTGTTCAGAGGAAAAAGATTGTGTCCGCGTCAAAAACATGCTGGAACGCTTCGGACGAAGATGTGCTTTCTTCGTTGGGCGAGACTTTACGTTTTATAACATTACCGCCTCCCATGAGTTTGAGCATGAGAGGCTTGATGTGTTGTTTGCTCTTTTAGGGGGGAACTTGGATGCGGTTGTTACAACGCCGGATGTTGCGCTGGGATATACGATTCCTCCTGAACGTTTGGCAGGGTCTGTCATAGAGCTGAATTTTGACAGCAGAATTGATCTCGTCGCGCTTTCACATCGTTTGACGACTGCCGGATATAGCCGCGCCGATATGGTTGACGGAAAAGGCCAGTTTGCCATTCGAGGAGGCATAGTTGATATTTATCCTCCCCATGGATACTACACGGATGAGGATGGCGCTGATTTTAGCGGAGCTATGGCGTTGCGCATTGAGTTGTTTGACGATGAAATTGACCGCATGGGATTATTTGACATTGATACTCAGCGCGTACACACGACTGTCAGAAGCGCTCAGCTTCCGCCTGCCAGGGAAATTTTGATCAATAACGAAGTTCGCGACGCGCTCAAAAAAGCAATCTCGGCTCAATTCAAAATTCAGCATGACGAGAAGGCAGAACAGGAGTTGATCAACGAAGCCGCGGCGATTGAGCGTAGCCGAGAGAACGGAACAGATATTCCGTTCGCGGATAAATATATTTCCTTGATTTATCCCGAAAAAACTTGCCTTTTAGATTATTTTTCATCGCGTTCACCTGTTTTTTTGTTGGGAACGAATAACATTTATGAACGCCTCAAAGCTTCCGAGTGGCATAGAAATCAAACGATCGAAGAACTACTTGGCAATGGAACCATCTCTTCTAAGTATACTGATTATTCCAAGCCAAACACAGCATTCGACGTGTTCCTTTCGAAAAATGTAACGTTGCACATGGATTCTATGTCGTACGGCCTTTCCGGACGAAAACTATCCGGAATGTTTGGATTCCGCTCCAAGCAAATGGTATCTTACGGTGATAATTTTGCTTTGTTGGAGGAGGACCTTTCCTCTTATTGCTCGCAAAATTATCGGGTTCTTTTGTTAGCCGAAAATGAAGTCTATGCCAAAAATTTATGCGGACTCTTACAGGACAAAGGTTTCTCTGTCCTTCTTTCCGGGTCGGATGAAATATCAATCGATGATGTCGCCAAGGGCAGCGTTTTGATTCTATGGCAACAACAGTTGTCCGGCTTTGAATTGGTAACTCCACGCATTGCCGTGCTCTCAACCAATCCGGACACGCGGCGAGGACATTTGGCCACCAGCGGTAAAATCAAAAACAGCAAAAAGAAAAAGAGCGCAACACAAGCGATCATGTCTTATGCAGACCTCGAGACCGGTGATTTTGTTGTTCACGAAAGCTATGGTATCGGTCGTTATACAGGCATAGAAACCATGACAATCGCAGGTGTCACACGCGATTATATCGGTATCCAGTACGCAGGCAGCGACAAGCTGTTTTTGCCAACAGAAAAACTGGATAAGGTGTCCAAGTATATCGGAGCCCACGCTGATGATGGTCTGATTAAGCTCTCCAAGTTTGGCGGTGAGGCGTGGAATCGCACCCACGCTCGTGCCAAAGCCTCAGTAAAAGACATCGCCAAGGACTTAATCAAGCTTTATGCTGAACGAGAGCGTCGTCCCGGTTTTGCATTTCCACATGACGATGAATTCCAGCGTAATTTTGAAGCGGCATTCGAATACGAAGAAACAGAGGGACAACTTCGCGCCGTTGATGACGTCAAGCGTGATATGGTCTCCACAGTTCCCATGGATCGCCTTCTTTGCGGAGATGTAGGCTTTGGTAAAACCGAGGTTGCACTCCGAGCGGCGTACAAAGCTGTTTTGGGCGGGAAACAGGTAGCTGTGCTCGTTCCAACAACGATACTGGCACTTCAGCACTACCAAACCTTCACCAGCCGTATGAGAGCTTTTGGCGTCAACGTAGACATGATCTCTCGCTTTAGAACAGCAAAAGAACAATCCTTGACCTTGCGTCGCTTAAAGAGAGGCGAAGTTGATATTCTCATAGGGACTCACCGACTGATCGGAAAAGATGTAGGCTTCCACGATCTTGGCCTTTTAATCATCGATGAAGAACAGCGTTTTGGCGTAGCACAAAAGGAAAAGCTCAAGCAAATGGCAGGAAACGTAGATGTTTTGACTCTATCTGCCACGCCGATTCCCAGAACCTTAAACATGGCTATGGGCGGCTTGCGGGACATCTCCGTTTTGGATGAGGCACCGGGCGATCGTTTACCGGTCCAAACATACGTTTTGGAGGAGGACGATCTCATTGTCACTGAGGCCATTCGCAGAGAACTGCGTCGAGGAGGACAGGTTTTCTATCTGCACAACATGGTAGAAAGCATCGACACCATCGCTTCTAAAATTGCCAAAGAAATCCCCGAAGCGCGCATTACCGTTGCTCACGGGAAGATGGAAAAAGAAGTGTTGGAAGACATTTGGGAAAAGATGCTTCGCGGAGAAATTGATATTTTGGTTTGTACAACGATCATTGAAACAGGAATTGACGTTGCCAATGCCAATACGCTTATCGTCGATCATGCGCACCGGTTAGGCCTGTCCCAATTGCATCAGCTCAGAGGCCGAGTGGGACGATCTTCTCGCCGTGCGTACGCGTACTTCACCTATCCTAAGTTCAAAGCGCTTCCCGAAATTGCACAAAAGCGACTTGAGGCCATCCGCGATTACGCTGAATTTGGTGCTGGCTTTAAGATTGCACTTCGTGACATGGAAATTCGCGGTGCGGGAAACCTGCTTGGCACAGAGCAACACGGACACATGGATGCCGTAGGATATGATCTGTATATCAAGCTTTTGAACCAGGCGGTACTGGAGGAAAAGGGCGAAGCGCCTAAGCCGGAGGCGGAATGCACGATTTCTGTCAATTTTGATGCTTATATCCCCGACAAATACGTTCCTTATCCTTCTCAACGAATGGAAATGTATAAAAAGATCGCAATGATTGATACCGCGCAAGACAAGGATGACATTTTAGATGAAATGTTGGACCGCTTCGGAGATATTCCCAAGGCGACCGAAAATTTGCTGGATATTGCGTTAATTCGTTCGCTGGGTAAAAAATGCAGGATGAAGCAAATTCGTCAGGAGAGCGATTATATTCAGTTCTATCCGGAAAAGCTGGAGTTTGATATTTGGGCAGAGCTGTCTGAGCAAACACCGGGACGTCTGCGTATTGCAATGAATGGGGAACCGCATATCAACCTGAAATTGAAATCGGGAGAAAATATCTTGCCGTTTATTTACAAAATGTTCGAAAAATATATGGAAATTGCTCAACAAAGCATAGTATAATAAGACACAGAGTCACATATTACGAAAGGTGATCTAAACCATGAAACTAAAAAAATATGCCTCTCGCATTCTTGCTTTTATCTTAGTACTAAGTATGTTGCTTGTGGGGATGATCGGATGTTCTTCTTCCGGAGAAACACTGATGAAGCTGGGCGATCAAGAGTTATCCGTCAACATGTATGAGCTGTTGCTTTCTCGCATGAAGGGAACGCTAATGTACAATGGTCATCCGACGGATTCCGCGGATTTTTGGAACACAATCATCAGCACTCAAGGTAGCACTTACAATGATTATTTTTGCCTTTCCATTCAGGATGAAGCAAAGAAAATGTTGATCAAATTATATTTGTTTGAAGAGGTCTATGAATTAACTCTTCCTCAAAGCAATTACGATGCGATTGACGCGTATATCAATGATGCGCTGGAGATGATTCATGATGGTTCGAAAACAGCATTCAACGAAGAATTATCCCTTTACGGCATCAACATGGATATGTTGAGAGAAAACTATATCATTGAAGACAAAATCGACTTGCTGAAAAAAAACATTTTAGCACAGACGGGCGAGCTGGCCAAAGATGAATATTATCGTGATAATTATGTTCACTTCCGTCAGATTTTGTTGCCGCTTTATGAGTATATTTACGAAACAGACGAGAACGGCGATAAGATTTATTACGAGCAGGGAAGCGATCGCATTTGTTACGACATCAATGGCGTGACAAAGACCGGAACGGATGGTAAACCTATTGTTGATGCCAACGGTGACACAATTTACTACACCGAAGAAGGACGAATCGCTTACAACAAAAAGAAGGGTGAAATTCGAGGAGTAGACAAGGATAACGACGGCTATACCGACTACAATATGTTGGACGAGGAGGCTGCCGCCACCGTCGCCAAACGTGCAAAAGAACTTTCTGAATTGATTTCAGAAGAGGATTTCACTACATTTGAAGAATACGGGGAAATGTTGTCCGAGCCGGATCTTTGGGAAGCCTATCCCAACGGAATCTTCGTGAACAAAAACAAGAATTACTCAATTGCTTATCTCGATGATATTCAGAAAGCATTGAAAGATCTGGAAGTTGGCGGAACTGCTCTCATTCAATCAGATAACGCATTCCACTTTATCATGAAATATGAATTGACGGATAAGGCCTACAGCAATTCAGAAAACAGTGACTGGTTTGAAGACTTTAATAATGAAGTGGTAGAAGACATCTTGGATGCGATGTGCAAGCAGTATATGGATGATGTAGAAGTATACGAAGAGGTACTGGCAAGCGCTAAGACCATGATAGAAATTGGGGAAAATGTAGACTACTAAAAAGGATAACCGCCGCCGGTTTTAATCAACAGGCGGCGGTTATTGTTCGTTTGCATTACAAATGTTCAATTTTAACAAGAAAATCATGAAAAAAATCAAACTATACCTTGACAAAACGAACGACAAATACTATAATAGATAAAAATGATAGAGGCGCGCATGACAAAAGTACCGTGTGTGGAAAAGCCCTCGCAAGGTGTTGCACACGGAAAAGGGGATTGCGCCGAAGGGAGCGTAGCGAACGCTTTTCTGGTAACTCGAAGAATATTCGTTTTACTGTCGCAATCTGCGGAGAGCTATCGAACGTTGAATTTTCGGATGTGTAGGTGCACGTTCGGATTTTTCTGGTTGACGGTAGCCGATTCGTGAGAATTGGCGCTATTTTTTTGCAATATATCCAAATGAACGGAAAGGATGTAAAAAACATGAAAACTACCACTATTTTTGAAGGAGCAGCCACCGCGCTTGTCACTCCTTTGACAAAAGAAGGAATTGACTACGCCGCGTTTGGCCGCTTGATTGATTGGCAGATCGACAGTGGGATTGACGCTTTGGTTGTTTGCGGAACGACCGGCGAATCCTCCACATTAACGGACGAAGAACATCGCGAGGCCATCCGCTTTGCCGTTGAACGCGCCAATAAACGTGTACCCATTATTGCAGGTACCGGCTCCAATGACACCGATTATGCCATTGACTTGACTCGTTTCTCCTGCGATGTAGGAGCAGATGCCATGCTGGTGGTGACTCCTTACTATAACAAAGCCACCCAAAAGGGCCTGATTCGTATGTACGAAGCCATTGCGGATGCCAGCAATAAGCCTCTGATTCTGTATAATGTTCCTTCTCGTACCGGCGTTTCTATTGAACCCACCACCTATCTTGCTTTGGCGGATCATCCCAACATTGCGGCCATTAAAGAAGCGAACGGCAATATTTCCAAAATTGTTGAAACCGCTGCATTGGTTGGCGATAAATTGGATATTTACTCCGGTAACGATGACCAAATCGTTCCGATTATGTCTGTTGGCGGCAAGGGTGTTATTTCCGTGCTTTCCAACTTGCTCCCCGGTGAAACGTCGCAGATGTGTCATGCATTCTTGGAGGGAAGAATTCGCGAAAGTATGCAAATGCAAGCAAAATATTTGACGTTGATCAATGCTTTATTCAGCGAGGTCAACCCCATTCCCGTTAAGGCTGCCATGAGTGCTATGGGCTTCTGCGAAGATTATCTTCGTCTTCCCCTGACCACAATGGAAGACGCTCATCGCAGTGTATTGTACGACTGCATGAGACAGCACAATTTAATCTAAGACGATAATCGGAGACATTATCTTATGATGAAAATTATTGTAAACGGCGCTTGCGGTCGTATGGGTAAGGAATTGATTGTCTCGGCGGAAAGCGGATATAAGTCTGCTTATTTAAGCGCAGCTGTAGACCCGCAGAGTCCTTCGGCAAATTGTCCTTGCTATGTCAATCTTCAAGATGTGACCGAGGACTGTGATGTGCTGATTGATTTTTCTCACCACAGCGCAACCCAGAGCATTATAGATTTTGCCATGTTACGCGGCATCCCGGTTGTAATTGCCACGACCGGACAAACAGAAGAAGAAAAAGAGATGATTCTGCAAGCCTCCCGTCATGTTCCTGTATTTTTTGCAGGCAATATGTCCATTGGCATTGCTTTGCTGGTCAATCTCGTCAAAACAGCGGTACAGACATTCCCAGATGCCGACGTTGAAATTGTAGAAACACATCATAATCAGAAATTGGATGTTCCCAGCGGAACGGCATTGATGATTGCCCGCGGTGTTCAAGAGGCGAAAGATGCAGCAACCTTGTGCATTGGTCGCCACGAAAACGGAAAACGTCCGGAAAATGAAGTTGGTATTCATTCGATCCGTATGGGAAAAGTCGTTGGTATTCACGAAGTGCACATCAACACCGGATCTCAAACAATTACACTGAAGCATGAGGCACACAGCAGAGCTTTGTTTGCCGAAGGCGCGCTTCATGCCGCAGAATTTATTTCCAACAAGCCGGCCGGTTTGTATTCTCTCAGTGACTTGTTTGCATAAACGTATTACGAGGAACAGTATATGATTTGCAATAATTTATCCGTAAATGAAAAGGGGCACTTGTGCTTTGCAGGTCTTGATGTAACCAAATTAGCAGAGAAATACACGACTCCCTTATATCTATTGGACGAAGACAAAATCCGCGAAAACTGTCGCATTTACAAAAACGCAATGGAAGCGGCATTTGGCCCGTCGGCACTTCCTCTTTACGCCGGAAAAGCGTTGTGCATCAAAGATATATACCGCGTGATGCGCGAGGAAAATATGGGCATTGACGTAGTGTCCTGCGGAGAACTGTTTACCGCTCACGCAGCAGGATTTCCTTTGGAGCGCGCTTATTTCCACGGAAATAACAAAACGAATGCAGATATTTCCTACGCCATGGACAAAGGAATCGGTTATTTTGTTTGTGATAACAACGAAGAGCTGTTAGCCATTGAACATGAAGCCGCTCAACGCGGTATCACTCAGAATATTCTGATTCGTATCACCCCGGGCATTGATCCTCACACGCACAAAGCCATCTCCACCGGTAGCGTTGATTCTAAATTTGGTGCTGCCATCGAGACAGGCGACGCCGAATTTTTGGTAACGCTCGCGCTAAAGCAACCTCACATCAATTTGATGGGATATCATTGCCATATCGGCTCTCAAATTTTTGAAACACAGCCGTTTATAGATGCCTCTGAGATCATGTTGACCTTTATTGCGCACATGCGTGATCGTGTCGGTTATACCGCAAAGGAATTGAACTTGGGTGGAGGCATGGGCGTCCGATATCTGGACGAACATCCGAACATTGATTATACCAAAAACATCAAGGAAATCGCGGAGCACATGTATTCGGTTTGCGAACGCTTGTCTTTGGATATGCCCAATGTTCGTATGGAGCCGGGGCGAAGCATTGTGGCCAACGCAGGTATGACATTGTACACGGTAGGAGCACTGAAAACCATTCCCGGATTCAGAAATTATGTGTCGATTGACGGCGGTATGACAGATAACCC
>JAZQUX010000336.1:0-8802 GCA_045631585.1 Eubacteriales bacterium | reverse complement strand
GCCCTCATTACGCTACTTGAAAAGAAGGACTTTGAATATATCACCATTAAGGAGATATGCGAAACAGCGGGGGTGAACCGTTCCACATTTTACCTGCATTACGATAACATCTCGGATTTACTAAAGGAAACTACACGCTATATTATTGACAAACTCCTCGCATACTACGAGATAGACCAGCAACGCATATCTCTGCAATTTGAAGCTTGCAAGCGTGAGGAGCTTTTGTTTATCACGGATGAGTATCTTACGCCGTATTTGACATTTATCAAGGACAATAAGCGTTTATTTAAGGTATCTATCAAACAGTTTCATTCGATGCATATGGACGAAGTGTACGGCAGAATGTTTGAGCATATCTTTAGTCCTATACTTGCTCGATTTTGCGTTCCCGAGGTGGAACATGCCTATGTGATGAAATTCTATCTAACCGGCGTGTTTGCGGTTGTTATGGAATGGCTTAACAAGAACTGTTCCGAAGATCTGAAAACGGTTATTAAGATTATCATCAACTGTGTGATGGGGGAGAGAAACGTAAATGGATAGGACGTTGAAGCTTGATCTCGCAAGTCTGACATCCAATATAACATTCGCAATCTATCATCTTGTACTGGGATTAGTTACAAGTTCGTGGTGGATGCTAACACTCGGCTCATACTATCTCGTTTTAAGTATTGTTCGTTTTATGGTGCTATGCTCCAAATCCAAAGAGCGTTTTATTGCCAAGTTTACAGGGTGGATGCTGATATTATTAACCATACCGCTTGGAGGAACTGTTATACTTTCGGTAGTGCGAGATAGAGGGCACGAGCTTGATATGATCGTGATGATAGCAATGGCGGCTTATGCCTTTACTAAAATTACGCTCGCTACAATCAATCTTGTAAAATCTCGTCGCAGTACATCGGGGGCACTCATAACGTTACGAAATATATCTTTTGCGGATGCTTTCGTTTCGATATTCGCTTTGCAACGCTCGATGCTCGTATCTTTCGATGGAATGACCGAAGCCGAAATAGTAATTATGAACGCCGCTCTCGGCTCTGCCGTGTGCGTGATTGTCGTTCTGCTTGGGATAAATCTTTTGAGAAGCAAGAAAGCATTATTTAAGACGTTGAATCATTAAATTACAGCTTCGAATGTTGGTGCAAATTTGGTGCAACACTCTATGTGACGATATTCACGCTATGCGACCGTATTCTTAAAACGAAAAGCGCCAGTCCCGTACTGCGTATATACAAAAAGCTCTGCTACGGCAGAGCTTTTTGTTTTGCAGGGGTGAATCCATTTGTAAATAATTGTACCGCTCTCTTTACTTTCAGATGAGTTTATGGTATGATAAGTATGAAAGATGCAAAACTTGTGATCTCTCTCGATTTTGACGCTCCTTTTTCACTCTACCGACGGTTTACCTCCCCTTACTAAACCACAGGTGGGTGTACTTTGCGCAAAACAACGGCTATACTGTTTGTGAAAGGAGGACAATTCAT
Source organism: Eubacteriales bacterium (assembly GCA_045631585.1). Lineage (GTDB taxonomy): Bacteria > Bacillota > Clostridia > Oscillospirales > CAG-272 > SIG644. The sequence continues at coordinate 7,312 of JAZQUX010000336.1, read as the reverse complement.
GGATCAGTTGAAGATAGGAAAATTTATTGCCGAGTGCAGAAAAGAGAAAAAATTAACCCAAATGCACTTGGCAGAACAGTTGAGAATCACCGACAAAGCGGTATCCAAATGGGAAAGAGGTGTCACGATGCCAGATACTTCCATTATGCTGGATCTTTGTGGCATTCTCGGCATCAGTGTCAATGAATTATTAAATGGGGAGAGAATCAATATGGAAAACAACAATCAGAAAAACGAGCAGCTTCTTTTAGATATGGCAAAAGAGGTAGAACAGAAAAATAAAACGATTTGGACCACCATGTGGGTCATTATGATTGTGAGCATGATAGCCTTGCTCGGTGCCATCACAGCCGCGGCCTTTTTGATTCCTGAGGGGGTGTGGCAGGTGGTTGCCATCCTCGGATCTTGCGTTGTGTTTTTGATCCCGTGTTTCTATGCCTTAAAGTTGGAGGTCAGCGTGGGCGCTTACAAGTGCAAAAACTGCGGTCACGAAATAGTGCCTACTTATAAAGAAGCAATGAATGCAATGCACATGGGAACAACTCGCTATTTGAAGTGTCCCAAATGCGAAAAGCGCACTTGGTGCAAAAAGGTGTGGAAAAAGTAAAATATTCGTTTGATTTTTAGTTTGAACTCCGAAGGCGCGGGTGAGCTTCGCTTACCGCGATCCGGAAAAAGGAGGTACTGCGTGGCCGGGAAAATCATTGGCTGTATAGTATATTTCGGTTGTGCTATTTTGTTTTACGGCATCGGGATATACGCTAAGCATTGTAAAAAGCCCATGTGGTTTTGGGCGGGCAGCGAAGTGGATCCTGCGATGATCACGGATGTTGCGCAGTACAACAACGCAAACGCAAGAATGTGGAAGTGGTATTCGCTTTGGTATTGGGTCGCCGGCGCGCTGGCGATTTGGGATACGCGATGGGCGGTCGTGTCACTGATGTTGGGATGTACCGTGGGGATGGTTTCTTTGATCACAACCTATCACAAGATATACGAGAAATATAAGATAAAATAGTCAAAGCCCTGCCTGCGCAGGGCTTTTTGCTACCTCTTGTCCCCAAAATTTCACCACTTGGCGTCAGGGGATTGCAAAATATCAAAAAGTGTGGTAGGATATGTACAGAACCGAAAAAGGAGGTGGCGCGGAACGAATGAAACGCATGAAATTGCGAGTTGAGCTGGTCGGCGAGAACGACGAGCAGGAGATTATCGTGCGGTGTCACGCTCGCAACACTAAGGTTCGGCTTTTGGAACGCGCCATGGCCATGCTGCTTGATGCGGATGGTGAAATGATTTTGACGCTGGCAGGCACCGAATATTATGTCGCGCAAAAGGATATTCTGTTTTTCGAAACGGCGGACGGAAAGATTGCCGCGCATACGGCGGATCAAATGTATTACACCTCCCACCGTCTGTTGGACTTGGAGGCCATTCTTCCGCCAAGCTTTGTGCGAGCCTCCAAAAGCTGTATTATTAACGCAAGCGCAGTTGCGTCACTGGCCCATAATTTGACGGGCGCCAGTCTTGTTACGTTTTACGGTTCGGACAAGGTCGTTTACGCCTCCCGCTCGTATTATAAGGTGTTAAGGGACAAAATTCACGAGATCCGATTTCCCATCTCGTACGAAGGAGAATTGACATGAAAACAAGAATTTTTTGGGGCATTGTGATGATTCTTTTGGCCGGAGCGCTGATCATGAGCGCGTTTGGCATTGGTGTTAGCTTGCCGTTTCAGATTTCCGTATGGCAGATTGTACTGGGACTGCTTTGCCTTTCGTGGGTGGTGCGGTTGTGCAGCTCTCGCCGCTTGATGAGCTTGCCGCTCCCGCTCATGGCTCTTGCCATGATTTTCGAGCGCGAGATCGCGCTAGCACTGAAGGTTGAATCGGGAGACTTGGCACCGTGGTGGGCATTTGTTTTGGTTGCGATTCTGCTGTCTTGGGGCTTGAGGCTGTTGTTCCCGCGAAAAACGCACGGATGGAAGGGAAAAATAAAATCTCACATCCGAGGCGGCGGTGCGGCCGTTCACTATTTTGATTGCACCGAGCCGTTTGAAAAATATATCGAAAACAATTTGGGCACTTGCTCCGTCTATTTTACCAACGCGGAGCTTTACGTCGGTGGCTCGACGCTCAGGATTGAGAATAATTTGGGTGCTCTGATCATCAACGTACCTTCCGATTGGTGCGTTTCCGTCTCGACGGAAAACAATCTCGGGTCGATCAAAACCGACGCCGATTTGGAGCGCGGAGGAAGCAAGCTGTTGTACATTGTCGGTGAGAACAATCTCGGCAGCGTTGTCATTAAGAAAGCATAACAATGGCCCCGACACACCAGCATGGTGCGTCGGGGCGTTTTGTCGCGGGGCGAGCAGAAAAGACGGAGCAAATCTAACTTTGTGGAGAAGAAGGGGGGCTCCACTTCTCTCGGGAGTATTTAAGGAACAGCGTACTTCATTTCCCCTACAGGGGTAGAAGAAGTTGCTTGGAATAGCCTTTATTTTCCTTTTTCAAGTTCTTGAAGGGGTGAGGGGGAACTTCTCGAAAGAAGTTCCCCCACATAATTCATTCCTTATTTACTTTCAACCTTCTTGACAATATTCTCGTACGTCAGACCGTATCTGTCTGCGATGTCGCGGGCATAGCTCTTTCCGTCGGGCTTGGCGCGAATGATCTTGAAGGATCGCTTGCCCTCGCCCTCAATGCCGGCGACCAGCGTGTCGATGGGCGCGCCGTGCGTGCGAGCGGCGATGTTGTCAAGCTCGGCTGCCAACTCGTGCAGGTGGGTCGAGAACAGACAACGACAACCGACAAGCGAAAGGCCTGCCAGCACCTCGGCGGCGATATAGGATGCTTCATACGATCCGGTCGAGGACAAGGATTCGTCGAGCAGAACCAAAGAATGTGCCGTGACTTGATCGAAAATCTCGCCAAGACGGGCGCATTCCTCACCCAAGCGTCCCTTGTCAATGGTGTCCTCGGCACCCGACGGGAAGTGAGTGAAAATGGCGTCGGCCGGGCTGAGGATAGCACTCTCGGCAGGAACAAACATACCAAGCTGCATCATGACCAAAGCCAATCCGATGGCACAGGTGATGACCGATTTACCGCCGCGGTTGGGGCCGGTCAGAACATAAATCATGGCTTTGTCGTCGAAAATGACGTCGTTGGCCACAATCTCATCCTGAATGCGAAGTGCCACCTCGGGGTTGTACAGCTCTTTGGCAACGAACGCGCGCTCGCTCATGGGACGAATGTCGGGCGTACACAGAGGGCATCCCTTGTCCTCCAGCGCGTGCAGCATTTCGGTGCCCTTGGTCAAAAACTCAAACTCAGGAAGAAGACCGAGCAAAAAGTCGGTGTTCTCCAAAACGTACGACTGAACGATGCGCTTCCAAGAACGCAGGGAGGATTTGTAAACCTCATTGATGGCCGAATTGAACGCCAAGGAAAGAGCCATTTTTTGGTTTTCGGATTGCTTTTTACCAAACGGAACGAGATCGGCGATGCAAGTGTATTCATCGTCCTTGAAATTCAGACGCAGAATCTTCTCCAGTACGTCACCCGAACGGAAGGGCTCGGGGTTGATGGACAGCACGCCCGCATGGGTGGGGCGAAGCTGGGGGTCGAGATTGACACCAATGGTCACGCTGCGGATTTCGCGTACGCGGTCGGTCAACTCGCTCAGCTTTTGGTTGAGCTCGCGGTAATAGTCGCTCTCAGCCAGCTCGCTGATGCGGGAAGAAAGGGTCAGAAAGGCCTGTCCTTTGACGGTGTCCTTGACTTTGGACAGACCGTCGTGCAAAATTTCAATGCTGGAAATATACAATTCAATTTCGGTCAGGCTCGACAGATAATCGCTCGTGTTTCCGCTGTCGGCCTCCAGTCGGCGCAGCTCCATAATGTCGGTGAGTACCGGAATGAGCTTGTGGAACATACGCGCGATGGAGGGATGGTTCATCATGTCGCGGAAGGTGTCCTGACGGTAGGAAATGACGGCGGGATCGGTGGTGAAAAAGTCGGACAGATCGCAGTTGCGAAGATCAAAAATCTGGGTCAGTCCCAGCTCGTCCAATACGATCATGGGAATATTCGGGGCGTCCTTGCCCGCGTAGTGCGCCTGTCTCGCCGCCTCGGTGGGGTAGAGCAAGCTGAAATTTTTTAAGTTCATGGGGAAATCCTCCCGTGAGTGGTTTTGTTCTTTAATTATATAGTATAGCACGACTTTCGTCGTTTGTCAACTGCTGATCGGGCACGCGAATTTTTCGCGCCCTCCCTCTTGACAATCCTTGGAAACCATGATAAAATGGTACTATAGAAAGCCCGACAACCGCTGTGTTGCTAAAACAAGATGTTGCCGCGTCCCAACAGAATATCAGCGGCAAGAAAATACGCGCATACGGTTGCAAACCATCCGTATGCGCGTTTTTGAATTTTTTAAGTTTTTTGAAAAAAGTGTAAGAAAATCGAAAAAAATTTGTCTATATAAGTGAAGGCGGATATGTCTTTCCGAAAATATGAAAAACGTCTTGGGAGAAAGGAGATTTTTATGAAAAGATTTGTTATTTGTTTGCTTATGGCAAGTATACTTTTACTTATCTCATGTAAAGACGAAACCAAAGCTCCAACGGCTACCTCTGAAAATGAATCGTGGCAGGGAGTTGTGATTGACGGCTCAAGCTATGAACCGGGGCCCGGAGTCGATATTAGTGTATATTCGCTTGATGAATTGGACAATATGAGAAAAATGGTTTCTTCCTCAAACGAAGAAGAATGGGACGACTATATGAAAAGCGTCAGTCACGGAAAAGCTAAAAAAGAAGATTTTGTTTATTTTTTGAGTTTGGTTGATTCCATTCCATACGTGCGTACCATTGACGGAGATATTACTTGGCTTTCATACTCGTCAGGCCAGTCGGTAGATACCGGTAAAAGCTATAAAGTATTGTATATCCTAACCGAATCGCCCAGTGGAGTTTGGATTCGTTATGAGTATGTACTGTCGGAAACAAATGTATCCTCAAGAATCGAAGAAGTGGTACGCCAGAAAGAAAATGAGTCACTTATCACATCCCCGATCCTTAGCAAAGACGGAAAAGTCACCATTGTTACGGAAACGAGACACGACCATCCATCAGAACCCGGAGTAGTAATCATATGGAATGCAAATGTGAACGGAATATACACCGTAATTTATTATTATACTCCCGATGCAGATCAGGTAGATACGAGTGAGCTGTTCGGTAAATTGTCGGTCGGGCGCATTGATACAGCGATAGAAGAATGAACGGATAAACTTGCTTTTCTTCCCCCGCCTCGGCGCAATTTTTTTCAAAAAAGCGGAAGAAAACCCAATTTTTTGCGTCTATATAGGTGAAGGCGAATATGTTTTTCCGAAAATATGAAAAACGTCTTGGGGGAAAGGAGAATGATTATGAAAATACTTCGTATATTTATGATGCTTATTTTTGCGGGGAGTTTGATGTTGTCTTCATGCTCGGTGCCGCCTGATACGATTTCCCTAACCGAAGGGCATGCCTATATCTACAATGAGGAAACTCTATATGATCTGGCTGACTTGGAATATACAGACCCAGGTTTTGACTTGGATATGGAATTTCAAACGGATGAGCAACTCTATGCGAGGGTGGTCAATGACCCCACCATGTTCATTATCACGTTTACCGTTATGGAGTATACAGTTCAAACAAATATTGAAGAACCCGTGATCACTGATTATATGGGGTGCAGATTGAGCACAAAACTAAGGGTGGACAAAATTCATTACTTGGGAAAAGACATCCAATTAAAAGAGGGCGAAATTTACGATTTTATGCATTTGGGTGCATGGATATTAGAAGAGGACGGTAAAACGGTATATACGATACACCCGCGATCGCATAAAGCTTTCGAAGCGTTCAAGTACGGGCAGCAATACGTGATGTGTGGTGGGCGTAACTATGAAGAGCAACACTCTTATTATGCTTTAGATTCTTATTACGTCAGCAACTGGTTAGGCTATAACGAAAATACTACCCCTGAGGATATTTGGTTTTTGAAATGACTGTTTATGAGGAATGCTGAAAATTTAATATAATTCCCCCGCCTCGGCGCAATTTTTTTCAAAAAAGCGGCAGAAAACCCAAATTTTTTGCGTCTATATAGGTGAAGGCGAATATGTCTTTCCGAAAATATGAAAAACGTCTTGGGAGAAAGGAGATTTTTATGAAACGACTACTTATTTGTTTTATCGTATTGACTGTTATATTTGCTTTGTTTTCCCTGACCGCGTGTTCATCGGCCGATAGTTCTCAAGGGTCTAAAATTGAATCCGATAAAGTCACATCCGAAAATAAAACTGACAATTCCTCGCAAAATTCAGAGTCATCTTCTCCTCCGATGGAAAATCATATGGAGTTTCATTCGTGGGAAGAATTAAAATTGCTATGCGATGCAGCTCAAAGAGATTCGGACAAGTTTTTAGAGGCCTTAAAAATGCTTAATGAACAGTATTGCACACAGAAAAAGACTCATTTGTACTTTGATGAGATTTCCGACAAAGCCCGATACAAAAATACATTTTCAAACATGTATGAGGGAATAAAAGGCGAAAAGATTGTCATTCTGAAAGAACAAAAAAACAATCCAGGAGCAACACAATTTGGTGATATTTCCATTAGCAGCATTGGTATTAGACAGCCAAGTGTTGAAGTATATTCATACGTATTTTATCAATGTAATTTTGAAAATAAGGTTTTTGGCTTAGATGCACATGACTCTGGCAACTATACTAATCTGATGAAAAGTGAGACAGGGAAATCTTTCATCAAGATTGAGGGCGAAGGCTACTCGGCGGAAGTTTGGTTATGGAGTGATGCGGACAATCGCTTTCAAAGCTATCACGCGTATATCACGGAAGATGGCTATAGTTATCCAAGTTTTTATGTGATTTTAAGTCCATCGGATTTCAAGGGCTCTCCACCGGAAGAATTACTCTATTTGTTTGGAGACCTTCGCATAACAACCATCGAGGAAATTTTTGAAGATATTGATTCGTAATGAACTCCCCGCCTCGGCGGGGGAAACCTAAAAAATCAATATGACAAAAGGGAACGCCCGAGTGAGCGTTCCCTTTGCTGTTTTTGGTGATATTAGTACATCCCGCCCATGCCCCCGCCCATACCGGCAGCCGCGGCCGCGTGAGCCTCTTCCTTCTGGTTTGCCACAACCGACTCGGTGGTCAGGATGACAGATGCGATGGAAGCCGCGTTCTGAAGCGCGGAACGGGTGACCTTGGTGGGGTCAACGAT
>JAZQUX010000335.1:0-24340 GCA_045631585.1 Eubacteriales bacterium | reverse complement strand
CCAACGTAGCAGGTGTTATCGGTTCTGCAGTAGCAGCCGGTGTCTTCCTGTCCTGGGCATTCTGATTGCGTGCGATACATAATTGAGAAAGGAATCATTATCAAATGGCTAAAATAAAAATTACAGAAACCGTCCTGCGTGACTCACACCAGTCGCTGATTGCAACTCGTATGACCACCGAGGATATGCTTCCTATCCTGGAAAAGATGGATAAGGTTGGTTACTACTCCCTCGAAGCATGGGGTGGTGCGACGTTTGACGCTTGTATGCGCTTCCTCAACGAGGATCCTTGGGAAAGACTGCGTGCCATTCGTGCGCGTGTCAAGAATACCAAGCTGCAAATGCTGTTCCGCGGCCAGAATATTCTGGGCTACCGCCACTATTCCGATGATGTAGTAGAGTACTTTGTACAGAAGTCGATTGCCAACGGTATCGATATTCTGCGTATCTTTGATGCGCTCAACGATGCCCGCAACCTGGAAACCGCCATTAAGGCAACCCGCAAAGAGGGCGGTCACGTTCAGGCTGCGATCAGCTACACCACCGGCCCTGTTTACGACATCAACTACTACACGACCTACGCCAAGCAACTTGAGGAGATGGGCGCGGATTCTATCTGTATCAAGGATATGGCAGGTCTGCTTCTCCCTTACACCACCTATGATTTGGTCAAGGCGCTTAAGGAGACGGTCAAGATTCCGATTCAGCTCCACACCCACTATACCGCAGGTGTGGCCAGTATGTCGACGATGAAGGCCATTGAGGCTGGCGTAGACGTGGTTGATACCGCGATCTCGCCCATGGCTCAGGGTACCTCTCACATGCCCACCGAGTCGCTGGTTGCCGCTCTGGCCGGCACCGAATACGACACGGGTATCGACCTAACCGAGCTCAACGAGATTACCAAGTATTTCACCCCCCTGCGCGAGAAGTACCTCGCCAGCGGTCTGATGGATCCCAAGGTTATGAAGGTCAACGTCAACGCGCTGATCAATCAGGTTCCCGGCGGTATGCTGTCCAACCTGGTATCTCAGCTCAAGCAGGCAGGCAAGTCCAATCTTCTGGACGCTGTTCTTGAGGAAGTTCCGCGTGTTCGTGCAGATGCCGGTTATCCTCCTCTGGTAACCCCTTCTTCTCAGATCGTCGGTACGCAGGCTGTGTTCAACGTGCTGTACGGTGAGCGTTATAAGACAGTAACCAAGGAATTCCGCGGACTCGTTCGCGGGGACTATGGTCAGACCCCTGTTGCTATGGATCCTGAGTTCGTCAAGAAGGTCATCGGTGACGCGGAGCAGATTACCTGCCGTCCCGCCGATCTGCTCAAGCCTGAGCTCGACGAGCTTCGTTCCAAGATCCCTCAGTACATGGAGCAGGACGAGGACGTGTTGTCCTACGCACTGTTCGAGCAGGTGGCACTCAAGTTCTTTGAATACCGCAAGCAGCAGAAGTACGGCATTGATGCTACGGCAGCAGATGCAGCAAGCGGCATCCACAGCATCTAAACATAAAATAAAAAATGACCGACAACTGTCGGTCATTTTTTATTGCTTACAGAGCTTTTTTAATCGCTTCCAGCAATTCGTCGTACTCCTCAAAAGCAGGCAGATCGGGATAGTCCTTTTTGATCTGCTCGGTGCTGCGGAAGAGGAAGCCCGCTTTGCTTTTCAGAATCATGCCAAGGTCGTTGTAGCTGTCGCCCGAAGCAATGGTCTCATAGCCGATCGATTGCAGGGCCTTGACGGTGGTCAGCTTGGATTTTTCGCATCTCATACGATAGCCCGTGATCTCACCGTCCTCAGCAACCTCCAGCGTGTTACAGAAAATGGTGGGCATACCGAGTTTTTTCATCAAGGGAGCGGCAAACTGAGTGAAGGTGTCGCTCAAAATAATGACCTGAGAGAGGTCTCTGAGCTGATCCAAAAACTCCTTGGCGCCCGGCATCGGATCAATCTTTTCGATGGTAGCTTGAATTTCCTTGAGTCCAAGACCGTGCTCCTTGAGGATAGCCAGTCTGTACTTCATCAATTTGTCATAGTCGGGTTCGTCGCGGGTGGTGCGCTTCAGCGCAGGGATACCGGATGCTTCCGCAAAAGCGATCCAAATTTCGGGGACGAGAACGCCCTCCAGATCCAAACATACAATGTTCATGCTGCTCATAGTCAAATCTCCTGTGTAAAAACTTGGAATAGAATTAAGCTACCATAGACGCAATGGCTACAATAATATAATAGAAGGTGCCTCCGACCATCAAAAGGGCCAGTAGCAAAGCAAAAATACGAGCGATCCACTTGCGGGTTCTTTCTTTTTTGCTCATTTTAGGTTGGTTTTGTTTGGTTTTCATGCATTTGTTCCTTTTGTTTTAAATAATATCAGGCAAGATCCTCGGGAATGTCGCCGTTTTTCAATTCGACCGAAGCGGAAGGAATTTTAATCTTTCGGCATCCGGCACCGCTGAATTTTCCATCTGCAGACGGAGCGGCCAGGACGCGATCCAGCGTTGCCCCCGGTTTCATGGTGATCAGCTGCACGCCCTGAGAGGTTCGGGTGGTTTTCTCGGGAATGAGGGCAGACTTGATGAGAATACCGCGATTGTCGCTGCCCACCAACAAAAGATCCAGCGGCTTGTTGTGCTTTTCGTACAGAATAGCCACAACAGGGGAGGCCTCCGAATAGGCGGCGGTCAGCTTGCGGCGGAATCCCTTGGTTTCATAAGCGCTCATGGGAATACGCACACCCTTACCGTTTTTGAAGATGAGCACGAGGTGGTCTTTGGCCGACAGCGATCCGTGAAGCAGATGCATCAGCAGAGGACGTTCTCCATCACCCATACCCAATTTACCGGCGACAAATTCACCCATTTGGGAGGATTTAAGAAGGTCAAACTCGGACACGTGAGCGCGGAAGATCTGTGCTTTGTCGGTGAAGAACAACAGGTCATCGTTGTGATCCGCGTCGATGATATCGGCGATCTTATCGCCTTCCTTCAGACGCTGATCTTCAAAGTTGACACCGGTTCGAATGGCAACTTTTTTGATATATCCCTCTTTGGTGAAAATCAATTTGGAGGGAACCGCCTCCTCAGCTTCGCTCTTGGCGGGATCGTAAACGTCAAAGGGCGGCTCGACAATAATGGTTTTGCGGGGCTTACCGTATTTTTGCTTGATGGTAGTCAGTTGCTTGGCAATCAGCGATTTCAGCTTAAGCTCATCTGCCAAAATACCTTCCAGCTCCTCAATTTCCTTTTGCAACGCTTCGATCTCGCTGATGCGGTCGAGAATATAGCGACGGTTGAGGTTGCGCAACTTGATGTCTGCGATATAGTTGGCCTGAATCTCATCAATGGAGAATCCCTCCATCAGATTCGGGATAACCTTTTCATCGTCTTCCGTCTTTCGGATGATTCGAATGGCTTTGTCAATGTCCAACAGAATTTTGCCAAGGCCCTTGAGCAAGTGGAGCTTGTCTTTTTTCTTTCCGAGGTCGAAGGTTAGCTCTCGATGCAAGCATCCCATACGGAAGCGGATCCACTCAATGAGAATTTCCTTGACTCCCATGCGGCGGGGAGCACCGTCCACAAGAATGTTGAAATTGCATTTGAAATTACTTTCTAGGGGCGTGTAATGGAAGAGCTTGAGCATCAGCTTGTCGGGATCGACGCCGCGGCGCAGATCCAATGTCAGCTTAAAACCGTGCAAGTCGGTCTCGTCGCGGAAGTCGGTGACCTCCTTGAGCTTGCTGCCCTTGACCATTTCGGTCAACTTTTTCATGATCAGCTCAATGCTGGTCGAATAGGGGATTTGAAGAATATCAATGCAGTTATTTGCTTTGTCGTAGACGTAGCGAGCGCGCAGACGAACACTGCCTTGTCCCGTTTCAAATACCTCACGCATGGCGGTCTCGTCATACAATAAAAGACCTCCACCCGAAAAATCGGGAGCCTTGATGATCTCCATCAGCTTTTCTGTGGAGAGATTCGGTTTTTTGAGTAGAGCAATCGTTCCGTCGCAGATTTCTGCTAAATTGAACGAACAAATTTCGGAGGCCATACCGACGGCGATACCGGAGTTAGGCATGACCAGCACGTTAGGATATGTCGTGGGGAGCAGGCGAGGCTCTTTCATGGTGCTGTCATAATTGTCTACCATGTCAACTGCGTTTTTATCGATGCCGCGGAACAGCTCATTGCTGAACTCTTCCAACTTAACCTCGGTGTATCGGGAAGCGGCCGGCGCGGTGTCGGAGGAATATTGCTTACCGAAGGTACCCTTAGAATCAATCAAGGGATGAAGGAGAGTTTCATTATCTCTTGTCAAACGCACCAACGTGTCATAAATGGAGGCATCGCCGTGAGGGTTGAGACGCATGGTTTGACCGACAACATTGGTGCTTTTGGTACGGTTGCCTGTCAAAAGCCCCATTTTATACATGGTGTAGAGCAGTTTTCGATGAGAGGGCTTCAAACCGTCGATCTCAGGAATGGCGCGTGAGAGAATGACGGTCATAACGTAAGGCATATAGTTCTTTTCAATCGTTTCGGTGATGGGCTGTGGGTATGCCGGCGCGTGTACGATTTCCTGCTTTTCGTCTGCCTTGCTTTTTTTGGTTTTTGCCATGGGTGTGATCAATGTTCCTTTCGTGGTTTATGGGGAAGGAATATGCTGAACAGTATGGGCGGCTGCGCGTATCATTCGGTTGTACAGCGCCAGCCCCAACCCCTCTTTCGGGGGAAGATGTGCATAAATGATGTCGGGTTTGGCGCGGTCTGCTTCGCGCAACAGCCGAAACAGCGAGTGCGCTTGTGCTGCAAGATCCTCGGCGGCGCCGACGGGATAGCACAGAGCATCCGGAAGTGCTGAGATTTCTTCGTTGTAGCAAAGAACAGCACAGCGTTGAACGGCTTGCTGGCGTATCAAAAACGCTAAGACGTCCGCCTTATCGCCCTCCAATAGCACCAAAGGAGCATCGGGGGCATAGTGGCGATATTTCATGCCGGGGGAGAGTGGACGCTCATTTTCGCCCAAGCGCTCGGATACAGCGGGGGCAACATTTACATGCTCTACGACCATGCATAGTGCATCATAGGTAATGGCACCGGGACGCAAAAGCGTTACGGTGTCCTCGTCCTCAATCTTGACGATGGTGGATTCCAGACCAATGTCGCACGTGCCGCCGTCGATGATCATGTCTACCCGCCCCATCATGTCGTCAATGACATCGGGAGCATAGGTGGGAGAGGGCTTGCCCGATTGATTGGCGCTCGGCGCGGCGATAGCCACACCGCAAGCCTTGATTAGGGCGTGCGCTACGGGATGGGAGGGACAACGTACGGCTACCGTATCAAGCCCGCCCGTCGTTTCCGTCGGGATCACGTCGCGGCGGGGGAGAATCACGGTCAAAGGTCCCGGCATAAAGGCTTTGGCCAGACGCTCGTAGCAGGGGCAGGTAACGGCATATTGTTCTGCGTCCTCGGGATAGGCAATATGTATGATGAGGGGATTGTCCGACGGACGACCCTTAGCCTCATATATTTTTCGAGAAGAATAGGCGCTTGTGGCATCGCCGCCAAGGCCGTATACGGTTTCAGTCGGAAAGACAACCAACCCACCTGCCCGCAATATATCAGAAGCACTTGCCAGTGCGTCTTGGGCCGCGGGAAGAGAGGTGTCGTCGATCCGGACGATTGTTGTATTCAAAGGCATTGTTTGATTCCTTTGCATCAAGTTTCATTTTGACGTTGCAATTTTTCGGCGGTGTCTGCGCTGATGAGCGCTTCGATCATGTCCGAAATATCACCGTTGAGGAAGGCATCGAGCGAATGAAGCGTCAGCCCGATGCGATGGTCGGTGACACGACCTTGGGGGAAATTATAGGTGCGAATGCGCCCGGAGCGGTCGCCCGAACCGACTTGTGAGCGGCGGGATGCGGCAATCTCGTCGGCCTGCTGACGCTGCTCAATATCATATAGCTTGGTTTTCAGCATTTTGATGGCCATGTCCTTGTTTTTGAACTGGCTTCGTTCTTGGTCGCACTCAACCACAATGCCGGACGGCTTGTGGGTGAGCCGCACGGCAGACTCCGTTTTGTTGACGTGCTGACCGCCGGCGCCGGAGGATTTACAGCTTTCGAATATCAGATCTGCCGGATTGATTTCAATATGAACGTCCTCCGCCTCAGGCAACACCGCAACGGTCGCTGCCGAAGTCTGAATACGTCCTTGGGATTCGGTTTCTGGAACGCGTTGTACCCGATGAACGCCGCTTTCGAAGCGGAAACGGGAATAGGCTCCGTCTCCCTCCACCATGAAAACGATTTCTCGGTAGCCACCAAGCTCCGTCTCGTTTTTGCTGGTTACGCTGACGCGAAACTTGGCTGAGTCGGCGTACATACAATACATACGAAACAAATCCGCAGCAAAGAGTGCCGCTTCTTCGCCGCCCGTTCCTGCGCGGATTTCGACGAGTACGTTCTTTTCATCGTTGGGGTCGCGGGGAATGAGCAAAATGGTTAATTCACGGCGTAATTGTTGCTCTTGCTCGCGGCAAATTTTCATTTCTTCCGATGCCAAGGCCTTCATATCAGCGTCCATCCCCGGCGTGTGTAACAACTCCTCCGCTTCTTTAATGGCAGAAAGTACGGAGCACAACTCGCGGTATTTGAGAACGGTAGGCTCAAGCGCGCGATATTCTTTCATGCGCTTGGCGTATTCGGCCGGATTGGCAAGTAGGGAAGGATCGGCGAAGGATTCCTCCAAATTTCGATATTTTTGTTCAATAGCGGCAAGCTTGTCTTGCATGGGGGAATCCTCCTTTCGATCGTTGATTAGTTATGCATTATGCGCGCAGGAATGCGCAGAAAGCTCTGTGAGCTTCGTACAGATCCGCCTTGGCGATCAGCTCGTAGGGAGCGTGCATGGCAGTTACGCCGACACCGATATCGATGGTGTCGATATTGTGCTTGGACAAGAACTTAGCAACCGTTCCGCCACCGCCGGCATCGACAGCGCCCAACTCAGCGATCTGCCAAACAACGCCTGCTTCGTCCAATACGTTACGCAGCCAGCTGGCGTACTCAGCGGTGGCATCATTGGTGCCGCCCTTGCCGCCGGAGCCGGTGTACTTGGCAACCGATACACCGCAGTTGATGATAGAAGAGTTGCGAATTTCAAAGGGTTCGGGGAAGTTGGGCTCGAAGTTGGCCGTAACGTCAGAGGACAGGCACTTGGAGTTGGCACGAATGACGCTCGACTTACCGCCAAGAGATTCTGCCAGAGCATCGATCAGGTCCAAAATCACCTCACCCTGCATACCCGTAGCACCGTCGCTGCCCGTTTCTTCCTTGTCGGCCAGAATGACGATGTCCGTGTGAACGGTGTCATCGCACTCGAACAGAGCGGTCAGGGAAGGATAAGCGCAAACGCGGTCATCGTGACCATAAGCGGCGATCATGGAGCGGTCAAAGCCGACGTCACGAGCCTTGAGCGCGGGAACGACACACAATTCAGCCGTCATCAGTTCACGCTCGGTGATGCCATACTTTTCATTGAGCATCTTGAGAACGTTGATCTTTACACCATCCTTGTCAGCGTCGGACAGAGGACGGCTGCCGATGAGAACGTTGAGCTTTTCACCTGCGATTGCCGTGTTCAGCGGCTTCTCGCCCTGCGCACGACCCAGGTGAGGAAGCAGGTCGTTGATGTAGAAGATGGGATCAGAATCCTCTTCACCAACCGTAACGGTGATGCTCGAGCCATCTCTGAGGATGACTACGCCGTGAAGAGCCAGGGGAACGGTCACCCACTGATACTTGCGGACACCACCATAGTAGTGGGTCTTGAAGAAGGCCATGCCGCGATCCTCGTACAGAGGGCAGGGCTTCAGATCCAGGCGAGGAGAGTCAATATGAGAGGCGAGAATGCGGATACCGTTGTTGATATCCTCCGTGCCTACTTTGATCAGAAACAGATTTTTGCCGCGGTTGTTGTAATACAGACGGTCGCCGGCGTTCATCTTGTCGCCCAAGCGGTAAGGGCGATACCCCTTGGCTTCTGCCAGTGCGATGGAGGCGTCAACAGCCTCTCTTTCGGTCTTTGCTGCGTCAAGGTAGGTCATGTAGTCCTTGGCGTAATCATACGCGCTCTCGATCATTGCCTCGTTTTCGGCAAAGATTTCGTAAAAGGACTTTTTCTGGTACGTTAAGTTTTCGTAGTTGTTTTTGTTTTCAGACATGGGGAGTTCCTTTCTGTACGTTTTATGATGAATTTTTGGATTTACGAAAATGGAACATCGGAAGATGTTGGGTAAAGACGACAATAAGCTTGATAATATTTCTGTACTTTTTCAACGTAAGCTCGTGTTTCACCGATCGGAATGCGATCCGGGATGAGACCCCCCTGACGATCGGTCAGAGACGGATCGGAGAGCCATCGATCGACCGTTCCGTTGCCGGCGTTGTAGGCGGCACAAGCGGTCTGCCAACTGTCGTAACGATCATACAAGCGTCGCAAATAGTAGACGCCATACCGAATATTTGTTTCGGGATCATACAGCATCGCATCCTCCAAACGCTCCCCAAACATATCATCGCTCAGCCAACGGAATGTAGAGGGCATGATTTGCATCAAGCCCACAGCCCCTGCGGAGGAAACGGCGTTCGGATCAAAATTGCTCTCGGTTCGTATAACGGCATAAACTAAATTGGTCGGCACGCCGTACTGCTCGGCATAACGTTCGACAAGCTCGCTGTATTCACGGGGATAGAGAGCGCGATCGATGGAGGGTTCAAAGATGAAATAGGCGGCAATGAGCAAAAGCAGCAGCGCGAATGCCACAACCAAAATTTTGATGGTCCGGGTACGCTTGACGGACGGTTCGCTCATGCTGATACCTCCTTTAGAAGGTGAGAAAATTGGACGCGCAAATCTTGCTCGGTTCCGTTATTGTAGACCAGAATATCGGCATGATCGATATAAAAGGACACGTCGGGCTGTGCATCCAGTCGGGCAAGCACGCGCTCGCGACCTAAGCCATCCCGCGCCATCAATCGATCTATTCGTACGTCACGGTCGGCCAAAACGGCAATGACACGGTCGCATCGTTGATGTAGCCCTGCTTCAATCAGCAAAGGTGCATCAATGACGGCGGCCTTGTAGCCTTGCGCGGCATAACCATCGAGCAGAGCGATTGTGCGTTCTGTTACGTATCGATGCGTGATCTCGTTCAGCCGGCGCAGGCGCGCCTTTGCCGCGTCTGAATGGCCAAATACCAGCGCGGCCAGCGCCGGTCGGTTCAGCGTGCCGTCGGGATTCAAAATGTCATCGGTAAATTCTGCACGCAATTCATCAAGACAAGGGGAAGGGGGGATGAGCAATTCATGATAGACCGCATCGGCGTCTACCACCGGAATTCCCGCTTCGAAAAACAACGCCGCGAGCGTTCCTTTGCCCGAACCGCTTTGCCCGGTCAGTCCTATAATTTTCATGAGAACACAACCTCCGTTCGCACGCCTCCGTTGCGATCGGAATCTCGGGCGGCCTGCATGACAGCCTGCACGTAGGCACCGTCATAAAGCGAAGGGGAGAAGTGTCTGCCCTCGGCGACAGCGGACAGATATTGATACATGGATTCAACGTGACAGCGCAACCAACCGACGCTCGCTTTGGGCGAGGGGAAGGCTCCGCCCGGCAAAGGATAACGGCCGCCGCATTCAATGCGGGTAAAGCCGCGCTCTCCACCGATGGGAGTGTCGGGTCGGTCATTGTCATAAAAATACAACCATTCGGGATCCATCAGTTCGTATTTCAAACTGCCGCGCTCCCCAAAAATGGCAAGGGAAAGATCGTCGTTAACGCCCGTTGCCAGCTTGTTGGCGACAATGGTGCCGCAGGCGCCGCATTTGAGTTTGGCGCTGATATAAAATGCTTCATCCGCGTCGGTCGTCCAGGTGCCGTGCGTGTCAAACGCAATTTGTGACAAGCCTTGTACGCTTTCAAAATCACCGCACAAGTGGCGAATGAGATCAATGGCGTGCGAGCCGAGATCGAACAGAACTCCGCCACCATATTCGGCCGTTTGCTTCCATCCGGGCGCGCGGGCGGCAAACGTACTGGAGTTGTGCTCATAAAACACACGGAAGGACAAAATGCGTCCCAAACGTCCCTCGTCGATCAGTTGCTTTGCGCGAAGCATGGGCGCCATAAAGCGATTGTTGAACACCATACCGCAGATGCGACCGCTGTTTCGCTCGGCTTCGGCAATGCGCAAGGCTTCGTCCATGGTGACGCACAGAGGCTTTTCACACAGGACGTGCTTGCCCGCCTGCAGGGCGCGTAATACCATATCCGTATGAAGCGTATTGGGGGTGCAGATATCAATGACGTCAATATCCTCACGAGCAATCAACTCATCAAAATTGTGAGCGGGACTGCCGAAGCCGAACTGCTTGCAAATGGCAGAAGCAGCTTCAAAGGAGGTGGTGCAAAGCCCCGCGACAGATGCACAAAAGGGAAGATCACCAAAGTAATACGGAAGATTGAAAATGGCATACGAATGCGTTTTTCCCATGCTGCCAAAACCAACCATACCAATGCGAAGAACCTTCTTTTCTTTCATGTTCGGTGCTCCTTTCCTGTGCTGTCACAGATATAATATACCTATTATAGTATTATACAGCAAGATGATGCGTTTTTCAAGGGTTGTTTGTTCTTTTTTTGCCTTTTTTTCATTTTTTCGTTTGAGTGGAAGGAAAGTTCTTCCAAAAGGCTTGCTTTTTTTGTCGACCTGATTTATAATGATCCGGATAGCCCGAAAGAAAGGAGAACAGAAACGTGAAAAAGGAACTGATTTGTCGGATTTTTTCAAACATTCCTTCGCTGGAAACGGAGCGTCTATTCTTGCGCCGTATGCGCGTGGGAGATGCGCAGGATATGTACGATTATGCCCATCGTACCGATGTGACGAAATATCTTCGTTGGTCGCCGCATCCCGATATTTATCATACTCAGGACTATTTGCGTTATCTGGCAACTCGTTATGCAGCGGGAAGCTTCTATGATTGGGCCTTGGTCCATAAGGAGAGCGGCCACATGATCGGTACTTGCGGATTTACGTCGTTCAACTGTCCCGATGATTCTGCCGAAATCGGCTATGTGCTACACCCGGATTATTGGGGGCAGGGATTGGCGGCCGAGGCGGTTCAAACTGTGTTGTCGTTTGGCTTTGACAATCTTCTGCTGCATC
This sequence comes from Eubacteriales bacterium, assembly GCA_045631585.1. Taxonomy (GTDB): domain Bacteria; phylum Bacillota; class Clostridia; order Oscillospirales; family CAG-272; genus SIG644. Next base: position 13,106 of record JAZQUX010000335.1, on the reverse strand, counting down.
GAATCGAAGCAAGATTTATTGAAGGCAATGCGGCGTCTTTGCGCGTGATGCAAAAAGTTGGCATGACGTTTGAAGGTTATTTGCGCGAGAGCATGCTCATCAAAGGCAGCTACCGTACCATTGGTTATTGCTCTATTCTTTGTTCGGAATTCAACGCTTTACGGGAAAAGAACAAAAAATGACACGGCTTTTTCTCGGGAAATGAGTTTTTTTCATAAAAATGCGGACGAATTTGCCAAAAGGCTATTGCCAAAGTATAAAAATTGTGTTACAATGAATTGTTTATAATATCCGATGTATGCGGATGTACGAGTGAAACGAGGTGTCATTATGCAGAAAAGAACCAATCCCCTGGCGCTCAAGGGCGACGCGGTAGCAGAGGGTGAGATCCGTCGAGATCAGCCGAAGGCTCCGAGCGCATCTAAGTCCGCGCCGAAAAAAGACGCTGAAGCGCCTTTGGTATCGAACAAAACGGTCGTTTCTGCGCCTGAAAAAGCATCTTCGTCCACGACAGTATCGCGCATTCAAAAGGCGTCGGAGCTGTCCCGAGGTCGTGCTGCCGTTCCTGCGCCTCAGCCGCAGATGCAAGAGGTGGCAGAGCCCGATTTGACGGACGATTGGATGGAATCGGTTGTTTTGGACGAGCAAGAAGAACAGCAAGATCTCCCGATGAAAGAGCAACCGTCGATTTCTTCGGCACCTGCGAGCTTCGTTCCTACCGCGATGAGAGAGGATGTACCTCCTCCGTCCGACGTTATCGTAGACGAGGAGCCATTCCCCACACTGGAGGACTTTGAGCTGGCATCCCGCTTCTCGTTGCGAGGCAATGTATCCCGCCGCATCGTGTTGGGGTCGGTCAGCCGAGATGTGTGCCGATTGGCGCAACTGTTGCACCCCGAACAAAAGCTTTCCACTATTATTGAGAACGCATTGATGACACGCATTTTCTTGGAAAATCCCGAGGCGTTTGACGCCATGGCAACTGTCATCGAAGAAAAAGGAGGACGTATCAAATGTTGATTAGTTTTTTCTGTAAAAAAGGTGGCGTCGGTAAGACGACCGTAACGGGTGAATTCGCCGGTTACTTGACTTCCATGGGCAAACGTGTCCTTGTTATCAGCATCGACGACCAGAACTCTCTGTTTGAAATGTTCGGTCTTTCTTCTAAAGTGTTTGAGCGCGATGATAACTATCTGGAGCATTTTGTGGCCGATACTTGCACGGAGGAGGATGTTCTCATTCCTCTGCGTGAAAACCTGTATGGTGTTAAGACGCTGAATACGGATATGTTGTCCAAAAAGTTGACGCTGGAGCGTTCTTTTGAACGCAATTTTGTTGGTGCGATTATGCAGTTGCAGGCGGGCTTTGATTTCGTATTCTTCGATCTGCCTCCCTCCTCGAACCGTACAACGGAAATTCTTTTGGAGCGTACCGATCTGCTGATGCTCATCGTTGAGTTGAACAAGCTGGGTGTAAACGGTTTCTATAATACGTTGCAGTATTTTGTGGACAACGATCTTCCCTTGGAGAAAATCCGTTACATATTGCCCAACGGTTATTCCAAGACTAAGTCGGTTCCCGGTGTCGCACTGAAGGAGCTCAAGGCGCTCATCCGTGACAACGTTCCTGAGGCTGTGCTTCTTCCCTTGATGCCCGATAAAACCATTATCAAATCGCTTCAGCAGAAGGGCGTTGCCGTATTCGACGAGGATGTTTCCAAGCTGACGGCATACGAGAAGGCGCAAAAGCGCAATGTTATGGACGTCATGTCGGATATCTACGACACCATCGAATTTTAATAAATAGGCGAAGCGTGTGAACACGTTTCCATGGGCGGCGTGTTTTTACGAAACACGCCGCTCTGTTATGACAAGGAGAAATCGAAATGTATTATTTGGGAATAGATGGCGGTGGAACCAAAACAGCCTTTGCGCTGTCTGATGCTACGGGACGTATTCTTCGCACGGAGACACTCGGACCCTCCAATCCAATTGATATTGGTCTGCCTGCCTCGTTTGATTGTCTGGAACGGGGCATACGACTGGTTTTGCAGGAGATTCCTACCTCTGACGTGAGCGTATTTGCCGGTATTGCCGGCGGTATTTCGGGAGGAAATCAAGAGAAACTGAAAGATTTTTTTGATCGTTTTGGCTTTTTTTGCGTTGATAACGGAAGTGATGCCCAAAACATGGTAAAAGCCGGTCTTGGAGATGAGAGTGGCATTGCTGTCATCATGGGGACGGGCTCGGTTACCTTTGTGCAAACGGAATCTGCTTTGATCCGCCTGGGCGGTTACGGATACCTATTCGAAGAGGGCGGAAGCGGCTATACCCTTGGACGCGATGCGATCATGGCCGCTCTTGCCGCAGAGGAAGGAAGCGGTGAGGCGACCCTCCTTGGAGACTTGCTGTTAGAGTCACTGCAAGCATCTTCGATGACGTCAGCCTTGTCGAAGTTGTACGAAGGCGGGAAACGGCTGATTGCATCCTTCGCTCCCTTGGTGTTTGACGCTTATGACAAAGGGGACGTGGTGGCATGCCATATCCTTCGCAACAACGCAGGAGCGATTGCCGATTCCATTCGGCGAGCACGCGAAAAAATACCTGTAGCAAAGTGTCCCGTACCTGTGGTGCTTGCCGGTGGCTTGATTGCCAAAGCGAACGTGTTAATTCCTATGATTTGTGAAGCATTGACCGATCCCGATGCGTACAATATTACCGTCTTGGATGGTCCGCCCGTGATGGGCGCGCTGATGCTGGCAGGAGCTGTCATCGAGGAGGAAGAAAATGATAAAAACTGAGAAAAGAAACGAAAACAGCCGCCATATCGACCGTATGGAAACGGTAGATATGGTGAAATTGATGCAACAAGAAAATCTTCATGCCGTCCAAGCCATCGATACTGAGCTTGATGCGATTGCTCGCGCGGTGGATGAAATTTCGATTCGTATGAAACAAGGAGGACGTCTGTTTTATATCGGGTGCGGTACCTCCGGCCGCTTAGGCGTGCTGGATGCCTCCGAGTGTCCTCCGACCTTTGGCGTGTCCCCCGATGTGGTCATCGGTATCATTGCGGGCGGCGACGGAGCGTTGCGCCGCGCGACAGAAGGCGCGGAAGACAGCGCTCAAGCGGCTCAAGACGACCTTGCTTTGCATGGCTTGAACAAAAACGATACCGTGGTCGGTATTTCCGCCGCAGGAGGAGCCGCTTACGTTTTGGGTGGTTTGCGCTTTGCCAAAGAGAAGGGCGCGTTGACCGTCGCGCTGAGCTGTAACCAAGGATGCCCCATCGAAGAGATAGCGGATATTGGCATCCATCCGGACACAGGAGCGGAAGTCATCACCGGCTCTACCCGACTCAAGGCGGGCAGTGCTCACAAAATGATCCTTAATATGATATCCACCGGCGTGATGGTGCGTTTGGGCTATGTGTATGAGAATTTAATGATCAATCTTCGCCCCAGCAATGTAAAATTGCGCGCCCGAATGATTCGCATCGTCTCCGATATTCTAGGGGTGGAGTCGGAAACGGCGGAGCGATTGCTGGAAGAAAACGATTTCGTGATTCGCCGCGCCATCGAGAGTGCCCAAAAAGAAATTTAATCTATCATCAAGCGTTCCGCGGTAACGGGTACTTGGAAACATAAAGGATGTATCGTAATGTCAAATAAACCTTCAACATATACCTTTCGTAACGGTGTTTCGGACAGCATTCCGATCGGACTCGGATATTTGTCCGTTTCCTTCGGCTTTGGCGTTGCCGCCGCCACAGGCGGACTTTCGCCGCTCGTTGCCATCATCATCTCGCTGACCAATATGACCTCGGCAGGACAGGTGGCGGGCGTCGGTGTTATCATGGCCATGGGCGGCTTGCTTGAGATGGCGCTGACACAGCTAACCATCAATCTTCGATATTCTCTGATGAGCATCTCCCTGTCGCAAAAGCTGGATGCAAGCTTCCATTTGCTCCACCGAGCCGTTTGCGGTTTTGGTATGACAGATGAAGTCTTTGCCGTCGCCAGTTCAAAAAAGGGAAGCATCGGTCCCCAATATATGTACGGTCTGATCCTTCTGCCGTATCTGTCATGGTCGTTGGGAACAGCGCTGGGCGCACTGGCGGGGAGTCTGTTGCCCGACTCGCTCAAAAGCGCGCTCGGTATCGCCATTTTCGGTATGTTTGTCGCCATCGTCCTGCCGGATGCCAAGAAAAGCTTTGGCGTGGCGTTGACCTCGCTCATTTCGGCGGCCATCAGCTGCGCGCTGTATTATATCCCCATCTTTTCTTCCATCGGAAGCGGTTTTTCCATCATTATCTGCGCGCTCGCCGCGTCTGCTTTGGTCGCGGCATGGTATCCGATCAAGGATGAGGGGGAGGAGGTGGCTTCCCATGAGTAATCAAACCCTGTCGATGCTGCTCTACATTTTGGTGATGGCAGGCGTGACCTACCTCGTCCGCGCCCTACCGTTCGTTGCTTTCAGAAAGAAAATTAAATCAAGATACATCCGCAGTATGCTGTATTATTTGCCTTATGCGGTGTTGAGCGCTATGGTGCTTCCCGGTGTGTTTTATTCTACGGGGAGCGTCATCACGGCCGCCGCAGGGTTCGCGGTAGCCATTGCCTTGGCATTCTGGGGCAGATCGCTCATCATCGTCGCCCTTGGTGCATCGGTAGCCGTCTATTTGTGCGATCTTTGCGTGAGATTTCTTTAGGATTAAAACTTTGGAAAGGGAGTATGGTAATGTCTAAACAATTTCCAACGCATATTGTTGCTGTTGACGTTGTAGTAGAGCATGAGGGAAATATTCTGCTTGTCAGGCACGCGAGAGGAAATTACGGTGTGCCTGGCGGTCAAGTGGAAAACGGAGAGAATTTAATGGAGGGTGCCGTGCGTGAGGTAAAAGAGGAAACTGGGGCTGATGTGGAAATCGGTCGACTGGTATGTATTTCCTCCAATACCGTATCGTATCCGGGATATAACGGCTACGATGTCATTCCAACCAAAGTAATGCTTGGGTTTGCGGGGCGCTATCTCGGCGGTGAACTGAAGCCGTCAGAGGAAACGCCCGAGGTACTTTGGGTGAAAAAGGAGAAGGTACTGGATTATATTACTACTCCCGCGTTGGCCGAGAGATTTCGCGCATATCTGGAATTTGACGGAAATATCCGGTATCTTCAGTATGAAACGAAACCGGAATATCAGTTGAAGCTAAAAAGAAATATTTGACGTGCGTCTGGCACGAAAAATCGAGAGCCGTTTGAATATCAAACGGCTCTCGGTCTTTATTACAGCTCCAGCTCGTGTTCCGTTGCCATCTGAGCAATCAGAGTTGCAAAGAGGGCGGGAGTATCTTCGAGCGGTGCATTATTGTCGTAGTAGTAATCGTAGGGGTAGGATTCCACATCATCATCCGATACGTTGCCGTAGCGTCCGACGGGGGTGCCGTCGTCGCGGCGGACGAGCAGGGTGAGTACCGTGTGTCCCTCCATCAGCTTGACAAACGAAGCAATCTGATCGCTCTCGCGGATGTGGACGAACAAAATCTGCTCGTCGGTCGCAAGAAACTCTCTGTGCTGCTCCATCATGTAACGGTTGGGCAGGTCACTGTATTCGGTAAATACACGCTTCAGATCAGACAAAAACTTGCGCGATTTTAAATCCTTCTCCCCGTTCCAGCCATGTTGACGGGCGATGGCCTTGATGGGATCGACGGACGAGATATTTCGCACACGGTAAAACTGCGAAGCGAAGTCGCACAGTGTATCCTTTCCGACGCCGCCGCGACCGTTGATGACGATGGTTAATTTATCCTTGCGTTGCATGAAAAACCTCACAGTACAAATGTTTTGATGGATTTAAGAGCAAGTCCCTCGTCCGTCGATATTACCTCGCCCAGTGCAAAGAAGCGACCGTCGGGATGATACAGACGCACTCGCGTGCCAAGGGGATGAACGACGCGCAATTTGGTCAGCGCGACAGCACAACCGCTTCCGATCAAGCGATCATAAAAAGAGGGAAGCGTGAGCGAGGGGTGTTGTGCAAACAAGCTCTCTGTGGGACGCAGAAGGGAAAGACGCTCTTCGCGATCCATCGCCTCCAGCTGTTCAATCGTTACGCTTTCGTCCAGCGAAAAGCCGCAGGCCGATGCTCGACACAGCGATGCCATCGCGCCACCAGAGCCAAGGGCGTTGCCGATGTCTTCACATAGCGTGCGAATGTAAGTGCCGCCCGAACAGGTGACGTCCAGCGTGTAGTCGGTGGAAACATCCGTCGGAGTTGCCGTCAGCGCGTGTACGGTCACGGGACGCGCTTGTCGCTCCACCGTTACCCCTTGTCTGGCCAGATCGACCAGCTTTTGTCCGCCGACCTTGAGGGCGCTGTACATGGGGGGCAACTGCATGATTTCGCCGCGGAACGAAGGGAGCGCAGCTTGCAGGGCATCTTCATTCGGGATATGGTCTGTGGAAGTGAGCACGGCTCCCGTCGTATCTTGGGTATCGGTGGTCAATCCCAAACGGAGCGTAGCTATATAGCGTTTGTCACCTCCGCTGAGGTATTCGGTTGCCTTGGCGGCGCGACCGAGCAGAACGACCAAAACGCCGGTTGCCATGGGATCAAGCGTTCCTGCGTGTCCTACGGCACGGGTGCCGTAAAGACGACGCACCATACCGACAATGTCGTGAGAAGTAACGCCCGCGTGTTTATTTACAATCAAAACGCCATCGGGGGCGAGGGTTGGCATCGACATATCGGTCTCCTTTCGTTTTCTTGCCGGGGCAATGCGCGTGTATCAGAAGCGTACGAGCGCCGCGTGAATGGGCATACCCTTCGCAGAGAAATTGCTTTCGTATTCGGTCATTACATTGCCTTGGGCATAGGGCGAGTGGTGCAGATCGTCTGTCTGCCATTCCACCGTCAGGCCCGCTGCGGCAAACTCTTCCAGCGAAAACGCAAACAAATCGGCGTTGTCCGTCTTAAAGCGGAGAATGCCCCCATCTTTAAGCAAAATGCGGTATTGCTCCAAGAAAGCGCGATAGGTTAATCTGCGCTTGTGATAGCCCGACTTGGGCCAGGGATCGCTGAAATTCAAATAAATGCAGTCGAAGGTTTTAGGAGGGAACATTTCGGTCAATCCTCTGGCGTCGCCAATGAGGAAACGAAGATTATCGGGGCGCTCATCGCAGCGCGAGTTCGCTTTTTCAAGCGCCAGACAAGCAACGTCCGGTACACGCTCCATGGCAATAAAGTTGACATCGTGATGCGCGGCGGCCATGCCACAGGCAAAGGCCCCCTTGCCGCAACCAATCTCCAAATGGAGCGGACGATCGGTGGGGAAATAAGATCCGGGATTTTCCAGTACGTTTTCGGGTAGCGGAATCAACAGGTGAGCGCAGGCGGCGATTCTTTCGCTGCCGTGCTTTTTTCTGCGCATTCTCATGTAGAGCCTCCCAATTATACGTTGAACAGGAACTGAACAATGTCGCCGTCCTGCATGACGTATTCTTTACCTTCGGAGCGATATCTGCCTGCTTCGCGAACGGCGGTCATGCTGCCGTGCTTTTCCAAATCAGCAAATGCAACAACCTCAGCACGGATAAAGCCTCGCTCGAAGTCGGAGTGGATCTTGCCGGCCGCGCGAGGAGCCTTTGTGCCGCGAATGATGGTCCACGCACGAACTTCGTCGGGACCGGCAGTCAGGAAGGAAATCAGACCGAGCAGAGTGTAGCTTGCCTTGATCAGGCGGTCAAGACCGCTCTCAGCAATGCCCATTTCCTCCAAGAACATTGCCTTTTCCTCAGGAGGCAATTCGGAGATTTCCGCTTCAATACCTGCACAAACAGGCATAACCTGCGCGTTTTCTTCGGCGGCAAATGCCTTGAGCTTTTGATAACCGACGTTGTCTACCGGCTCACTTGCGGCCTCTTCTTCGCTGACATTGGCGACGTAAATGACGGGTTTCATGGTCAAAAGGGGCGTGTCGTTGAACCAAGCCAGCTCGTCCTCGCTCAATTCAACCGTGCGCGCACATTTACCCTCGGCCAGCGCATCGTATACGCGCTTGAACACTTCAATCGAGGGAGCGACGCTTTTGTCGGATTTGAGAGCCTTGTTGGCGCGCTCAATGCGGCGTTCCAGCATTTCCATATCCGAGAAGATCAGCTCCAGGTTGATGGTCTCCAAATCTCTCATGGGATCAATCGCGCCATCAACGTGAATGATGTTCTCATCCTCAAAGCAGCGAACAACGTGCAAAATCGCGTCTACCTCACGAATGTGCGAGAGGAACTTGTTGCCCAAACCTTCGCCCTGTGCCGCGCCGCGAACAAGGCCCGCGATGTCAACGAATTCGATGATGGCAGGGGTGGTCTTCTTTGGGGAATGCATCTTTGTCAGATAATCCAGACGCGAGTCGGGAACAGCAACAATGCCCACGTTGGGGTCAATGGTGCAAAAAGGATAGTTGGCGCTCTCCGCACCTGCGCCCGTCAGCGCATTGAATAGTGTACTTTTGCCTACGTTGGGAAGGCCGACGATACCTAATTTCATATATTCTCATTCTCCTTTATTTTTCAAGGTTTTTTTGACTTTCAAAATGTGCTACTGTACCATTTTTGTACCATTTTTAGCTTTTGGGCGATTCAAAGCGCTTGATTGCTTCGGAAAGGGCTTCGTCCGTTACGTGAACGTATCGATCCATCGTCGTCTTGATGCTTGCGTGACCGAGCAACTTCTGCAAGGCTTTGGGTGGAACGCCCCGCTCAATAGCTCTCGTTGCGTACGTGTGACGAAGAACGTGCATGGAAAAGTGTTTGATCTCCGCTTCGTCGCAAAGTTTGTAGAGGTGTGTGTCATACGAGCTGTTTTTTGCCGGTTCGCCCGTTCTGAAATTGATAAATACCAAATCGCGCATGACCAACGATGATTTCTGACCGGTACGGCGATCCATGTACTCCAGCGTTTGTGACAACAGCTCGGATTCCTTTCGCTCGCCGACCTTTGACGCGATCATTTCGAGGATCGAATACGCTCTTTGGGTGAGGGGAATGGTACGATAACTTTGCAGGGTTTTGGGAGGTCCCGCACGCCAGTGCTTTTGCTTGTATCGATATTCCAGAGTTTTGTTGACTGTCAGAGTTCTTTTCTCCCAGTCAATCGCATCCCATGTCAGACCGATCATCTCACCCGTGCGCAAACCCGTTTCCAGCATCAGTGCGTACTGAAAATAGTTGTGCGAACGTTTGGCAACCGCCATAAACTTTTCCTGCTCAGCCACTGTCAAAAAGCGGATGTCACTGACTGCGCGTACCGGCTTCGTGTATCTGACACCATCCATCGGATGCTTGGCAATCAGATCATTCATCAGCGCCGACTTGAACATCGTTCCTATCGTAATGTAGGTCTGACGAATCGTTGAGCCGGCATAGTCCTTATCCATACGATTGAAGACCATTTTACAGTGAAGCGGTTTCACCTCGCACAACTTGAGCCGCCCAAGAATAGGTTTTGCATTTCGGGTGTATCGCTCGCGATAATTCCGAAGAGTGTTTGGTGCTAAATCGCAAACAATGTTTTCAATCCAAAAGTTAAACCATTCGTCAACGGTCATATCAGAAGGAACGAAGATATCCTCGTGATTGTCCGTATATTTGGCTTCGTCAAGCCAGTTTCGCGCTTCCGGAATCGTTGAAAAGTATTTTGTGGTTCGATTGCCGTAACGGTTCACAAACCTGGCGGCGTATAAGCCGTCTTTTCTTTGGCAGATGCCTTTGCCAATTTCCTTACCTTTTAGGTTTTTACCCATGATTAACTCCTTTCTCTGCTGAAAAAAGAGCCAATGCAACATCATATTATATCACATTGGCATACTTTTTTCAATACTTCTTTGTCAAATAACTAACGTTTTTGCAAGAAATTCCTCAAATTCCTTACGCTTGACAAGCTTTTTGCTCCCAACAAACAAAACGAACGGACAATTGGGGGATCGAAGCATTTTGTCGATCTTGTTGATGCCGATGTTGCTGTATGCGGCAGCTTCACGGATCGTCAAGGCAAGCTTGTCCTTGATAGCAACTCTCTCTTCCATTTGGAGCTTCTCCTTTCCTCCGAATTTGAGGGGCAATTTTCGTTTTGTTTGTTGGTTTGTTCGTTATTGCTTGTTTTTTAGCCCCTTTGATTGCTATGATGCGGATGGCAAACACAGATAACAATTAACTGTGCAGGTAGTGGTCTGCTACCACGGTTTCTCTGTTATGTCCAAGAGCGCGTGAGGCCTCAAACAGAGCACGCCGATCATATATTACACCTTTAAGATCGGTACGGCAGTAGTAGGCGCTCGAAACGTCTCTATAGCCCGAGAGCATACGTCTTTTTCCATTGACGACCATGTAAAGTTCTTTGCATTTGCTGATGCTTTTTCTCCCGTTTTTTGTAGTGTAAGAGCCCACTACTTTGTTCTTGTAAACGATCAAACGCTCGTTTTTGAACTCGGTAAAGTCACGTTTGTGCTGATTAAATACTCTCGTGGCATACACCGCTCGATAAGAGTGAATGTCAGCGTTTTGATTAGGGAAGGGGAAGATCTTACTTGCTCCGGCCTCCTCGCAAAGTTTCTTGACGATCTCGATTTCTTCTTCACTTCCAACGACAGGGGAAATGCGAAGTCTTCCTCCCTTGGTGTTACGCTTAACATCAAGACAGAGCTGTCCTTCGTGTACAATCAGATCCGTTCCGCGAATCTGAGAAAGCTCAGATCTACGAAGCCCCGTACACTTGCAAAAGACGATCAGTTCTTTGTTTTTCGATACGCTAAAATGTTTGTCTCTCGTTGCATTACCGCGGCTACGAGTAATGTTTTTTCGTTTTCTCTGCGGCGTTTCAATATCGAAATCCGTTGTCTTACAGCCGTAGAGCTTTGCGAGCGAAGCCATTCCCAGCTTAATGGTGTAAGGCGACAGCCCTCGATCGATCCCGTATCGAATCCATCTTTTTGCAAAAATGCGGCATTCTTCAAGCGAGCGAGGCGTATGACCGAGAGCGGGATCAACTGCTTGATCCTTACACCATTTGACAAAATAGCAAGCTTGTTTCAAATAGCTGCGATAAGTATCCCACGAGAAAATACGCTCGGTGTGTGTGCCGTCAAGTTTAGCTTGAAACTTGCTCTCCCCGATGGCGAGCTTGGCCTCAAGAGTTTCTTTTACTTGTTGAATAAGAGATTTTTTGGGTTTTTGGCGTCCCATATTGGACCTCCTTTTGTATTTTTTGTTAAAGTTGATACATTCCCACCTGATTAGGCGCGGTAGGACCGCCTTGCGCATAGCGCTCATGGAGAGAAGATATACTTCACACAGATGCATTTCTTATACCTCAAAGTATCCGTGCAAAACCATATCTTTTCACCATGCCACAGAACAGATGGTTAATTCTCCAAATTAGGCAAATAAGCCATCTGTTTTGTCATTGTTCTCCAACAACCTTTTCGCTTTTTCTTTTTTCTCCTCCTTTGTTTTCAGTTTCTATTCTAATTATGCTAGACGGAATAGGGCGACATCAGAATTATTTACATTTTTAGCGTGTAAAGCCCAAAATTCTTTTTCTAGCCGATAGAATAGACAGCAAATTCTTCATTTTGGCCAAGAGGCCTATTGTTCTTTAGCATTCTCCAACAATCCTTTTGTTTTTTGTCCTCCTTCCTTGTTTTCAGTTTCTAAAATTATTATGAAAGACGAAAGAGGTACGTAACCGATTTTTTGTCAGAAAACGACCAACCCTGTCTCGCAGCCGAGACAGGGTTGGTGTGTTCTTCATTGATTTACAGATTGTTTTTGGCTAGCCAGAGTAGATATGCGCTTCCAAGATACTGCCATGTACCGTTGACCATCAGATATATATAGTACGCGTCATCATCGCTCCTTTCACAAAACTCTGCCAACTTGCTGAATTCGGTGAAAAAGTGAGCGATGTAGTAGTCACTGACTCGAACTAATGCATATCCTGTGCTGGGCAAATCTAGATTCTCCAAGGCACTGTCGGTGATGGGTGTCGAGATACAATGCTGGTTCCAAGAGTGGCGCATCTTTTCTCGGACCTCTTCAGTTACCTCGTCGACATAAGTAGATACGCCGTGCCGCAGTCCGCAGTATAGGCAGCCTACGCGATACTGATTATCCTCCGTCAAGAAGGCGTGTGCTTGTCTGCCACATGAGGGGCAGCAATTGTAATTGTTTTCCAAGTCGATTTTCTTCATTGTTTTCTTTTCCTTTCTTTTTTTGTTTTTAATACTCCAACTTTGTTTCAGGTTGTACTAATATTATGCGGGATGACTAGATAACGTAACAGGAAAATTGCAAGTTTTTCACTTTTGTGGTGTTTTTCAACAAGTTTTCGATACTTTTTGAAAATTTTCAGTAAAATGTTGGATTTTTGTTATATAAAAATAGTTAGGGCAGGGGCTTCTGTTGACAGAAAGGCAAAGAAGTGTTATAATATACGCAGATGAGGCGGAATGCCGATTCTCAACTCCTTTTTTGTTTTATTATATTTGATTCTCCCACAATAGGGTAGAAGAATAACCGCTGTGCTATCTACACGGCGGTTATGGCTTTTTTGGGAATTGCCTTGAGAAAAATAGAACAAGAAAGACAAAACTGTCAAAAAATATTTAATAGGCTATGCTCTGTCGTGGATTAAAGTATCACCTATTGTGGATTAGAGTATCATCTATCGTGGATTGGAGTATCACCCATCGTGGATTAGAGTATCACCCATCGTGGATTAGAGTATCACCTATCGTGGATCAGACTATCACCTATCGTGGATTAAAGTATCACCTATTGTGGATTAGACTATCACTTATCGTGGATCAGACTATCACTTATCTTGGATCAGACTATCACTTATCGTGGATCAGACTATCACTTATCGTGGATTAGACTATCACTTATCGTGGATTAGACTATCACTTATCGTGGATTAGGCTATCACCTATCGTGGATCAGACTATCACTTATCGTGGATTAGACTATCACTTATCGTGGATTAGACTATCACTTATCGTGGATTAGACTATCACTTATCGTGGATTAGACTATCACTTATTGTGGATTA
>JAZQUX010000334.1:0-6201 GCA_045631585.1 Eubacteriales bacterium | reverse complement strand
GCCTTTGGCTTTCTGATCATTCCTACGCTGATCGGTATGGCGAATCAGTCCAAACTGCCGGACCGCTGCCTGGATTTTGTATCTTCCAGAATCGCCATGCAGAACTCGCTGTGTCAGGTGTATGCAGAGGCGAAGTGATATCAATGGCTAACATTCAACATAACATTTAGAAAAGGAGAAATATCATGGGACTTGGGAAATTCATTAACAAATTAACAGATAAATCTGCTACAGGCGTAGCTGTCGTAGGATTGGCGCTTGCCCCTTTTACGGGAGGAAGTTCTTTGCTCCTCTCCATTCAAGCCATCGGTGCATCCAAAATGATCGGTTATGGTATCAGCAGTATTGAGGAAGCGTTTTCTTCTAAAAAACAGAATTGATGCAGAAAGGAATCAAAAAGATGATTATTTGTCCTAACCCCATGATAGACTGTATTAAAGTTATAGGTCATATCATCCACAAAAAGATTTGTGGATCTTCACCCAAAATTGTGGCGTGTGGTCCATTTGCCAAAGAAAAACAAAGAACAACACAAAATACGGAAAAGGAGAGATAAAAATGAATTCTACGAAGTTATTTAATTATGCCGGAAGATATTTAACGAAAGGTACGTCGGGAAATCCTACTGCATTGACGATTGCAGCTGTGGTGGCTGTATGTGCGATTGGAACTTATATTGTGGAAAGCATTGCAAAGGAAACAACGGGTTCTTGATATCGCTTTAGGGGCATAGAATAGACGGATAACATAGCATAATCTTGCAGAAAATGCCAAGGCAAATGTAAGCTTTGGCATTTTTCGGTTATCATCGGAACTTAAATTCTACCCCAGGAGGATTTTTTAGTTGACGGCACGGAGGGGGGCAGAGCGAGGACGAGCGAGATGAAAACAACAGAACAAGGTCAGATCGTGCTGACATATAACAGTCAGTTAGCGCGTAGAAACAAAGACGTGCGGGTGCCGGAGTTATTTCTCCCCTTACATACGCATGACCCGTTCCACCATCGAGGTCTTCTATGACGGGAATCGCATCTGCTCTCAACCTATCGTGTATTGTTATTATCTCTGTGAAGCGTATAATTAAGATATCATTCAAATGAAAAGGTGAAAAGAAGGAATAAAGCCTCCGTGCCAGTTATGCCTCGAAGAATGAGCGGTATAACCAGCAATAGGCAGAAATTGTCATCGGGGTATATGCGGCATCGTTCCAAAGTGCGGTCCGCCAGAAAGATATATAGAAGGGAGTAGAGTTTTTTATTATATAACTTTTTCTAAGAGGTGGTCTAAAAATTATAAAAGCACTTGAAAGAAGGGAAAACCAGTAGTATAATCATTCCTTGTCGAGAACTTTCGTTGACGTTGGTTTAAGGGGAAAGCATCTTACCGCTGCCAACGCTGAGCTGATCACCTCGCAGGATGAGGCGGGAGACGTAGGCACGACCGGTGTTGCTCCTAAGGCATGGATTCGAGAAGACGACGTATTCTATCTTCTAAAGGACGGAGACCAACGTGACGTAAGCGCTGAGCTTCTGGCATCCAGGATTGTTGGTTGCTTTGACGTAGACCATGTGTCGTACAGCGAAACTTATTTCAGCGACGTGCGCGTGTCCAAATGCCTAATCATAACCTCCGAGCAGGTAAGCATCGTGCCGAGTGAATTTATTGAGATTTACTGCATGAATAACGATAAGAATAAGATAGAGTTTATCTTGAAGAAGGACGCTTATTCCTACTACATGATGAACATCATCGACTATCTGATCGGCAACACAGACAGGCATTGGGGCAACTGGGGCTTTTCGGTTGACAACGCGACGAATAAGATCATCAAGATTCATCCCTTGATGGACTTCAATAAGGCTTTTTTGTCATACGAGACCGTTGACGGCGCGCTGTGCCAGACGACCGAAACCCAAGTGGCACAGAGGCAAGCTGCTATCGAGGCGGTCAAAAAGGTTGGATTAAATCAGATTAGAGAAATCGATCGGAGCTGGTTTGACGATAACGCCACGGCAGATATGTTTTTTGAACGGTTGAATATCTTGAGACAGGCGGCTGGCGAAAACTTAACAATATAAAACAAAATAGTTGCATACGAAAACCACCTCTTTCTTCCCGGTTTGGGATGAAAAAAAGAGGTGGTTTTTCTTCGTATGGATTCAAAATTTTGTTATCTACCATCTCCATCTTTCATACGGGCATTGGTCAGAATATTGTCCCTATAAGTGATGAGCAACTGGAAGACCTACTTACGCGATTGTCCGGGCCAGAGCTTGAGCACTATATTGCGATTATCGTCGAGAACGAACAGAGAGGGCATCATTATACTAAGAAGATACACTATCAGGCTGTATTGGATATGGCGTTGAGAGATCGATGAATCAAGTCCAAAAAAATAAAATCGTAATATACTAATAATACATTCAAACACAAGGAGGCTCCTCTATGTCAAGACCAAAGAACCACAACGTACAACTGTCGTTTTCCTTTGTAAACCCCAATACCGACAGGGAAATGCGCTCACTATTGCAGATGGTGGCAGTGGAGAAGATATTGGCCGGAGCCTCCAAGCCATAAAACAGCACGACTTAGACCAGCTAATCTACATAAACCATATTGAAATCCTCTCAAAATATGGTATAATAGATATGGATATAAGTCGGTTGTTGGAAAGGAGCAACCATTGAGAATAGCAGCATATTGTCGGGTATCCACCGACAGAGAAGAACAGTTAGATAGCTTGAAGCATCAAAAAGAATTTTTCACGGAGTATGCCAAAAAGAACGGTCACAAGCTGATGCGCGTGTATGCAGACGAGGGCATCTCGGGAACCTCGCTTAAAAACAGATTGGAATTCCAACGAATGATGGAGGACGCCCCTCGAGGATTGTTTGACGCTGTGATCGTCAAGGATATTTCACGTTTGGCGAGAAATACGGTTGATCTGTTGCAGAGCATCCGCACGCTGAAACATTTGGGAATCAATACGATTTTTTTAAATTCCAATATGGAAAGCATGGGCGAATCCGAATTTGTCTTGACCTTGTATGCGGCCATGGCTCAAGAAGAGAGCGTCAATCTCTCAAAAAGAGTGAAATTCGGTAAGCTTGTCACTGCTCAAAAAGGACGTGTCCCACAAAGGGTGTTCGGGTACGATCACGTGGACAATTTCACGTTAACCATCAATCCGGAGGAAGCGAATATCGTGCGAACGATATTTCACCTCTACCTTGAAGAGGGGCTCGGATGTCGTACGATCAGCTTGGAATTGAATCGACGCGGATACAAAACGAAATCGGATTGCGAATGGAATCCGAGAACGGTGCGACGCGTACTGACCAACTCGATTTATTGCGGCGACTATGTGAACCGTAAATATGAGGTTCGGGATTGTCTGGAAGGAAAGCTGGTTCCCGTGCCGTCCCAGCGACATATTCACCATGAGCGTCCCGAATGGGCGATCGTGACTCCCGAGGTGTTTGCAAAAACGCAGCGCTTGTTGAACGAGCGCCGCGTTCAATACGAGACCAACGGAGAATTTCACGAAGGGCGACATAGCACGCGGCATATCTTCAGCACGTTGATTCGATGTGCGCATTGCGGGCGGGCGTTCTGCAGAAAGCAGTATACGCACGTCAACACACGCATTTATTGGAAATGTACGACGAATGATCAATACACGGCAGAGAAGTGTGACAATCGTGTGACGGTTGATGAGTCCTCGTTGTTAGAAAACATCCGTCAATATTTTGCCTTGTTGATCGAAGATCGGCAAGCGTTTATTCAAAATGTTTTGACAGAGGTTGAAAAGAGACTTCCAACAGAGCAAGACGATGCTCAAGAGCTGGAGAAGCGAAAAAAGTCCTTACAAAAGAAAAAAGAGAAGTATCAGGAAATGTATACCGCGGATATCATTACCATCGAGGAGTTGGATGAGAAAACCCGGGGAATTCGTCAAGAGCTTGCCGCTGTTGAGGCGAGGTTGGAAAGATTCAAGCCTCAAAGCAACGATGAAGCCCCCATAGCACCGATGGCAAAGCGATACGCTGATGAGATTGAGAAGTTCCTGATGCTCGAAAACGTAACCAACGCAGATATGCGGAAAATCATTAAAAATATCACGGTGGACAGAAACGGCAAAATTGAGATTTCCCTTAGAGATATAAGGGATTTTTCGTAGCTTTTCATTTGCCGACTATGTCTCGATACCGGAAGTCGTTGATCCCATTGTTTTGGGAACACGCATTTGTGAAAAGGAACACGAGTGCCAGTGTTGTTGCTGCTGTTGTGAAATTCCGGAACCCGTATGCCACCGCGTCAGTGGCCCCTTGGCGGATCGGGAATGCGAGCGCTATTTGACAGTATCGCTTGGCATTTTCTCCGTCGTTCGCATTGTTCGCCCCGCGCAGTACCTCATCCAAGCAACGGAGTATTGCGTACCTGACAAGGAATGCGTACAACCTTGCGAGGATGATCCTTGTGCGATCTTCCGGCGCATGGCATTTCCGACGGGCGAGTTTTGCCCACCCGGTGCGCCTCATGAATATCACCTCGGACGGGAAAACGATCGCAAGCACTGCGGATGCTGACAAACAAAAATGGGAAGCGGTAGCTTCCCATTTTTGTTTGTTATGTATAAAATAAAATGATTCGAGAATATTGACAATCCCCCTGCTTTGTGGTATACTTGTATACAATTATACAACGCACCAAAAAAGGAGATCCCGATATGATCGAAATTTCTGACAAAACAAACCTGCTGGAACAAAAATCTTACCGTTATCAACTGCAGGATGTAGCGGAGCCCAATCTCTACAGAGAAGTGTATCCGTACGATGAAGTACCTAAAATGACGTTTAACCATCGTCGTGTGCCGATCAATATGCCCAAAGAAATCTGGATTACAGATACCTCCATGCGCGACGGTCAGCAATCGGTTGAGCCGTACACGGTGGAACAGATTGTGCATCTTTATAAATTGCTTTCTCGCCTGGGTGGCCCGAAGGGTATCATCCGTCAGACGGAATTTTTTATTTACAGTAAAAAGGATATTCAGGCGCTGGAAGCGTGCCGCGCACTGGGTTTGAAATTCCCTGAGATTACGACCTGGATTCGTGCCAACCGCGAGGATTTCAAGCTGGTTAAGAGTTTGGATATCAAGGAAACGGGTATTTTGGTCAGCGCGTCTGACTATCATATTTTCAAAAAGATGAAGATGACTCGTTCGCAGGCCATGAACTATTATCTTCAGACGGTATCGGATGCCTTTGAAGCAGGCGTTATTCCGCGCTGCCACTTGGAGGATATCACGCGCGCCGACTTCTACGGCTTTGTCGTTCCGTTTGTTAACGAGCTGATGAAGATGAGCCGTGACGCAGGCATTCCTGTGAAGATTCGCGCTTGTGATACCATGGGTTATGGTGTTCCGCTACCCGAAGTTGCGCTGCCTCGCAGTGTTCCCGGTATTATTTACGGCTTGCAGCATTATGCGGACGTCCCCAGCGAACAACTTGAATGGCACGGGCACAACGACTTTTATAAGGCTGTCAGCAACGCTTCTACTGCATGGCTGTACGGTGCGAGTGCCGTTAACTGCTCGCTCTTGGGTATTGGCGAACGTACGGGTAACATTCCTGTCGAGGCTATGGTCTTCGAGTATGCTTCCATGCGTGGCACGCTGGATGGCATGGATCCGACGGCTATTACCGATATTGCTTACTACTTCAGAGATGAAATGGGTTACCGTATTCCGGAAACGACGCCGTTTGTCGGCCGTAACTTTAACGTGACCCGTGCGGGTATTCATGCTGACGGTCTGCTGAAGGACGAAGAGATTTACAATATTTTCAACACCGCCAAGATTCTGAACCGTCCCGCATCGGTGGCGGTGGATTCTCACAGCGGTCTGGCGGGTGTTGCCCACTGGATCAACAGCTTCTTCCGTCTTACCGGCGACGAAGTTGTGGATAAGCACGCGCCCATTGTTGTTGCCGTCAAGGAACTGGTGGATAAGGAATACGCCGGCGGACGAAACACCGTTATGGGTGATGAAGAGCTGGCCAATATGCTGATGACCTGTGACTACGACGAATACAGCCGTCTCAGCCACATTCATCTGCGCCGTCCGTAAAATAATGATGACCCTGCCGAAGCAGGGTCATTTTTTTATGGTGTTGTTCTTTCCACCGGAATCCACACCTC
>JAZQUX010000333.1:0-13419 GCA_045631585.1 Eubacteriales bacterium | reverse complement strand
GGAGGGCATTTGTACGGTAGACAGGAGGGCGTCAATGCCGCCAATATTCTGAGATGCGCAGGGGATGCCAATGACGGGCAGAGTGGTGTTCGCAGCGATTGCACCTGCCAGGTGTGCAGCCATACCGGCAGCGGCAATGATGGCGCCGAAGCCGTTTTCGCGTGCGGACAGCGCAAAGGAGCGCGCCTCTTCGGGCGTACGGTGCGCAGAGTACACGTGTACTTCGAACGGAATGCCCAGGGCGAGCAGGGTGTCGGTGGCTTTTTGAATGATGGGCAGGTCGCTGTCGCTACCCATGACGATGCCGATTTTTTTCATGTTGACGTTCCTTCCTTTTCGGGTGCTGAGGTGGGTGGTGTACGGGGAAAATAGAGTGATAAAAAATACCAAGTATATTATAGCATATATTATAATATAAGTCAAGCGACATAAAAGACAAAAAGAGGGGTTTTTCGGGAAGATATTTGGTATTATTGGGGAGAGGGGGAGATGTTGTTTTTTTTACAATTTTTTCTACAGCCACGCACTGCTGCGCGCGTCCGGCTACGCAGTTGCAGAAAGTTTAGCTGAATTTCACACATCTTCTCCTGCCCACGCGCGTACAGCTCCGCGCCGCGCTGTGCGGTTGATGCCTATTCTTTGCCTTGCCGCAAAGAATAGGCGAAGAAAAGGCACTAAGGGGCAAGCCCCTTAGAACCCCCAAGCGCGAAAACCGTTCCGCTATCGCTCCACTCATTTTTTCGCGAAGATGAGCATCTTCAACGCTTGCGTTTGCAAGTTAAAGAAACTTGCAAACACAAAAGTGGCACGCAAATAGCCTTAGCAAAAACTTTTCACTCTCGTTCTCCGCGCCTTTTTTCAGCAAAATATTTTGCTTTTTACGCCTGCCGCTCGTGTTAGCTTTGCGGCGAGCGATGCACGAAAAACTTTTATATTTTTCTCCTAAACGCTCTTTGCAGAGCGGCAAAGCCAGGGGGTTCCCAGGGGGAACGCCTGGGCGTGCTTTCTTGGTTCGTTCTTTGCCACGAGGCAAAGAATGAACATAAACGCTATCCGCGAACGCGCGCAGCAGTGTGAGCGTACGGCTACGCAGTTGTATAAAAATTAGTTTATCCCCCCCGACCAAAACCCCACTCGAAAGGAACCATCCAATGAACTTTTTTGATGAATTGAAAAACTATGACTCCGAAGTCTTCGAGGCCTGCGACGCAGAGCTCTCCCGCCAACAGCATAATATCGAACTGATCGCTTCCGAAAACATCGTCTCCAAAGCCGTCCTTTTGGCCGCTGGCGGCGTCCTGACCAACAAATACGCCGAAGGCTACCCCTCCAAGCGCTACTACGGCGGCTGCTATTGCGTTGACGTTGTGGAAAACATCGCCCGCGAGCGCGCTTGCCGTCTGTTCGGCGCAGAACACGCCAACGTCCAGCCCCACAGCGGTGCCAACGCCAATCTGGCCGTCTTCTTTGCTCTGCTTCAGCCCGGCGACACCGTCATGGGTATGAATCTCCAGCAAGGCGGTCACCTCTCCCACGGCTCGCCCGTCAATATCTCCGGTAAATATTTCAACGTCGTTCCTTACGGTGTCAGCGATGAGACCGAGGTGATCGACTACGACGAAATGCGCCGCATCGCCCTGGAATGCAAGCCTAAGCTGATCGTTGTGGGCGCTTCCGCTTACTCCAGAGTGATCGATTTCCCCCGCTGCCGCGAAATCGCGGACGAGGTAGGCGCATATTTGATGGTTGACATGGCTCACATCGCAGGTCTGATTGCCGCCGGCGTTCATCCCTCTCCCGTTCCCTACGCGGACGTTGTGACCACCACCACACATAAGACCCTGCGCGGCCCCCGTGGCGGTATGATTCTCTGCCGCGAAGAGTTGGCCAAGCAGATCGACAAGGCTGTGTTCCCCGGCACGCAGGGCGGCCCTCTGATGCATATCATCGCCGCCAAGGCTGTTGCCTTCGGTGAAGCTTTGACCGACGAATTCAAGGAGTATCAGAAGCAGATCGTCAAGAACGCTGCGGCACTGGCCGAGGCTTTGGTCGAGGGCGGCATCAAGCTGGTCTCGGGCGGCACGGACAATCACCTGATGCTGCTCAATCTGGTCGATGAGGGCATCACCGGTAAGGAGCTGGAGCACAGACTGGACGAGGTTCACATCACGGCCAACAAAAACACCATCCCGAACGATCCCCAGAGCCCGTTCGTCACCAGCGGTCTGCGCATCGGTACTCCCGCAGTGACCACCCGCGGCTTCAAGGAACCCGAAATGAAGCTCATCGCCGGATGGATCATTGATGCCATTCGCGATTTCGAAAACAGCAAGGATAGAATTTCTGCGGAAGTTCAGGCGCTGTGCGAGAAGTTCCCGATTTATAATAATTAAGTTAGCATAAATTTTACACGTCTTCTCCTACAGCCTCGCACAGCTGCGCGCGCTCGGTGATGGTTATGCCTATTCTTTGCCTTGCCGCAAAGAATAGGCGAAGAAAAGGCACTAAGGGGCAAGCCCCTTAGAACCCCCACAGCGCGAAAACCGTTCCGCTGTCGCGTCACTCATTTTTTCGCGAAAGCAAACATCTTCAGCTTTTGCGAGCGCGGCTTAAAGAAAGCCGCGCTCACTTGAGTGTCACGCAATGCGCGTCTGTATAAAAATTTGCTTTTGTTATCCGCGCCCTATTTCAGCAAAATTTTGTACTCATCACGCCTGCCGCTCGTGGTGGCTGAACGGCGGGAGATGCAGATAAAATGTATATGTTTTTCTCCTTTTCCTCTTTGCAGAGCGGCAAAGGAGCAGTTTCCAAAGGCGGCAGCCTTTGGCGTGCTTTCTTGGTTCGTTCTTTGCCACGAGGCAAAGAATGAACATAAACGCCATCCGCGCGGCGCGAAGCTGTACGCGCGTCCGGCTACGAAGTTGCAGAAAAATTAGTCTATCCCCCACCACACATCCGTCTACGCAGTTATAAAAAAATCAGCTAAACCCCAAAAATTCACCCGAAAGGATCCACAACCATGGCCTATTTATCCGACATCGAAATCGCTCAACAATGCCAAATGAAGCACATCCGCGACATTGCAAAAAAAGCCGGCGTCGATGAATCTTTCATTGAACAATACGGCAACTACAAAGCTAAGATCGACCTTTCCCTTCTCAACGAAAACCGCCCCGACGGTAAGCTCATTCTCGTCACCGCCATCACCCCCACCCCTGCGGGCGAAGGTAAAACGACCACCACCATCGGCCTTGCCGACGGTCTGTCCCTCATCGGCAAGAACGTCACCGTCGCCCTGCGTGAGCCATCTCTTGGCCCCGTGTTCGGCGTTAAAGGCGGTGCGGCCGGCGGCGGTTACGCTCAGGTCGTCCCCATGGAGGACATCAACCTGCACTTCACCGGCGATTTCCACGCCATCGGCGCGGCCAATAACCTGCTCGCAGCCATGCTGGATAACCACATTCAGCAGGGCAACGCCCTCGGCATCGACGTCCGTAAGATCACCTGGAAGCGTTGTGTCGATATGAACGACCGCCAGCTCCGCTTCATCGTGGACGGCATGGGCGGCAAGGCCAACGGTGTGCCGCGTGAGGACGGATTCGACATTACCGTTGCCTCCGAAATTATGGCTGTGTTCTGTCTGGCCTCCTCCATCACCGACCTCAAGGAGAGATTGTCCCGCATCATCGTGGGCTACACCTATGACGACAAGCCCGTCACCGCGGGCGATTTGAAGGCTGTCGGAGCCATGACGGCACTGCTCAAGGACGCCTTCAAGCCCAACCTTGTGCAGACGCTGGAGGGTACTCCTGCGTTCGTTCACGGCGGTCCGTTCGCGAATATTGCCCACGGATGCAACTCGGTCATGGCGACCAAGCTGGCGCTCCGTATGGGCGATTACACCGTCACTGAGGCCGGCTTTGGCGCGGATCTGGGTGCGGAAAAGTTCCTGGATATCAAGTGCCGCATGGCAGGGCTTATCCCCGACGCTGTTGTCGTGGTCGCGACTGTCCGCGCGCTCAAGATGCACGGCGGCCTCCCCAAGACGGCGCTCGGCACCGAGGATCTGTCCGCGTTGGAAAAGGGTATTCCCAACCTGCTTCGCCACGTATCCAACATCAAAAACGTCTACAAGCTGCCCTGCGTGGTGGCTGTCAACCGCTTCCCGACCGACACCGATGCTGAGATCGACTTTATCATCGCCAAGTGCCGCGAATTGGGCGTCAACACCGTGCTGTCCACCGTTTGGGCAGAGGGCGGTAAGGGCGGCGAGGCACTGGCCCGCGAGGTCGTTCGTCTGTGCGAAGAGGAGACGGGTGACTTTACCTTCTCCTACGAATTGGATTGCTCCATCGCCGACAAGATCGAGGCTGTGGTTAAAAAGGTTTACGGCGGCGACGGCGTGATCATCACCCCCGCGGCCAAAAAGCAGATCGACCAGCTGACATCGCTTGGCTTTGACAAGCTGCCGATTTGTATCGCCAAGACTCAGTACAGCTTCTCGGATGATCCCACCAAGCTGGGTGCGCCCGAAGGCTTTACCGTGACGGTTCGCAACGTCAAGGTGTCCGCCGGTGCCGGCTTTATCGTTGTTCTGACGGGTGATATTCTGACCATGCCCGGTCTTCCCAAGTCCCCCGCCGCCGAGCGCATCGACGTGGACGAAAACGGCAAGATCAGCGGATTGTTTTAATGAGTTTTAATGAGTTTTAATGAATAAGAGTACGATGAGGGGAACTTCTTAAAAGAAGTTCCCCTCATACTCCCCTCAAGAATTTTTAAAGAAGAAATAGGAATATAGCCGGGACGACTTCTTCTATCCCTGTGTGGGAAAGGAAGTTCACTGTTTTAAAGAATAGCTACCGCAAGAAGTGGGGGCCCCTTCCCCTTCTTCTCCACGATGTTAGATTTGCCTGTAGGGGGCGACGTCCTCGGCGCCCCGCCTCAAAGAAACATTTGTTAACCCGTAGGGGCGATTATTGATCGCCCGCAGAGAACAAAAAAAAGACAGAGAACGCAAAAATTCCTATTAGCTTCAACGGTTGCACGTGGTTATTAAACAAATTCCAATTTATCGAACAGAATAAACAACCCCCGACAGACATTAAATCTGTCGGGGTTAATTATTTGTTTTCTGCGGATCAATTTTTTCTTATCCGTAGGGGCGTTCTTTGAACGACCGCGGGCGAACACAGTTCGCCCCTATCGTGGGTTAGGTGATTTCTCCGATAAGAACATCACACATTACGTTCTCTGCCCTTTTTTGTCACAATGGTTGCGATATGCGATCACTCGCACTCGTATCCTTCGGCTTTGACGGCGTCAACAAGCACCTGACGCTCGGTCGTTGCCGCTACCGTCGCGCTTCCCGCGTCCAAGGAAACCTCCACCGAAACCACGCCCGCTACCTGCTCTAGCGCCTTCTTGACGTGCGCCACGCAGTGTTTGCACATCATGCCGCCAACCTTCAATTCGTACGTTTTTTCTTGATTCGACACGTTTTGATCCTCCTGTTTTTGCTCTGTTTTATCATTTTTGATTGTATCTTTTTGTTGATTTCTTATTTTTTGTCCAAGAGAGACACGGCGCAAACGAAGCGAATTTGTCACCACGCAAACCGAGGACAAGCTCATCGCCGCCGAGGCGATCATGGGGTTGAGATCCATGCCCAACGGGTGCAAAACGCCTGCCGCTAAGGGAATGCAGACGGCGTTGTAGAACAGCGCCCAAAACAAATTTTGACGGATGATGCGCAGCGTTTTTCTCGACAGCGCGATGGCATCGGCCGCGCTGTGCAGCGTGTTTTGGGTCAGCACGACGTCCGCGCAATCGATGGCGACGTCTGTGCCCGCACCAATGGCAAGGCCAACGTCCGCCCGCGCCAGCGCCGGGGAATCGTTGATACCGTCGCCCACCATAGCAACCGCGCCCACGTCGGCACCCGCCTTGACGATGGCCTCCTTGTCGGCCGGCAACAGAGAAGCGTGATAGGTTTCAATACCCACCTCGCCCGCTACAGCAGCCGCTACGGTTGCGTTATCGCCCGTCAGCATGATGGGAGCGACCCCCATCTCCTTGAGCCTTGCGACCGCCTCACGGCTGTCCTCGCGGATGCCGTCAGACAGCGCAATCGCGCCCATGACCATGTCCCCGAAGGACACGCAAACAACCGTCTTTCCACACGCTTCCAGCGCCGCTTTTTGAGCTTCAAACCACAAAAGCGCTTGGTCGTCAAATCCGTGTTGCTTCAAAAGAGAGGGTTTACCGATAAGACAAATATTGCTATCAATCACACCACTGACCCCCTCGCCGATGACGGAGTGATAGTCCGTCGATTCGGGCAGGGTCAGTCCCTTTTCCTTTGCAAATTGACAAATCGCTTGGGAGAGCGGATGGGTCGAATGCGCTTCGATCGCCGCCGCTGTGGTCAACAGCTGATTCGTCGCCTCTTCACCGTACAGCGAGTCAGCAAACGGCGACGGCAGGCAATCGGTGACTTGCGGCATCCCTTTGGTCAGCGTTCCCGTTTTGTCAATATACACCGTTTTTACGCTGTGGAGGCGCTCCAAGGCCTCCGCGCTTTTGAACAACACGCCAATGCTTGCCCCCTTGCCGGTCGCCACCATAATGGCGGTCGGGGTCGCCAGTCCCAGCGCACACGGACAGGAAATGACCAGAACGCTGATGGAAAATGTCAATGCCTGCGCGGTATTTTGGGTGATGATCATCCAACAGATAAAGGTGAGAGCGGAGATCAAAAGAACCGCGGGAACGAAAATTTTGCTGATTTGATCGGCCAAGCGAGAGACGGGCGCCCGTCCTGCGGCCGCTTGCTCCAACAGAGTTAAAATGTGCGAAAGTGTTGTTCCCTCGCCCACCTGCTCCACACGAATCATCAGACTTCCCTGTAATATCGTGCAGGCGGCGTGGACGGTGTCTCCCTCCGTTTTATCGCGCGGAACGCTCTCTCCGGTCAGGGCGGATTCGTCGATGCTTGCTCTGCCCGACAAAATCACGCCGTCGGCGGGAATGAGATCTCCCTCGCGGCAAAGTACAGTATCTCCCGGTCGAACCTCTTGTATATCGACCTGTTCGTACTGTCCGTCTCGGACAATAATTGCTGTCTTTGGCAGCATGGAAGCCAGATGCTCAATGGCCGCCGATGCCTTGACCCGCGCCCGTTTTTCCAAATTTTTACCCAAGGTCACAAGCGTGACGATCATGGCGGCCGACTCAAAATACAAGTGATGCTCGCCCGCGTGTCCAAACATCATCATTCCAAGCAAAATCAAGCTGTAAATCACCGATGCGCCCGACCCGATGGCGATCAAGGAGTCCATGTTCGGGGACAGCTTGAACAGCATCCGAAAGCCTCCGATGAAATATCGGCGGTTGAGGTAGAGCACGGGTAGCGTCAGAATGAGTTGGACGATGGCAGAGGCCAAGGAATGCTTGATCAGCACCAAGCCGATCATGTGTCCCATGGACAAAAGCATAATCAACAGCGTCAAAACAGCCGACACAAAAAACGACAGCCAACGCCGTTTCATTTCTTTTTGATCCTGATCCTTTTTCTGCCTCTGTGTTTCCTTGGTTCTTTGCAACCCGCCATCGATGGGGCAAGCGCCATATCCGGCCGCGTGTATAGCGGAGGACAGTGCTCGGTCGATGCGGTCCTTGCCGATGCGCGCCATCTCCTCGCCATCCGCTTCGACGGTCATGGACGAGGTCAGAAGGCTCACCGTCACCACACATTCGGTACCGTCGGAAAATAAACGAGCCAGCGCCGCCTTGGCGCTTCGCTCGACGTGAGACACGCAAGCGGCACAGCTCATGCCGCTGATATCATATCGGTAAATATTACGGTTCAAACGATGTCCTCCTCTCGTCTCTTTTCTCCGTTTATTATACTTGTTTTTTCCCCCGTTGTCACGCCATATTTGTAAACTTTTTGATAAATTTTCGAAGAATATCTATATAAATGTCGTACGAACTATTGAAATTTCGGCAATAATATGATATAATATATTATATATAATTATATTTACGGAAATTTGTGTGCCAAAGAATGCCAAATTTTCTTTCCCATCCTCTATTTTGTAAAAATAAGGAGTTGATAAACAATGCTGAACACTTATCTTGACGACATCTCCGCCATCTGGGAGATGGTGCGCGATTCCTTCCATCAAACGCTCAGCCGCGAAACAGTCGAGCTTTGGTTTGGAGACGTGACTGTCGTCGACTTCGATACCAATCAAAATATCATTACCCTGCGCACGACCTCAGAATTCAAGCACATGACCATCCAAAAGCGCTATATGGAGGACATCAAAAAGAAATTCTCCGACCTTTTGGGCTTTGATATCAACGTCAACATCATCTTCGAGGGCAAACGGGCAGATCCCCAAGAGCTGATTCGCACGCTCATCAAGGGAGATGCCAGTCGAAAAGAGGAGGAAAAAGAGGAAGAAAAGCCGGTGGGAACAAAGCCGACCATTCCCTCCATTCCGAATTTCGCTCAGACCTATAATTTCCAGTACACCTTTGACAACTTTATCATCGGCTCCTCCAACAAGTTTGCTCACGCGGCTTGTATTGCGGTTGCCGACCGTCCCGCGGTCAATTACAACCCGCTGTTCATCTACGGACAGAGCGGTCTGGGAAAGACCCACCTGATGCACGCGATTATCAACGAGCTGCGTAAAAACCACCCGAATTTCAACATTACTTACGTCAAGGGTGAGGATTTTACCAACCAGCTGGTCGAGGCGATTCAGATGAAATCTCCCCAAGAGTTCCGCGACAAGTACAGAAAATGCGACGTACTTCTCATCGACGATATTCAGTTTATCGCCGGCAAGGAAGCGACTCAGCAGGAGTTCTTCCACACCTTCAATTGCCTGTTTGAGGAAGGAAAGCAGATCATTCTGACCTCCGACCGTCCGCCCCGCGACATCAAGACGCTGGAGGATCGTCTGCGTACCCGCTTTGAGTGGGGCTTGATTGCGGACATTCAGCCGCCTGACTTGGAGCTTCGCATTGCGATCATCAAAAAGAAGGCCGAGCAGGTCAACATCACCCTGCCCGACGACGTTTTGATGTATCTGGCAGAAAATTTGCGCTCCAACATTCGTCAGATCGAGGGAGCGATCAAAAAGCTGGGGGCTTTGACCTTTATGTCAGACAAGGAGCTGAACATGGATTTGGCGCGATCCTGTATTTCCGAGCTGCTCGGCGGCGCCGAACCCGTCAGCGTGACGATCAACAAGATTTTTGCCGGTATTTACAAAAAATACGGTGTGAAAAAAGAAGATATTATCGGCTCCCGCCGCACCAAAGAGGTGGCTTGGGCGCGCCATGTGTTCGTTTATCTGACCCGCGTGATCACGGATATGCCGTTTAAGAGCATTGGTAAGATCATCAGCGGCCGCGATCACACGACGATGATGTCCTCGTTTGACACGGTGGAGAAGAAAATTCAGGCGGACAATTCCGTGGCGATTGAAATTGCCGAGATCAAAAACGAGGTTTCGGCGCAGTAAGGAAAACATGGAAAAAACGCTTGATTTTTCGGGTTTCCACATACTTCTTTGGGTTTTATCCACACTTTCCACATAGTTTTCCACAATGATTTTTTCAATAAGTACTTAGCAATTTCGACTTTTTCGGGTGACTTTTCAACAAAGGAGAACGACAAAGTTTTACACACTTGGCACGTTTTTTGAGTATTTTTTTGGATTTTTTCGGTATTTTTACAGGATTCCAAAAAATTCTTTGAATTGCGTTTGGTTTTCCACTTTTTCCCCACAGAGAAAAGGAAGAGTTATCAACACAGAGTGGGGATGGAAGAGGGAGAAAAAGTGTTGTGGGACAAGGGAAAATGAGGTTTCCACAATATCCACCGGTTCTAATACTTCTACTACTAATTCATTCTTTCATTCTTTCATTCTATAAAGCGTGGGGAGTGTGGGGGAGGAGCAGGAAAACGAAATTTTACACATCTTCTCCTTTTGACGATCATACTGCGAGCCTTCGGCTCGCGCTGATCTGTTTTGGCTTTTATGTTCATTCTTTCTCATGCGAGAAAGAACGAACCAAGAAAGAGCACTAAGGGGTCGAATACCCCTTAAAACCCCGCAGCGCGAAAACCGTTCCGCTGTCGCGTCACTCATTTTTTCGCGAAGATGAGCATCTTCAACGCTTGCGTTCGCATTTTAAAGAAAAATGCAAACACGGAAGTAGCACGCAACGCACTTTTTGTAAAATTTTCACTCTCGTTTTCCGCGCCCTATTTCAGCAAAAACTTTTACCTAATCAACGGCGGGAGCAAGCCCCCGCCCTACGAGATATCAACAATTTTTGCTTTTTCTGCCTGCCGCTCGTGGTGTCCACACGGCGGGAGATGCAGTGAAAGCGTATATGTTTTTCTCGTCTTCCTCTTTGCAGAGCGGCAAAGGAGCAGTTTCCAAAGGCGGCAGCCTTTGGCGTGTTTTCTTGGTTCGTTCTTTGCCACGAGGCAAAGAATGAACATCAATGCCATCCGCGAACGCGCGCAGCAGTGTGAGCGTCCGGCTACGAAGTTGTAAAAACTTTAGCACATCCCCCCGCACATCCGTCTACGAAATAGTAAAAAATTTCAACATAACTAAAAATAAAAAACAAAAATAAATTTTCGGAGGACATAACCCATGAAAATCGTCTTTAACCGCCAAAGCATCAGCGAAGCCATCGCCCCCTTAATGTGCGCCGTCTCAGGCAAATCCACCATGGCAGGCATCGAAGGTATCCTGATCGAAGCCGTTGAACCCGATACCTGTACCCTGACGACCTTCGACCTCGAAAAAGGCGTCAAGATCACCATTCATCCCGAAGTCCTCGAAGGCGGTAGCTATATCATCAACGCCCAAAAATTCAACCAAACCGTCAAGGTCATGGACAGAGACGAAATCACACTGACCGTCGATGATAAATTGACCGCCGTGTTTGAATCGGGTAAATCTACCCATAAAATGAATGCCCTGCGCGGCTCCGATTTTCCCGAAATTCCCAAGCTGTCCGGCGATAAGGGTTTCGTGATTAACCAGGGCGTGCTCAAAAAGATGATCTCCAAGGTCGCTCACGCTATGGCCGTCAACGATCAGCGCCCTGTGCTCAACGGCTGCTATTTCAAGATCGTTGAAAATAACCTTTTGACCGTCACCTGCGACGGCTTCCGTCTGGCCAAGTGTGCCATTTCGACCGAAATGACCAACGCCGGCGCCGAGGGTGTTCCCATGAATTACTCCTTCATCATGCCCGTCAAAACGGTGGGTGAGCTCCAGAGAATGCTGCTCGACAGCGAGGAAGAGGATGCCCGTATCTTTGTCAGCCGTAAGAATATTCTTATGAATCTGGGAGATCTGACCTTCTTCTCCCGACTGATCGACGGCGAGTATATTGATTTTGATCGCGTCATCATCAACTCTCACCGCATCAGCGTCGAGGTGGATAAGAACGCGCTTCTGTCCGCTCTGGATCGCGCGGCTCTGATCACCGAGGAAAAGATCGCCAACAGCGTCCGCTCGCACGTCAAATTGCAGCTGGACGGCGACCTGCTTAAAATTTTTGCCAACAGCACGGCCGGCAGCACCTATGACGAGCTGCCCATCGTTCACGAGGGCGAGGATCTGATCATCGCCTTCAATAACCGCTACCTGATCGACTCGCTCCGCTCCTGCACCGCCGATCGCGTCAAGATCAGCATGACCTCCGCCCTGACCTCCATCAACATCGAGCCGCTGGAAAAAGAGGACGATCACTCCGAATTGTTCTTCCTGCTCCCCGTCCGCATGAAGGAATGATCGGCGCCCGACCCCTATGCAATGTAACAAAATCCAAGTAGAACAGTTCCGCAACATTGAGCGGGCCGAGGTGACGTTTTCCCCCGGTGTCAATCTTCTTTTGGGCGACAATGCGCAAGGAAAGACCAATCTGCTCGAGGCGATCTCGCTTTTGTCCATCGGCAAGAGCTTCCGAGGCGCCAAGGATGCCGATTTGATTCGGTTCGGTCAGCATCAGGCGACGGTCACGCTGGACTATTGCGATCACATTCGAGCGATGCGTCTGTCGGCCACGCTGATGGCGGGCAGAAAGCGCAAAATGGAACAAAACGGACTCCCGGTATCCAAAATGTCCGAGCTGGTCGGCGGTCTTCGCGTAGTGATGTTTTGCCCCGAGCATTTGTCCATCATCAAAAGCGGACCCGAGCTTCGGCGCAACTTTCTCGACGTGGCCATATCCCAGCTCAAGCCGGTTTACATGGCATCTCTTCAGCGTTACAACAAGATTCTCAAGGAAAGAAACCGACTGATCAAAGAGGCCTGTGAAAACGAGGCGGCGCGACGGGTCTTGGAGGACACCATCGACGTCTGGTCGGAGCAGCTGGCAAACGAGGGGGCGATCATTGCCCGCTATCGTGTGCAGTATATCAAGAGCATCAAGGCGGCCGCCGCCAAGGTCTTTTCCGACATGACGGGGGGACGCGAGATGCCTGATTTCAGCTACGTCGGAACGGCGCATTTGCCAAGCGAAGAGGACTATCTGGACGAGAAAAAAACAAGGGACGCGTTTCTGTCGCTCTTGACCACCTCTCACGCCCGCGAAATTGGCGCGGGTTACACGTTGTGGGGCATCCACCGTGATGATATAGACATCACGCTCAACGGTGTCTGTGCCCGTCTTTTTGCCTCTCAGGGGCAACAGAGATCGCTTGCGTTGGCCATGAAGCTGGCGGAGGGTGATATTTGCTACGAGACGTGCTCGGAGCATCCGGTGTATTTGTTTGATGACGTGCTCAGTGAGCTCGACGTCGGGCGCAGGGATTATCTGACGGGGCGCATTCGCGACAAGCAGGTGATACTGACGACCTGTGAAGAGAGCGAGATGCGGCGTTTGGACGGCGCCAACGTGATTCGCGTCAAAAACGGAACGTTCGAGACGGTCTGATGAAAACAAGGAGATCTTTATGTATCTTCATATAGGAAGTAATAAAAATATCAGAAAAAAGAATATCATCGGTATGTTTGATATCGATAATTCGACCATATCCCGCACAACGCGCCAGTATCTTTCGCGCGCGGAAAGCCGCGGTGAGGTGAGCGCCGCGTGTGAAGAATTGCCCCGTGCTTTCGTTTTGTACCAAGAAAACGGTAAAAACAAAATCTGCTTTTCACAGCTTTCCTCCACCGCTCTGCTCGGACGGTGTGAGGAGTGAGGGGAGTACGATGCGGGGTGTTTTATTAAATTTTAAACATCTTCTCCTGCCCACGCTCACACTGCACTGCGTGCGCAGGGGGATAAACTAATTTTTCTACAACTGCGTAGCCGTACGCTCACACTGCTTCGCGCGCTCGCGGAAAGCATATATGTTCATTCTTTGCC
>JAZQUX010000332.1:0-36686 GCA_045631585.1 Eubacteriales bacterium | reverse complement strand
TCATGCTCTCCGTCATGGTTTTGATCTTACTGATCACTTCCATTGCAATCATAACACCTTTGTACGCAACAAACGCCGCCGTGACAGCAACAACGATATACTCGAGATCTTCAAATACGCCGGAAAGAAACGGTATTTCCTTGCCAATGCCGTCACCGATCGCAGAAACAATAGAAAGACCAGCTTCCACAAGTTTCGGCAGATTGTTTTTCGTGCATTCCAAAATCTTTCCAATTATCTGTTCTCCCGCTTCAATCATAAGCGGCAGCGCATAAATCAAAGCATCGACAAGACGTTGCACGATGACTGATGCCGCTTCGACGAGCTGCGGGACTGCCTCAAGAATGCCATCCGCCAGTGCAAGAATAATTGCCACAGATGCATCGATCAGACTGATCAGCGTCGCAGGATCGGTCAGCATCATTGCAAGCTTGATGATAACATCAACAGCAGCAGGCACAAGCCCAGGTATGTGTGTCACAAGCGAATCCGCAAGCACATCGATCAACGTCATCGCAAGAGACGGCAGCACATCGATGACCGCATCCAGCAAACTGAATGCGGCGTTGATCAGAGGCGGCAGAACCGTCTCGACAAGGCTCGGCAAACGGTCAATGATCTTCGGCGCAAGACCTTCGATCAGCTTCACAACACCGCCCAACGCGATCTCAACGCGCGGCAGCATGTTGTCTGCAAATGTCTCAACCGATGCCACAAACCTGATCACAAGATTGGTAAACGATGCATTTTCGTCCGCCATACCCGTCACAAGATTTGACCATGCGCTTTTCATCATTGCTGCTGAACCGGATATCGTCGCTCCTGCTTCGAGTGATGTTGTACCCGTGATTCCAAGTTCGGTCTGAACAATATGAATCGCTTTTGTGATATCAGCAAAGCTCGCCGTCAGATGTCCTTTTGAGTCAATCGAAAATTGCGCTGTCGCTCTGAATTGTTCATCAAGTTCCGCGGCATCGCTCATGAGTCGATACATTTCTGCCGCTGTGCCACCATAGCCGAGTTTGAGGTTGTCGAGCATGGTGTAATTCTGTTTTGCAAAGCCTTGATATGCATTCTGGATCGATGCCATTGACGATCCCATTTTATTGGCGTTATCCGCCATATCAATGACCGCCTGATTTGATAATTTTGCAGCTTCTTCCGTGTTTCCGCCCAGCGACTGAAGCATTGATGCCGCAAATCCCGTTATCGTTTCCATATAGGAATTCGCATCAAGTCCGGCTGTCTTGTATGCTTTATTCGCGTAACTCTGCACAGCATCCGCGGAATCCTTGAACAGCGTTTCAACACCGCCGACAAGCTGCTCATACTCTGCGTAATTTTTTACAGCTGCCGTCGTAAGTGCTGTAACACCCGCTGCCGCCGCACTTACAGCAGCAACACCGACAGCCGCGGCAGCTTTCAAACCGCCGCCGATCTTCGACCCCAGCGACTCCACATTTTTCGATGCTTGATCGTCAACGGAAATCTTGACAAATAAATCAAGCAAATTCATGAAATCACCTCAATTCCTGCACGTGCAATGATGTCCGCGACAATTTCGTCACCCGTTCGGTTGTCCTCGGGCTTTGCTTCCTTGATGCCGTCGCGGAGTTTTGTTTCGAAATACGACCCGCCGCAGCTCATCGCGGTATTCTTCGCAATCGCCCATAGGCAGTCAGCAATATAGCCGCGGAATGCTTCCCGTTCCAGATCGTCCCTGATTTTTTCGCGGATGGTCACAAGGATCGTCCGCACCCCAAAGCCGCAGGAATAACAAAGGAGAGAGCGTATTACGCGCCCTCTCCCGTATTCCTGCACGATCTGAAAAAATCGATAAGTTCCCGGTCGTTCACAAGGTCTCTGACCTGCATCATTGTCACAAGCATGTTCTGCGCGGAAATCTGCTCAGGCGTTTTCTCATTGAGAACCGCCAGAATGCCGAACATTTCCGCACGACGTTTTTTCATGAGAATCGGCACGATCTTGCCGAGCTTTGACGAAACAAGCAGCATTTTCTGTCCGACCGACATCGTTTCCGTCTGCTCACGGTCGACAACGGCAGACAAAGACTGCATCAGATCTTCATCGGTGATGATGCTGTCAACGAGAGGTGTCAGCTCGCAAAGCACGTCCGCCGCACGTTCTGTGGAAATTTCAGAAAGCTTCATGTGTTACGCCTCCGCCGTTCCCGCTTTTACGTAAATTTCAAAGGGAACCTTCGTCTGATCGGCAATGGAGAAATGCGCCGTGAATTCGAAGGCAAACTTGCCTTTTTCCTTGTCGCCAGACTGAATCTTGAAGCCGCCCGTGGAAAGGGAATTCATCATGTGGATCGCGCAGAAGCCGCCGTTCTGCTCACCGTTTTCGTCTGAGTAGTCTCCGACCCACCAGAGGTCCGCGAAGTCCTCATCCTTGATATCTGTACGCGGAATGATGTGCGATGCATCAGATGCGTCAATGTCAGCGTGCGCAGTCAGCATCTGTGCCGTCTTTGCCGTGACCGTTGCAAACGTGCCGGACATCTTGATATCCATGGATTCGAGCTTTTTCAGCTCCTTTGTATTCTTCGGGCAGTTGTCGATATCCTCGCCCATGTCCTTGTAGGACGGAGTTGCATTAAAGCTTACACCGCCCGACGTTGCGCCGAGAATGCCGCCGTTCTGAACGCTTGCGGTTTTCGGGTCAAAGTTGGAAAGCAGAATGCCGGCATTCAGCTGGATGTTCTTAAATGTATCCTGCGGAATCTTTGTAAATTTCATGTTTTAGTCCTCCGTGAAAAATTCTGCCGATAGATTGATGTATCGGCGTTTGATTGAGTCTTCACCTGTGTTTTTTACGCGCTGGGCAAATGGAGAGCCGCGCTTGATCCATACCGCGCCGCCGTCACATGTAAGCATCACGCCTCCGCGCCCGATAAGGCTTGACAGGTTGTCGCAGTATTCGTCCGGTACCGCCTCCGATGATGTGTAGAACCACGCATTGACCGTGATCGGCACTTCGCCGTCACCGTATGCGGCGGTTTGCATTTCGTAGGTCGTATACGGAAATTCCGCATCATCCGGCACCGATGCCGCCGCATAGACCGCACCGCCGCACCGTTCCAGAAATTTCTGAACCGCCTCACTTTTTGTCATTGGGGATCCTCCATTCCTCGGCTGTGACATACGCAAAGGAAAACGTCGCGCCCATCGGCGTTTGTTTGTCCTGCGGATTTGAGGTCACGCGGAACACGCGCCCGTCTGACAGCCGTTTGAACACGCTGTGATAGCCGATCACAAAATTGCGCGGCACGTAAACTTCATAAAATGCTTTCGCACGCTTCTTTTCGCCGTTCTCCGGCTCTGTGTGCGATTTCTCCACAATGGCAGGGTGGAAGTGTGCCGTTTCCCGCCACGTTCCACTTGTACCTCCTGCGCCGTCAGATTCGGCATCGTGAACCATCATCACGCATTCCGTTTTGAATCTCTCCATCAGGCTCACGGCAGCTTCCTCCAGCGGTTCAGCCGCTTTCTGAAAACGGTCTGCCATGCTGTCGGGTCGTCAGAACCGCCGCGCACGGAATAGGAATACCCGCCGAAGCTTTCCGACTGATACGGTGTCGCTTTTGCCGCATCCGTTTCCGTGTACGTGCTGATTTCCGAAACGATATCCAGAAAAGCCCTCTCGGGAGCCATTGCCCACACGCCGCCGCGGAATGTTTCATCTGTCAAGCCCTGCGCCGGATACACATACACGCCATCGTTAAAAACAGACCCGTCAATTCTGAAATACTGCCCATCCGCAAGGAAGGGCAGTACCAGAGTTCCGTTTTTTACGGTAAATGTATCAATGTGGATCCCGTCACGGACGACGAAATAGTTATGAATGGCGGCGCATACATCACCGACCGCGACCATCAGCGTGCGTCCTTGATGACCGCTGCGAGAGACTTGTCAAGCACAGCCATACCGCAGATCATATCGATGGATACGGTATCAACCTTGGTATTGACATCGTAGCCGAAAACGACACGCAGACCGTAGCCGTTGTAGTTCATGATTGCCGCCTTTCCTGCACCCTGCGGGAGAGCCAGCGGACGGGTAACAAACGCGAAGGCGTTCTTGTGGAATACAAGGTTCGGTGTGTACGCGGAACCCTTCTTGACGTTCTGGTCGGTGTAGATATCAAGACCGAACTTGCGACCGAGAGAAGCCTCACGGAGCGCGGTTCCTTCATCGCCGACCTTTTCGGCAGAGACAAACAGTTCGGTGTTAAGCAGGTCTGCTTCCGCCTCCGTACCGATAACCGCGTAACGGTTGGTGGTCGGTGCGCCTGCATTGACGATGTGCTTTCTCGCCTT
Organism: Eubacteriales bacterium; assembly: GCA_045631585.1. Taxonomy (GTDB): domain Bacteria; phylum Bacillota; class Clostridia; order Oscillospirales; family CAG-272; genus SIG644. Next base: position 32,344 of record JAZQUX010000332.1, on the reverse strand, counting down.
GATCAGATCGGCAGGCGCAAAGGTATCACCCGCCATGTCAACGGTGTTGGTGATCTTGGTATGGAGCGCAATCAGGTCTGCGTCGATTTTGTCATTGAATGCCAGCATTGCAGGCTTGATAAGCTGCTCCGAGAAATCCTCGATGTCGAGCGACATTTCCTTGGACGTGACCTGGAAGGAAACGTCGTAATGCTTATCCATCTTGATCGGCACGGACACTTCGTTTGCATCCTGAATTTCGATTTCGGTTACAAAATCCTTTGCAAGAAACGTCGCCGGCTTTCTGACGTTTACAACGTCGCCGACACCTGCAACGAATTCAGACGAATAGTCTCTGTGCACAAGTCTGGACATAACAGCGTTGTTCGTCAGCTGCATCAGAGCTTCACGCGCGATGATTTCCGGTGTAAGAATCGTATTTGCCATAGTGTATTATTCCTTTCTCATTTCTGTGTACGTTTTTTGATGTAATCCTCCATGGAAAGCGTACCGAGGTCGACATCACCTGCGCCGCCGCCATCCGGAGGATTCGGGGGATTTGTCCCCGTTGTGGTTGTGGTTACGACAAAATCAGCCCATTCGGTTTTCAGCTCACCGGCGCGTTTCTCTGCGTCTTTGACCTTATCCCCGTCAAGCTCCACGGCATCAAGATCGGTCACGCGCATCACCGCTTCGATGCGTTTGTCCGAAATGCCGACATTTTCGAGCAGAAATTTGCGAAACACACCTTCCTTCTTGGCGCGGGTCTCTTTCTTTGTGACATCCGCCTTGTATGCCTCGAAATCGGAGTGTTCTTTGTCGTATTTGGTCTTCCACTCGTTGCTTCCCTGTGCCGCGCGGAGGTCGTCACGTTCCTTTGTAACGCCGGGCAGCTTCTCCGCGTCCGATTTGTACTGCTCAACCTGATCCTTCAGTCCTTCGACGGTCTCGGTGTGAGCATCAATGATCGAATCGACCTGTTCCTCGGTCAATCCCATGCCTTTCAGCATTTTTCTGGTAAGTGCCATTTTTTGTTTGTCCTTTCTTCGACAAATTTTATTTATAAAAACCGCAGTTCCTCGCGGTGATTACCTGTATTAGGTTCCAAGCTCATCTTTAAAAATGTTTCGGTATGTCTGCGCGTGATCTTTCGCCGCAGGTACAAGATACGGCTGCGCCTCCTGACCTTCGGTGTGGTGCCAATCGCCGTTTTCGTCCTCGTAATTCCACGGAGTAGGTCGACCGCCCGGATAATATTTACCGGTGCCAAGCTCGACATATGCGCCGTACTCGACGTTTGTTCCGACATAAACCTCGTTGTTTTTCTGATCGATCTTGTGTGTGATCGACTGCTGCAGCGTCTTTTCTCCCGTATCGGATATCGGGCAAAGGTCTTTTGCATATCCCTCTGCCTGTGATCCGCACCGTTCAAGCGCACGAAGGATCGCGCGTTTCAGCTCATCGCCGAAAATCTTTGTGTTATCTTCAAGGATCGTTATATTGTTATTCGGCATTCTTCTTCCACACCAGCCATTCCTGATAGGTCATTTCGTTTACGACAACAGCTTCACCCGTTTTCGGGTCACGTACACGCATCATACGCGGCTCGGCTTCAATACCGTCCTTTTCCTGCGTCCGCGTGGTGCATCGGCAGTTCCATACAAGATGCCCGGGAGCAGAAGGATCACCGGGGAACATCATTTTGAATCCACCGACAACAAACGGCTTATCATAATCGACGACCTGACCGTCAGCAAGTCCGTGTGCTTCTCGCGTGTGTCCGTCTTTGGTCGCAATCCAACGCTTTCTGACCGCGATTCCGAGTTTTGCCGCTTCTTCGTATGCGTACTGTCTTCCCCCGTTCTGCGCGCCCGTGATTGCAGTTCTTGCCGCTCGGACCGCTGATTTTCGATTTCCGTCGACATACGGTGCAACGCGATCTGTGATCTGTTTCAGGTTTTCGCCCTGCATGATGCCGGACAATATTTCGTCGTTGAATTGCCGCCTGTTCCAGTCAAGATCGGTTTTTGCATCGATATCACGGTTCGGGAGCAAATCAGGATCTTCCACAACAAGCCGACGCAGCGTGTTTTCGTCAAGCAGATTCAGACCGATATTGCCGTGTATCTGCTCGATTTCATACGCCTGTGTGTCGTGGTTTATCATATAGATACGCGGGATTTCCTCGTTTGTCCACCGCGCCGCGGTTTCGTTCGCGTGCAGCATTTCCTGTGCGAAATTGTCCGCAAGCACTACAAAGCGTTCGCCGCGCCCGATCTGCGTCACGCGCCACGTTTTATAGAATTCCTCTGTAATCTTGCCCTCTCGCAAGGCTTTCTGCATGTCACGGTCACGCTTTTCAAACTGTCCGAAATACGATGCCGCTTTCATGCGCATCGTCTGTTCCTGCTCTCCGTACAGCTTCGCAATCCGTTTTTCAAGGTCTTGCAGCCGTTCTTCGGTCAGCCGCTCACCGATGTCCATCATGCACCGTCACCACCCGCCGGGTCGTTGTTTGCGGGATCATTGCCAGCAGGATCGTCGTTTGGATCTCCGTCATCGCCGTAGCCGTTGCGCTTTCGCTCAATGTTCTGCATCTGCTCGATGGCGCGTTTTTTCTGCTCCGGTGTCATAAACGGCAGCAGCTCGATGACCGTTTCGTCATCAAGATATTGCGCGGCAAGCATGACATTCTGCGTCATTTCCGTCTGGTTTGCTACCTGTGACCGCGTAAATGTCGGATCTTCGATTGGCAGACCCGCAAGCGCAAGCAGACTGTGAATTGCTTCAATCAGTCGGTATTCAAAAAGGTCTGCCGCTTCATTCAGCGGTTCATATGCCGCCTGAATCTGCGTCGCCGTGACATTTCCCGCAGAAAGCACCGCTGTATCAAGTGCCATTGCATCCTCGTACAGGTCGGCGCGCAGGCGTTTGAGATAAACTTCACGTCCTTCATACGGTGCTTCGATGCGCTCCGGTGTAGCCTTTGCACCGTCATCACCGTCGACGACGGCTGCGTGCAGCTTATGCAGACGCTCCAAAAACTGCGCTATATCTTTATCATTCATGCCGCCTGCGTTTTCGACGATCCAGTAGATCATATTTGCTTCGTCGACGTCGTTCGCAAAGCCTGATTTGATAAGATCATAGGCATCGATCTGCTCCCGCAGACCTTCCAGCATAGACGACATTTCGCGGTCATGTTTCAGAGGCACGAAAGGGAAGGACGGGTGATTTTCAAATGTCGTTTCTCCCGTTTCGTCTGCCGGAGCTTTACGCACGTTCTTTTTGTATTGCCGTTTTTCTGTGTGAACAGCGATTTCTTTTCCTTCCGGTTTTTTGTATACGGTATATCCATCCTGCTCATACAGTGTGATGTTCAGCGGCTTATCGTCGATTTGCCAAAAGCGCACACCCGCACAGAGCAGACCCGTGTTCTCGTCGTACATCGGCACATATTCAAGGAATTTGAATTCGACGACCTTGTCTGTGTCCCAAAAAAGGAATGACACACCGTGTACCATCGAATCCTCCGCCGCATCCTGCAAAACCGCGTCGAAGTTATCGCCGAGCTTTTTCTTTGTATTTTCGTCGGCGAACTGCACACCGTTGCCAAGCTCATACATCAGCCGCTGGATAACAAACCGTCTGAAAAATCCCGATTTGATTTTATGGTTTGCTGTGTAAATGTCGGGGATCATTTCGCCCGTCATGGTGCGCAGCAGCTTTTGATATTTCTCAATCGTTTCGTTTTTCTGGTGTCTGTATTTATCCGCGGTCAACGCCATCTGATACCGCGCGGATGCTTTATGCTCGTCAATCGCTTCAAGCACAAATTTCATTCGCCGTTTTTCATCGTTGCCGCACGCAAGCAAATCCTGATATGTTTTCATTCGTCACCTCATAACCCACTCCGATTTGAAATCGGCGTTTTTGATTCTCTTTGCCATGATCGTATTACAAAAATATCGGATATCGTCCATTGCATGGTCATTATCCTTGATAACCGTATCTTCGGTCGCTTTTTCGTCCCATCGGTAAAGCCCGAATTCGCGGATCGCATCAGTGCATCCGCGGTGTATCATGATGTTTCCGCCCTGCAGCATAACAGCCGTCTTGCGGATGCCGTCAAGCACGTCGTTTTTTGCGTGCAAAACAGAAAATCCGCGTTTGCGCAGTGCCGTGATAAACGATGCTGCAGATGGGTCAACGACAATCTTTTGTATGTTGTATCCGTCTGCCAGTGCCTCTACCGCGTCGCAGTATTCCTCGTCAGTCAGTTGTCTGTTTTTCTGCCGCCCGGAATAGTAGTATTCCTTGATGCGCACCGCCTTTGCACCTCTGACCGCCCACAGCCCCGCAGAAAACGGATTCAGCGTACCGTAGTCGATGGAGATGTAATATTCAGCACCCTCCGGGATGTCGTCCGTGATATTGCCCTCTCCGAAGTCGTAAATCAAGCCCTCCGCAAGACACCATTCGCCGAGGATGTACCGACGATAGAAGATGCCCGTAAACATCGACTTGTAACGTTTTTTGATTTTATCATCAAGTGCCGGATTGTCATCGAGAAAAAAGTGAATGTGATAAGCGTTTTTCTCAGCCAGCCTGTCGATCCATTCCAGCTTAAACCAATGCGTTGGCGCATCAGGATTGCAGTTAAACCAAAACCGCGACCCTGTGACAGAGCATCGTCCAAGAGCCTGTTCTACAAAAGATCGCGGCTGCAATGCCACTTCATCAAATAAAACCCCCGCAAGCGTTCGACCTTGTATCAGCTTGTAGGACGCTTCATCCTTGCCGCCGAACACTTCGAAATAGTTGACCACAGCTCCGCGCCGAACTTCAAGGACCTTATCTTTGGATTTCCAGTTCAGCTTGTATTTTTTCTGTGCGTAGGTCAGACCCATGTACGGGACAATGATGTTTTTCGTCGTTGAATCAACGGTGTTCCCGCAGATGCCGAAACGCTGGTTTTTATATCGCCGCATGGCATCGTCAACAAACGCAACCGTCATAAACGACGTTTTGCCGGAACGGATGGCACCGTCACAAATCAGCGCATCGTATTTTGTGTGCGGGAAAGCAAGTATTTTCCGCTGCTTACTGCTGATCGGCATCCATGATCTCCGCTTCCGCAAGCAGAGCCGCAGACAAAGGATCGTCCTCGATCTGCTCAGGATCGGGATTCATCGTTGCAAAACGGATTTCCTCCATGCGCAGTCGCTTTTTCTCGATCCGCAGTCGCTCTTTCTGCATTTTCAGATATTCGTCCTCGCCGGTGATTTCCTGCAATGCTTTGATTGCTTTGACATTGCCGTTGACCGATTCGCGGATCAATGCCGCCGTGATCGCCATCATGTTCGTCGGTGCCTCCATCTGTACGCCGATGGATTCCGCCACTTCAAGCGCGGCACCTGTCGCCGGCATGGAAAGCATTTTTGCAAGCAGCTTGCGCATATTCTTTTTCTCGGTTTCCGCCATGTCCTCACCCCGTTCGTTTCCTGCCGCTGACCCCCTCCGCTGTCAAATAGTGCAGCAGCGTTTCCAAATCCCGTCAATAAAGGTGCGTCATATCCGATGCGCACCCCCGCAGAACTTGCAGGGAAGTGTTCGGATGCACCCGCACCTTTTGACGATACCATTATAGCACGGAAATGTGCCTTGTGCGTATAGTCTTTTTATAGTCTTTTTATAACGATTTTATAGCAATTTTATAGCCGTTTTATAATTCCCGCGTGTGCGCGCGAGAATCCGCCTCTGTTTTGTCATGCACAAACGGGTCAAAATCAAGCATCTGAACGATGATCGCGCGGTTGAAAATATAGATTTCAAGAGCCTCGTCGAGAATCTGATACACTCTGGGCGCGCTTGCGCTGACCTCCGAAGCGATAGCCTCGCAGGATTTGTTTTTGATGCAGAAATCAATTAAAATTTTTCGTGTTTTTTTCTCGGCGGAATCGAATATCGTGTCGAGAATGATCTCAACGAAAATAATGCACCGTTCCGCATCCGTGACACGCTGCTTTTTGTCGAGCATCCGCACAATTTTTTCGTCGTACGAATCCCCGCCGTGTGATGCCGCGGCAGAGAAGGAGGACGTGCGCGGCGACTGTGCCGCAAGCTCGGCGACACGCGCATCAGATCGCAATCGATCCAGCACCCGACACATGTGTGCATAGGTTTCAAGCTCGTGTTTTGCCTCTTTGGTTGTCAATGCAAATCCCCCTCTCGTTCGGTTTGTGTTTTCGCGGCATAGGAAGCCGCGCTGAAATAATCGTCATCGTCGTCGGATGTATAGTGCCGTTCCTCCGGCTGCAGACTGTTCCACGGGTAAACGTCGCCCGGGTGTCCCTGTCTGGTCGTCGCCCATCCCGCTACATTTGCATTCGCTCGGATTAGGCGCATGTGTATGTAATATCCCTTGTCGTACGGATTATAGGTGCATGTCCAGCCGTCCACGACCTTGAAGCCGGGGAACAGGTCAAGCAGCTGCTCACGTGTCAGATTGTGCGCATACATGTCTTCACAGACAGACCGTGTGAATGCGCGGTTGATGCGCTTTGCTTCTGCGTCTTCGTCCGGCAGCGGCTCAGGTCGAGTCAGGTTCTTCGATGTCGTGTAGGATCGCTCCCAGCGTTCCTGTTTCTTTGCCGTGTAGACAGCAAGATCGGAATAGCCGTTTTCGGTGAATTCAAGGTGTTCCGCAAAGCACCGCTTTGATTTCTTCCACGCATCAAGGATGATTTCCTTTGCAACGACGCCCGATACGATCATGTGATGGTGTGTGCGTCCTGTTTCGCAGCCGCGCTCTGTGGAATACATGTATTTCAAAACTGCTCCCGCTTTTTTGAAGATCGAGCGCAGACGGCGGATGAAGTTCTGCATGTTGCGGATTGCTTCTTCCATCGAATCGGGATACATGCCGTCATCATAGTCAAGCGATATCATATAGGACGATCTGTCGAAGTTGAGATTGACCAGACGGGACACCTCACGCATCTTTCTGCGCTGGTTTACCCGCTCCTGTGCTTGGGTCGTCGGTCGCCAAGCTGACCGCCGCCCCCTCCCGACCTTTTTCATCGGATAGGCATCGATCTCGACAAGCTGCCCGAGGTCGTATGCAAGTGCTCTTGTTCTGGTCTGCTTTCCCATCTTCGTCCTCCTTCCTTTATATATATCACTTTAACGTCGACTTGTTAATAGTTCATCCGAGCTTCGGAGCGGCACCGAAGCCGCTCCTTTTTTTGCTCATATTTTTACTCTGATTTCAAACGGTTTTGGCTTTACAGGCGCAAAATGCGCAGACTGTTCTTTACCGTAACGCCCAAGCCTGTCGTCCATAACATCAACGACCGTGTCCGGCGCACCGTCAAACGTGCTGTTGTAGTATCTGATTTTCCTCTGCAATTCCGCTTGGAACCGGTCCATGCGTTTATTCGCAAATCCTTCCAATTCGTGCAGCACAATCAGGTACGACATAAAAATCATGTCATGCTCATGACCAACCATAACCTTTTCTCCTGACCCCGGTCTGATGTCGCAGTCTATCCCCATATTCAATGCGTCTTCCCGCAGCGCCTCCATTGCGCGCCGTTCGTTTCTGTATCTGCTGTAATATCCGCTGTACTTTTTCAAACGCGCATCAACCGCCGATTCGATCCGCCTCAGATGTTCTCCGCTGCCGCCAAATCCAAATTCAGCAATAAGCACTTCTGCCGCGCACCGGCTTATCATCGCGCGAATCTGCGGTCGCGCTTTCGGATTTAAAATCTTCTGCCGCTCAGGTATTATCACATTCATCGCCGATATCCTCCTCATCGATATAATTATTCCGAAACACCGCCCGGAACTCATCTACGCCCCAGCCGTATTCCTCCATGGCTTTTTTCTGTGCTTCCCGCTTTAGCGCAAGATCAATACTTCTGTTTCTGTGCGCTCCGTTCTCCCCGCGATGACAACTCCATCCGCAAAGATGCACCCAAAGACCGTATCTCTTGCTTTTCTCGCGCAAGCCGCCGCTGAAGATCTCATGGCGATCAAGATGATCTGCCGTTCCGTTTCTCGCGCACAGCTTGCATCTGTATTCGTTGTGATCTCCGATGATCGACGGCGCGTACCCGTTTCGGTCGAGCTTCGCGCCGAATTCATTGACCGCCATCCGCGTCTCCTCCGTACATCTCCTTCAGCGCACCGACGACATCTTCTTCGTTTTCATCGTCTTCCGTCATCGGTCTGCCTTCTGTCCTCTGTCCGCGTCCTGCAAGTTCAAGCAGCCGCCCCGCAAGTCCCTCTCCCGGCATGACCTCTGCCGTCATCTCGTACGATAACAATGCAATCAGGTACAGCCCCTCAAACACCGCAATGTACGTCTCACCTGTTTCCGATGCACGAAGGAAGACCCGCCATTCAGCCGCCGCAAGCGGAGACAGCTTGTCCTCATCCAGCCAGATCACGCCGCCCTCTGCCGTGTGAAACGCGATCATGTGCCGTCCGCTGACAATGATCGATACAGCATCCGACTTCAGCTCTCGGTCGTCCGCACATACATCCTGCACAAGGCATTCACGCGCATCGTGCATCGTGACATCCCATTCACCGCGCTTCGGCTTCGGAACGTCCAGATACGCAAGAAATTCTTCATCTTCCATGCGCGGCATACCGTCGATCAGATAGACAGCCCCGTCGAAATTGAAGAACTGCCGCCCGTCGTGCGATGTCCACACGTTAAGTGTTTCTGTTTCTTTGGCAATGCCATATATTTTCTTCGCTTTCACGACCTGTTCTCCTTCCGATCCCATTCACCTTTTACGCTTCTCGCGTATTCCTCCTGCGACACTTCGCGCAGCTTCTCTATCTCCCGCCCGCAAACAGGACAAAAACGCGTGTCCTCATATGGGATCTTCAAAAATTCTTCCCGCGTCCCCGGCTGATGCGTCCTCGCGAACGTCCATTTGTTATGCGGAACGTCGCAGTCTTTGCAGCGCACGACTTCCACAACATCGGCTGTCGGCTGTTCGTCAACAATTCTCCAAACGCTTTTTGCATACTCCGTCATGAGTGCACGCATAACACCTTTCCCGGAGCGAATCCCTACATATATTTGCAGCGATTTGAGTACTTCTATAAGTGTATCCGCATCAATGTATCTTGGCATTGTGTTCTCCTTTCAGCGCCTGTTCTGCTTCTTCGCGAGTGAGGAATACGGTTTTCCCGATGTCATCCACGTTGAAGACAAGTGCCGATTCGCATGTAAAGCTATGTTTCATCCAAATTTCATCGCGCAGGTTTAATCCGACCACGCTCGCTGATCCAAGCACTTTCTTTTCGTGGATTCTACCTCCCGGCGTAACCATGTATACGATATCCCCCACCTTGCACGGCGGCACAATCACGCCGTTTGCGAGAAGGTGGTCAGCCTGTACTTTCGCAATGCAGTCGTTCAACCCTTCGCAGTTCCTCGTACACCCTTCACACTGTATTTGATCGCAAAGTTCACGCCCCTCTGCAATCAATTCAATCAATTTATTACGCATCAGGTATCACCTCCCGTATCGTGTATATCTCGCCCTCGGTGTCGAGGATTTCGTACCGTTCCAAAAATTCGACAAGCTTTACATCATCGGAGATGGTGACCTTGTAGCGGGTGTGTTCCGGTTCCGCCGTGAAATTGATCAAAAAAAGCATTGCAAGAGAAACGACAGTCACGGTACACCCTGCCCCCGGGATGGCATCATCCCCACGGATACAGCCCGCTATTAACATTATAAGTCCGATTACAGCAAGCACAGCAAAAACAACATTCCCTTCCACCGGCATTCCGCCTTCCGTGTACTCAGCGAGTATCTCAATTCCGGTCATCAGATTCACCTCCTTTCATCTCTAAACCTTTTTTCAAAATACCACAATATTTCTGCCTCATCCACGCCCGACATAAGCAGTTCGTCTGCTTCCTCAAGCATCGAAATATATATGCAGGTCGACTGTTCGTCTTTGAATTCTCTCAAAGCGAACACAAACGAATATCCAAGTCTGGATATTCTGGCAAGACGGTTTTCGGCTTCTCCGATCCTTGCGTGTTCATGAAGTATTTCTGTAAAACCGGCATATGCGCCAACCAACAACTTTGCCGCTTCCCGTGCTTTTTCTATGATACTCATTCCTCGCCGCCTTTCATTTCCGCCGCCTCCACTCAACCCACAGCCCAATACCATAAACAACCGCAAAAACCGCAGCCACAGCAATAAACGATACCACCGATGCCGACACAACGGAAAGAATCAGATGCTCACTCATCCTTGAATTCCTCCATCATTCGCTGTAACACTTCACGCACATTTTTCTTGATCTTCTCTCGGCTGTCTTCCGGCAGTCCCGCAAGAGCCTTTGTCATTCGCTGGAAGTCAGAACAAAACGCCTCGAAGTGTACCGTGCATCTCTGTACATCCGGATTCGCGGCGGCGGCAAGCTTCTTTTCATATTCAGCCTTGATCTCCGCTCGAAGCTCTTCCTTGATTCGCGAACGCTCCTCCGCAATCGCTTCCTCCGATACTGCCGCTTCAACGGTCATCTGCTCAGGCTCTGCTTTATTTTCTGCGGATTCTTCCAATTCTTTGATTTTTGCCGTTGCTTCGTTGATTTTCTTTAAAAGGTCTGCTTCCTTTTTCTCTGCGGCGGCTTTTTCCTTGACCGCCTTGTTTTTTTCTTTTTCATACGCGGCTGCTAACTTTTTTGCGCTTTCTGCTGTTGCTTCGGCGTTCTTTTTTTCGGTGTTCGCTTCTCGCAAAGCCTTCTGCGCATTTTCCAGCTCATCTGCCTTTCCGTTATAATCACGCTCTGCTTCGATGGCTTCCTCCTCCATCTGTGCGATCCTCTCCGTCAGAGCATCCTTTTCGCGTTTGACTGCCTCGATCTCTGCCTTTAGTTCTCGCGTGGACATCGATTCCATATCATGCTTTTCGACAAACTCCGCGCGCTCCTCTGCAGGAAGCGCAAAGAGTGCAACCGCCTGTGAGTAGGTCAGATGCGCAAACGTTTCGGAATTTGACGCTCCCGAAAAAAGGGAAATCTGCTCGTCGCCGAATTCCGTTGCAATGCGCATCAGATTGTTTGCCGTTGACTGCGAATAATCGACGTTGTCTGCAAGCCAGCTCTCCCACTCACCGTGTGCGACCAGTGCCTTTGCCTCGTGCAGCTTTCGCCCGATCTCCACCGATGCGGAAAGCTGAATATTTCGCACTTGTGCCTTAATGTTGTTGATCTCACCTGCGATCACTGCCGCTGTTCGTGTTATTACGATATCGCTCATGCCTGTTTTTCCTCGCTTTCATTGGTTTCTGTTTCTGTTTTCGCAAGATATACCTGCTCCATCAGGTCAGCAGCAAGCACATCATGAAGCCGCTTGCCGCGGAGCTTGCCAAACTTCACCGTCGTTCCTGTGCGGTTCAGTTCCTCCATTTCCGTGATGCGCATACGACGTGCTTCCATCGCACGTGCAAGATCGTCACCTGTCATGCGCTTTGCGATGACCTCCTGCCATTCGCGCAGAAACGGTTCCGCTGCCTTGAGGTCTTCGTTCTGCTCATCGTACATGGTCCGCTTCTGACGGATCGTGCCGCCCGGCTCAACCTCCAGCGTATACCACGATTTGTTGATGTCAGCAACTCGCCGCAGGAACAAAACAAACGTCTCCCGCCGCCGCACACGCTCGAAATATCGGTCCGACGTTCCGGCGCAATGGTGCAGTCGGATGCCTTCCTCGATGACAGCCGATGCATTCTCAGGCACGACAACAGCATACACACCGTTGTCATATGCATACTTGTCGGCGATCTTGTGATAGATCTCCGTGACATCCCTATATTTCGCTTCCTGCGCCTCGATCATCTTGCGCTTGGTCTCAAGGTCACGCTTTGCCTGTGCATCCTGCAGACGCTTCAAAACCGCATCATGCTCGGCTTTCAGATCACGCGGGAAGGGATTGGTGTTTTTGTTCAGGGATTTTTCCTGCTCCAGCATCCGCCGCCAGTCGCGCCATTGGCTGTATACGGTGTGTTCCGTGACATAGCCCCAATGGCAAGCCCTCTCATTGTTGTCCTCTTTGATTCGCTCAAAATACCGCACCACATCACGCGGTGTCCTGGATGCGGATTCCCCGAGCCGGACAAGCTCCACGGCATCCGTCCAGCCCTGCGCAATCTGCAGCAGGTCTTTCGCCGTCTCAAAATCGCGCTCGCACTTGCCTTTGATGCGCTTGTACATTTTCAGCGTCATCAGATCACAGTGATACTTGCCCGAAGTCCATACCTTGTATTCCGGCTTTGTCAGACGGTGCATTGCCCACGGCGTTTTTGCAGCCCAGTCCATGACTCTTTTGTTTTCCTTGCTATTCTCGACGAGATCATGCACCGCATCAAATACACCAACCTTGCACAGCACCTCGATCTGCGGGAATCTGGCATAGGTACACAGATATTTAAGCAGCGGCATCGTATACGGAAACCGCGCCGCGTATTTGTCCCACGCGCAGTACCGCAAAAATGTATCCCCGATATCGCGTCTGCCGTCCTGCTCGATCCACTCGGATGTGTAGGTGTATTTCTCGTACCACGCGCCGTGGTTATAAGAAAACGGCTCGACGATCCGCGACCTATGCTCAAACCGCTCCCCCAGTCCCCAACCGTCATACAGCCCCCACATTTCCGCCTTGCCCGGCTGTAAGTGATAGATTTCCGTTTCCTGTGCAAATACTTTTGTATCAGATTTTTTATAGTCTTTGTACAGCATAAAGCACCGCACCCATATATCGTCCTCTGATGCCGGTATAAAAATTGCAAACGCTCGCTGTGCATACGGCGGTGTAAAGGTCTTTCTGTTCTTGACATACGCGACGCGGTTGCACTTCGGACAGCACACACGGTCATTGACTCCGACACGATCCCAGTACAGATCATACGGCGTGTCGATGTCACGTAACGCTTTCGCGTCATGCACAAAGGTGTACCCGCAGTGCGAGCAGGTGTACCGTCTGTACTTCGGCTTGACCGTCTCAAACATCATCCACTTTTCAAAAAAGTCGCGTTTTTCCTCAACAAAGGCATCCACATCAAACGCCGGAACGCCCTCCGGGTATCCTCTGATCATGCCTTTACCTCCTCACCGTGTGCATTGTACCAGACGTTTGGTTTTATGCCATCCTCGCCGACCGTCAGTAGAATCGCGTCATTATCATCGACGATCAGAAGCAGATCACCGTCATGTCCCATCGCGCGTGCATCCTCACAAACTGAGATTGCATAGCCGCGGCTTGCCGTCGCAGGTCTTCCGAACTTCCTCTTGTTCGATTCTGCGAAATCCTCACGGTCACAATGCGCAATTGCTCCCCAAATCAGAAGCCCGGTCAACCCCGTCTCATGCATCAGAGTCAGCTCGGTCGATGATACCTTGCTGTCGCATCCGTCCTCATCGACATCCCCTCCGACCTCACACATCCAGTATTCCGACGTTTCCGGATTCGGATAATAGGTCAGCACATCCAGCGGATTTTCCGCCGAATGAAAGCCCTCTCTTACCGTTTTTGCTTTTTCGCAGACATTGACCTCGTACGCTTTGAATTGATACCCGCGGCAGATCAAGCCTTTTTCAAATCCTTTATATGTAATCAATACACCCATCCTCCAATCAATCAAAACAAATCTAACAGCGACACCTTGATTTCGTCGCCGTCTTCATCTTCCGAAAGCGCGATTGCACCAACACCGCCGATACCGCGCGTCACAACGCCTTTCTTTTCTGCCGGCAGCACGATCACGCATTTGAAATCGACCTCAGCGGCAGGGAAGTAGAACGTGACCGCACGTTTGTATGCCTCCACATCCGAAAGCGCATACGTCACACCTTTCGATACCTCATGCATACAATCTGACAGCGTTTCCTTTTTTTCAAACACGGCAGCAGCAAACCGCGCATCCTGCCGGCAGAAGGAAATCAGCATTTTCCCGACAGGTTCCAGCATTGCCGCTTCAATCCGTGACAGCTTCCCGTGGTTCTTTATTTCCTGCTCTAACTTTGTAATTCCATCCATCTTTTGTACTTCCTTCGGTAATTTTAATCACGCGATACCGCACGCCGTCAAGCGTGATTTCCTCTTTCGCGTGCGCTTTGTTCCAAATATTCGACTGCGCATGTCCTGTTTTCCGCGCAAGCTCTCCCGTCGTGTATCTCGTTCCGTCCTCGGCGACCAAAATGTAATGGTTTCTTTTAAACGATTGCTTTTTCTTCGTCCGCTTCGTCGGCGGATCAATCCCGGCGCGTCTCAGGACCGCGCGGATGCGCTCTTTGCTTACATCGTTCAGATCGGCAAGAACACCGATGATGACATACGGATTCGCCGCTTGACGGTAATGTGTGATGATTTCGCCATCCGTCCACGGCAGCTCATTTTTTCGCTTTGCCATGTTTGATACCCTCCCTGAATCGTTTACATGTACCGACACAGTCAGGCTTTGGGCATCCGAGGCAAATATCCGCTTGCTGCAGCGACTCGTCACGGATTTGCGGTCGTTCCGGCTTTGCGCGATCTCCGACCGTCCGCGTCGAGATCTTCCCGTCCTGCGCGATGGAATTTTTAAAAATCATATCAAATCCTCTTGATTTTATGATTATTTTCTGGTATAATATCATTGTAGTCGATATACACCCATTGTTAACTGCCAAGGCACCCGATGTACCGCATCGGATGCCTTTTTCTTTTATTTTCCCGAAGTCATCTCGATGAGTCGTTCCAGCATTTCCATGTCTTCTTTTGTCGCGGTCTGACCGTATCGGTATTCCATGTATGCTCCCCACATATAGATCGCCATGCGCAGCCCGTCTCTCTTGGTTTTCGGCTCTTTTTTCACTACCGGTGCTTTCTTCTCCGCCCCCGGTCCTTCTTTCGCGTAGTATCCAATAGCACGCCCGATCTCTCGTCCGCGTTCCGTTCTGTGTTTCACCGCTTCTGCATATTCCGGTGTAAGCTGGAATAGCTCATACGCATCAGCACCGCCGTTCCTCGGTTTTCTCGGCAGCTTCATCGCGTCAACATCATTTCCCATTTCGCGCAGAAGCAACGCCATGAACGTTGATTCAACACCGTTCAGATCCGCAAGAATCCCGATCTGAGTTTTCTTGTCTTTCGCTTCAAGATAACTTTTTTCGATATCATTTAGTGTCATTTCCATCGCTTCGTCCCCCCTTATCTCGCGCCGATCTCGCGCATGATCGAATCGATCTCCCAGTCCATCTGCGCGAAGATATCGCCGACAAACTGCGATGCATCAACATTCTCGATACCAAGATGCGGAGATACCTCTCTGTATTCTGCCGCGATAACAATAGCTTCCTTCATGATAATAATTCCTTTCATATGTGTATTTTTTGAATGATAATATTGATTTTTACCGAAATAATTGAAACTGTAGTTATAATAACTTCATGCTTTTTTTGATTTTCGCGTGTACCGCTCAGGATTCGCACGATAGTCGCACTCCTGCTCCCATTGTGTGCGCATCCAGACTTTTCGGCGGTACGCGGTCGGTGATGACCACACCGTCCGTTCTTCCCCTGCTTTTTTCCTCGGCAGGACAATAACATCCCCGAACAGGGAAGTGTTGGCAAACCACGAAGCCGCCTCGTTCTTGATGCATCCTTCGTCCTGCGCCCCCTGCCGTTCAATGTAAATGTGCATCTCATCCGCAGTCTTGTGGTACTCAATCCCCGCGCCGAAGTATTTCGAAACCGCGCTTTCAATCGGTTGGTCTTTGCATTCAAAGCCAAGCTGCACCGTCTCAAACCTCCCAGTCGGACGGATCAGAATGCCGAACCGCTCTCTGATGTTCTCCACGTTCACCCCTTCTTTCTTGCTTTCAATGATTCTTGATATTCATCCTCGGTCATGACATCCTCGATCCGCGCTTCATACACCGTCCCGCCCGACTTCCCGAAGCCGAGCAGGGTACAGGAATAAAACATATCGCCGAAGCTGTACGGCGTTCCGTTGATATCCACGCGCGCCGCGCGTTTTTGCGAAACGCTGATGATGATCCCGCGCTCACCGCCGCGCCCCCGGCACATCTGACCGATGCTCATAGCATTTAACGCCTGCGGGTGCTTCATAACAGCACCTCCAAAGGATTCTCAATGCCCAGATATGCGCACAACGCCTTCACCGTCGTCCATTTCAGATCATATAAGCCATCAAGAACTTTGGATAGCCACTCCTCGTCTTTGCCGATTGCTTTTGCCGCGCTCCGAAGATCGCCTTTCTCATAAATCCGATCCCACAGCTTCACTTGCACCGGGAACGGATTGTTCTTTTCCAGCGCACGGGCAATGTTCTTTTGATACGCCATCGGTCCTCCTCCTCTCGTTGATGATTTTCAGAATCGCACGCTTGCAGAGTACCGTGCGCAGATATTCCTGCGCATCACATCCGCGCTCGTGCATTTTGATCTGCCGTTCTTCTTCTTTGGCATACATGGCTTTCAACTGCTCGGTCGTCAGATCCTGCAGCATGATTTCCTCTGCCAGAGATGCGATCACCGCATTCACCGCTGCGCGTGTTGCTTCTTCTGCCATCAGTTCCGCAACCCCTCTCATTTCGGAGATTTCCCGTTCCAAAGGAAATTGCAGTTATCCGTACACGTACAGCACGCGCTGATGCCTTTTTCGGGTGATGCGCAGTCGCTGCAGTGCAGTTCGCACGAGTTCGGAATCGTGCCGCCGAATGCGCAGATGTCGCAGACATCCGTTCTCGGCAACAAGGTCGTTACCAGACGCGTTAAAAATTCGTTATCTTTTCTGAGCTTGCTTTTCCACATAATACAGTTCCTTTCTTTGTCTGCCCGATGGGACGCGGTGACAGTCGGAATTGTCTCCCGCAATCCCGGTTGTCCTCCGTGTCCCCCGCGGCGGCTTTGGCGAACCGTCGCAGAACATGAAAGGAGGAAGTCGACCGGAGGTGTATGAAGTCTCCGGCAAGGCACGTCTTGATTTCACCGCACCCCATCGGGCAGAATATTTGATTATTTAATCCCCATCCGCTGACGGAATGCGGGATTTTCTTTGACCAGATCGGCAAAGACCGACTGTGCAGCGCGTGACAGGCACGATTGCTCGGTGCGTGTCAGACCGTTGTCACCGACATCGCTGTCGGGTACATCGCGGTACAGATCGCGTTCATTGACGAATCCGCCGTCCTCGGTACGCTTTGCCACAAAGCCGACTTTGACGCTGCGCATCACGATGCCTCCTGTTCCTTGGACTTCATTTCGGACTTGCACTTTTCATAGCCGTCTCTGTGACCGGCATTGTAGACCGGGACAAACATGTTCATCAGTCTTGCGTACTGCTCCTGTTCTTCTGCGGTCATGCTGTCCATTGCATTGATGATGGCTTCCATCTTCTTGAGTTCCATATAAAAACCTCCTTTTTTGTTTTCTTGTAAACAAAATCGATTCTCTGTTTGTTTTTGCAACAACATTATAACACATAAAAATGTTTTTGTCAATACATTTAGTGCAAATAATATCACAAATTGTTTTTGCAAAAACATTGACAAATAGGGTGTTTTGTGGTATAATGTTGTTACAGCAACAGGAGGTAATACAATGAGCATCGAATCACGAATCAAACAGGTTCGGAATGAGTTCAATCTCACTCAATCTGAATTTGCTGAATCCCTCGGAGTAACGCGAAACATGATCAGCATGTACGAATTATCACACGTTGCTCCTCCTCAGCTTTTTTTAGATCATTTGTGTCTGAAATATGGTGTTGATCCCATCTGGCTCGAAACCGGAGATGGTGAAATGTTCCATGAACAGAGCATGGATGAAGAAATCGCGGAATTTGCAGGAAAGATTCTCGGCGGCGACAATCAGTTCAAAAAGCAAGTGTTTTATGCTCTTTCTCAGATGGACGATGCAGCATGGGACGCATTCCAGCAGTTCTACAACGCAATGAAAGAAGCTGAAAACAAAGAAAAAGACGGCGAATAAGCCGTCTTTTTCTTTGTTTTATTTCTTTCGTTATTGACTGTTTTCGTGAATGGTGTTATAATGTATGTAACACTTCTTTGGAGGTATGATATGTACATTTTGAATCTTTTCAAAAAGAAACCGGATATCCCCATGTATCCATATCCTTGCAGCGAGATCATGAAACAGCGTTATGATATCATGGTATCAAACGCCCGAAACGAAGTCAGCTATGCTTTGGCTAACAGCTCCTATCAGATCACCTTTCTGAAAAATCAAGCATACGAATCCTATCTTGTCGCAAACCGCCATCTGCTCACTGTCAAAAGCTTTGAGCATTTTATGAAATATTACGATAAATTGATTGAATCGCTTCTTATACTGGTTCTTTTGAAGAAACGCGTCAAGATTGATCTGAATGACCCGTACATGCTTTTACAGGATGCGCTGATTTCCAGATCAAGCATGACAGACGGAATGATCGTTCAATGTTATCAGTCATCTGTCGAGGAAAAGAAAACCGAAAAGGGAAGAACGAACGGTTTCGATTATTTTACCCGCACTATGGAGCGGTATTTGGATGCAATGTCGCTTGATAACATCAATACAATCAATTCGTTGTGCGGCGTTCAGTTTTTTGATATAAATTCCATCAAATGGATCGAACATGAAGAACTCCCAAAACCTAAGAAATCTCATATTGTCACAATTCTTGTTATCGCACTCTTTGTTTTGATTATAGCATGTTCCGGAAATTCCGACGCTTCGCAGTCTGTCGATGATTCTTCTGCAAATACCTCTGATCCTGTTTCCGGTGAAAACATTTCAGATTCATACGCAATGGTGGATTGGTTCGCCGATTCTTTCAATCAGATTTCCGATATACCGATTACCGATTTAGAAATCGTTGATGTAACAGACGATGACAGCGGTCATTACAGAGTGGAATTTAGATTACACGCGTTCAAGGATTCCGCATCGAAAACCGGAAAGTGTGGAGAATCGGCTGTAGATATCGTAACATACGGAGATGAACATCGAAAAATTCGGATATATGCGATCGATCCAAATCTTGATAATATTATAAAGTTTTTGAGAACGAGTTTACTTGTTTTGAATCCTGATATATCTCCTGAAGTTCTTGAAGATACAATATCCGATATCATTGAAAAGAAAGAAGCAAACGGCGTACGCATTGATGATATTAAAATAGTTCTTTTGGGTCAATACAAAGAGGCATTTGATTTACATATTATATACGAATAATCTCGGAGGCACATCATGAAAACATTCGGTTTTTCTTTGAAACGCGCAACAGGCATTACTGCAGCAAAGCGTAAGATCGCCAAAGCAACAGGCATCCCAACAACAAAGCAAGGAAGAAAGAATAAGCGCAATGCCGTGATTGCAAAAGCACTTTTTAAGCTGAAATGAAGCAAACGAAGCAAATGCTTCAAATCAAAGCAAAATAAAAAAAGAGAGGTAAACCCTCTCTTTTTTGTTTGTCATCTGTTTCGCATGTAAGCCATGACAATTTTATAAATCATACGCAGTCCGCGCTCATCGATGGTGTCGATGATATTGTGAAGCATCTCGCGCATTTGCATCGGTACGTCCTCCTTCCTCAAAGAACTGTACCGATTCTGTCACAGTCGCAATCGTCGTGCCGCATTTGCATAAATGGTTCGTTTGAAAAGTTTTGAACAGTCAGGAGGTCTTGTCGGGTCGGAGGTGCGGAGAGGAACATGTCCGCGGCACATTGATTTTCGCCTCTTTTTCTTTTATTTTTATTCGGAAACAGTTGCTTTTTGCTGTTTTCCGTGATATAATAATAACACCAAATAACGCAAATGTCAATAGGTAAATAAAATATTTTTCAGGTGAAAAAATGAATGCAGTTATATATGCAAGGTACTCGTCATACAACCAAACGGAACGGTCAATCGAGGGGCAGATTGAGGATTGTATGGCATACGCCGAGCGCATGGGCTATCAGGTCATACGGTCTTATATCGACCGCGCCAAGAGCGGCACCGATGCGGAAAAGCGCACAGATTTCCAGAAGATGATCTCCGACAGCGCATCAAAGCAGTTTGAAACAATCCTTGTCTGGAAGCTCGACCGATTCGCCCGGAACCGATACGATAGTGCAACGTCAAAGGCAAAGCTGAAAAAGAACGGTGTGCGCGTCGTCTCGATCAACGAACCAATCCTTGAAGGATCCACGGGCATCATTCTCGAATCCATGCTTGAGGGTATGGCGGAATATTATTCCGAAAACCTCTCCCAGAACGTCAAGCGCGGCATTCGCGTTTCGTTGGAGCGCGGAAACTACATCGGCGGCATCATTCCGTTCGGGTACCGCGTCGATGACAAAAAGGTCCTCATCGACGAAAAAGAGGCGGAAGCCGTCCGCATGATCTTTGAACGGTACAATTCCGGTGACACCGTGCAGAGCATCGCCGATGCGCTCAACGCACAAGGCTTTCGCCCGAGGATGTCCCCGAGGTTCAAATCTACGTCTTTTACTGTGATCTTAAAAAACAGAAAATACATCGGAGAGTATTCCGCGAACGGCTGCGACTATCCCGACATTTATCCTCAGATCGTTGACCGCGATTTGTTCGATGCCGTCCAGCGCAAGATCAACGCCAACAAACGCGCCCCCGGAGCAGGGAAGGCAAAGGTTGACTATATCTTGCAGGGTAAGGCATTCTGCGGTCATTGCGGCGCACCGCTGGTCGGTGAGAGCGGTAAGAGCAAAACAGGTGCGGTGCATCATTATTACGCCTGCGCTAAAAAGAAGAAATTCCACACTTGCCACAAAAAGAACGAGCGAAAACAGCCGCTGGAATATTACATCGTCGAGCGCACCATGAATTATATCTTGACCCCGGAGCATATCGATATTATCGCCGATCTGCTTGTAGAAAAGTACGAAAGCGAATTCAACGCCTCCGGCGCAGCAACCCTTGAAAAGACGATCAGCCGTCTGGAAAAGGAAATCAGCGATGCCGTTGATAACCTGCTGGCGTTTACGGGAAATAAGATCGTACAGGATAAGATCGCCGAAAAGATCGAGCTTCTGACCGCACAGAAAACGGATGCCGAGAATGATCTTGCCACCGTCAAGGTCGCCATGCGTCATGCGTTCACAAAATCCGACTACGTGAAATGGCTGTCGTCCTTCCGCGGCGGCGATCCCCTCTCCACAGAATATCAAAAGCGCATCATCGATGCTTTTGTCAACGCGATTTATGTATTTGACGATAAAGTCGTCACTTATTTCAACGTCAAATCCGCCGACCCGGTCACGCACGAGGAAATGCTCGACGATCTGACTGACGAGGAAAAAAGTTCGGATTTTGTTGATACTGCCCCGCCAAACCTCGTGAAAATCGAACACTTTATCATCAGATCGGTACAGATTTTCGGAGCGATATTCAAAAAGAGCGATGGATAAAACCATCGCTCTTTTTCTTTTCATCAAGATCCAATTTCTGCAAGAATCTGCTTGACTTTTGCGTGTTTGTCGACGAATTTTTCCCCGAAATATCTCTGGTATTCGTCGGCAAATATTGCATCTTTGTGTTCGTCCTTGACGTGGCTCATTTCTTTGTTTGCCATATCGCGCATCATCGCCGCATGTTTCAGCTCCTCGTTCGCCATCATGTGGAAATTCTTTGAAAATTCCGAATTGATCGGCTTCCACATTAAGGCAAGCTTTGCATACTGCTCCGCGCCGTCAAGCTCCTCGCACATCTCCTCGTATAGATGCGCAATAACCTCCGCCGACATAGCCTCACCGCCTCACGCGATCTTTGTGACCGTCAGCGCAGCATTGCTGTATACTGCCTCAATGCCGACATTGCGCACGGTCAGGATCGCAGGAACGTTTGCGGTGTTGCAGCACTGATTCGGCGGTACGGCAATGATTGCCGTGAATCCAAGGTTGACAATGTCGGTGACAGCCGAGCTTGTTTCCGTGGCTTCTGCGCCCGGCACGTCGATACCGTTTACAGCAAGCTGTACGGAAATATTACCGGCTGCCGCAGATGTCGCCGCATCCGCGTTGAAATGCACCATGTAAAAGCCCGGTCTGCTGATGGTCACGCCGTTGTTTGCGTTTCTGACGGCTGTGCATCCGGTTTGCACACCTGTCGTGATAAACTGCAGATCAATTTCATCCGCAAGCGTTTGCGGATTTGTGTTGTAAATATAAAGCATAAATTCACTCCTTTAAAATAGAATCAGGCTCGGGAAATCCCCGAGCCTTTTGTGGTTATCGGCGCGGGTATGCGCTCTTGTTTTTACGCTGCGCCGCCGTAGTTCCAGCCCCAGCCACCGTCGCAGGAAGGTCTGCACGCAGGATATGCCGGAACAGGATACGGTCTGATGGTGTTGGTCAGATACGCATTCTGTGCGCACTGAGACTGTGCAAGCTGCAGTTCGGCGACCTTGTCACGAAGCACCTGAATTTCGTTCTCCTTAATCAGGCTGCGTGTCTTTTCGCCTTCCTCGTGGACAGCGGTGATGATGTCGCAGGTGTTCTTCTGCGCATCGTAGCGCACACCGTCGATATTGCGGTTGGTCTCGCAGCAGCAGTCCTTTGCCATAAACTGACCTTCACGGACCGCGGTTGTGATATCCGCAAAGCCGCGGAGCATGGTCGTGTTCTGCGCGTAGAAGCCATCAGACAGACCGTTTGTGATGCCGTCCAGCTTGCGGACGACCTCCTGCGTGTCAAAGCCCTGCTGCATCTCTGCACGTGTCAGCGCACCATTGCCGCCGAAGCCGCCAAAACCGCCGAGACCACCAGACATCATGAAAAGGAACAGCACGATAATCAGAAGGAAATCGTTGTCGCCGCCTAACATACCGTCGCGGTCATAATAGCCGTGATCGGTAGCTGCACGAATGTCGGAAAGATTGTAATCGCTCATTGTTTCAACTCCTTTTTTTGATAATTTGATTTATTTATGTCAGGGTGACCGTGCACTGTCACCGAAACATCTGTGAATCTTGCTTTGCCTGTCCGAGCAGCTGTGCATACTGCTCGTTTGTCATCTGCCCGTTTGCAAGCAGATTGTTGATCATCTGGCGCGGATTACGCCCCGCCATCACCTGCCGGAACTGCCGGAATTGTCCGAGCATGTTTTGCATTCTTGCCATCTGCGGCGGAAGCGGCATCTGTTGTACCTGCGGCATAATTTTGCTGATTAGGGGATTCGGCATAGGTTATTCCTCCGTTTTCCATTTTTTCGATTCGCGCGAGAAGCTGCTGATACTCTCCCCGCGTGATGTATTCGCTGCTCTGCTGTGCGGGTGTTGCTCCGATCTGGATACGCTCATACCGATATGCATCTATCGTACACACGCCCATCTGATCGGCTGTTTTAACATAAAATATCGGATCATTGTTGTCCATTGCCCAGACTGTCGCGCCCGGCTGTACCATGATCGATCGTACATCTTCATATCCGCTGACCGGTATCCAGTTGACATTGGTTTGCGGCTGTCGTCTGTCCCGATCCATCA
This sequence comes from Eubacteriales bacterium, assembly GCA_045631585.1. GTDB lineage: Bacteria > Bacillota > Clostridia > Oscillospirales > CAG-272 > SIG644. The sequence goes on along the minus strand of JAZQUX010000332.1, from coordinate 8,810 downwards.
TGTCAAGTCTGCGTTCATACGGATTCTGCGGCTGCATATATCGCGGATCGCCGTACCCCTGCGGCGGTTGGTTATAATCTCTTCCAAACATTTTGTACCCCTCACTTTCTGGCATTATTGTACCGCAAAAGATAAAAATTTGCTATCCCCAAACACGGTCATTTTCTGGTCACTTTCAAGCCAAAATAAAAAACGCACGGCATTAAAACCGTGCGTTTTTCTATGCAATTTTTAACTTGCCGGCAATTTGCTGTCGGTGCATACTTATGTATAATCAACCATGTCCGCCAGCAATTGCGCGTCGATCTTTGCCCATGCGTATTGCAGTCTGCGCAATCCCTCTCCCCGGTGCCGCGATACAAACTTCGGCGACCGCTCGATTTCCTCTGCAAGCTCTTCGTTTGTTTTCCCGTCAACGATGCATCCGATCACACAACGCATCTCATCACGCGACAGGGAAACGTAGGACAACGCAAGCTCTCTGAGCGGCGCATACGGTGTGCGCAGAGCTTTGACAACGATGTTTTTATCAAGGGGGATCATGTTTCCGTTCCTTTCTGACCGCAGCAATCAGCAAAACTGCCGTCGAAAGCGCGGCAATGACCGCTGACTGCACCTGTACGGTCGTTCTCAGTTTTTTGATATCACGCGCGGCAATTACCACCGCGCGTTTGTACTTATTATCATCCTTTGCCATCGGTTTACCTCCGTTTCACATATTTCTTCGTTCGTTTGCGCTACGTCTCATCATCATCCCTCTTTCAGCGCATTAATCAGCTTCTGTGCAACATCATCCGCCGCATCCTCGATCAACAGATCATACACGCGCTTTGCAATCGCACAGGCTTGCTCTCGTGTCAACGGCTGATGCAGCATCAGATCGCCTTTCTCATCGCCGCGCATGATCTTGTTTTCCACAGCCCAGCGCACATAATCCTCAGCCCACGCAGACGGCGTATTGTCGCGCGTGTCCTTCTTTCCGCCGACATCTTTGTCAGTCTCAACCGTTTCGGATTTCGGCTTTTCCGCGATCATAAAATTCGCATCCGGCTTTCCCGCGATTCCTTTGACCGCTTCCGTCCCCCATTGCCAGATTCGCATGGATGGGAACTGCTTTACCGTCGGCACATTTTCCCGGTTGCGCCACAATGCCAGCCACAGCGGATACGCCGAGATGTCATTGAGACGGTTTTTCATCCAGTCGAGATTGGTGTATATCATCGGATCATATCCCGCCGCCTCGACACGCGAACAGAACGCAAAAACGATCTGTGTCAGCAATGTTTTGTCATTCGGCAAATACTTTGAAGACTCCACATCGACCGCCGCATACAGACTGATAATTTTTCTGAACGGCTCAATTACCGAAAGGAAGTATTCCGCCTCTTTCATCGCTTCCGGGACCGTCTGCGCGGTCAGATAATGGTATACGCCGCATCTGATACCGACAGAATGCGCCCCGGTGATGTTTGCGGTAAATTTGCTGTCCGTGAAATCTCGATATGCTGCTGTTTCGGATCTTCCCTGTGTCGCTTTAATCATGGCAAAGTCAATACCGGTCGATCTGACATCCATCCAATTGATATTACCTTGATAGGTTGACACATCAATCCCGCGCTTCACGATTCATCCTCCTGCTCGTCTTTTTTATCCGCGATTTGTGCCTCATCCGCCCGACTCTGCAGCACATCGATTGCGCGAATAATGATCTTCGGAAGCGGGATTCCCATAAGTCCCGCATTTTCGACGATTGAGAATAATTCGTTGACCATAAATCCGATCACGACTGTGTCGCGGATGTAGTGCATCGTGATCTCAAATCCCGCCGTCTCCATCATGACCAAGTCAAGCCGATGCGCAATCAGTACAAAGAGCAGGGTAAAGCATTTCTTTACCAGCCCCTTCCATCCCGCGCGGCTCTCGAAGGTTCCTGACGCGGATTTATTGGACGTGTGGAACACACATGCAACGACGATACCCGAAAGATAATCAATCGCCATGAAAATAACAAGTGTCGTCATCCCGGCAGACCACCCTCCAAGAAATGTTGATACCGCCCCGCCGATCAGTGCGGCGGCGGTTGAAATATAGTTTTTAATCATGTTCATCCCCTTTTTTCTTTTCGCCACTGTCAACCAACAATCTCATAACCATCTTCCGCGGGGGCAGAAACGAACATTGCGTTGATATCTTCGATTGTCATTGTATAAGGACAGGTCGCATAGGTTGCGTACATTCTTTCTTCAGCAGGTCGCAGATTGCCTTCTTCGTCAAAGTTTTCTGGAACATTCAGCGAATAAAAGCAGTAACCCTCTGCCGAATAAATGTTGTAACGTGTTCTCACGTTTCCGCCCACAGTATAGGTGTGCTGATGAGCATATAAGCCTGTTTGAATTTCAATGCTGCCTTCGGGAATTTCTCTGTATGCCATATTGGTTTTCCTTTCTTACTGAATCAGCCAGTTTTTCTCGGATGCGTAGTCAGATAAGGTCATCGCACCTTCATCCGTACTTTCGCACAGTTCCATCGTCTTCTTTTTGTTCGTATCGTCTGTGATTCTGCAATAAAGACCTGCAATCTTTTCAAGGTTTGCAGAACCGATTGTGAGAGTCCGCGAAGCTGTTGTTTGGTAGAGTTCTTTGATCGTGTGTACAAGGCTGTCAACTGTTAGCAAATGCCCCCAAGCTGTTCCGCTACCAATTTGAATGCTTCTGACGATGTTATAGAGATAAAGGTTAGTAAGGTTATAGCAACCGCTGAATATACTTGTCAAGCTGTCAGACTGATCCGCACTTATCAAGTTCATTCCGCTAACAGTAGTCAGATTCTCACATGAACTAAACATATTTTTCAAGTATCTACCCCTAACCTCGTTAATTGGGGAAAAAGATGTTAAACTCGTACACCTTTGACAAAAACTCTCAAAATGATTCCCTTTTGAAAAATCTAATTCTGCAATAGCGGTAATTTTCGTACATCCATTAAACATTCCGTTAAAATTCGTTCCGTTCGCTGTGTCAATTTCTGGAACAGATTCCAATTTTGAACAACCATAGAACATATAGCGGAAGTCTACACCACTCGATGTATCAAAATCTGGGATATTCGTCTTGGTGCACTCATAGAACATATACTGGAAATTTGTTCCTTTTGACGTATCAATTTTATCAATCGAATCAGCACGATAACCCTTGTAACAGAAATACGAAAAATCCGTAATCACAAGTTCTTCTCCGCTGCCCTTGACCTCAACCGTAACAGGCGAATAACCGTCAACCCCATCCGGTGCTGTGTAAGTTCCGTTTTCGGTTATGTTAAGGGGTTCGATGCTTGGCTTGGTTGCTCCACCGCCGGAACCGCCTAATTTCCTTGCAAGAAGGATGTCAAAAAGATCCATTCAGCCGCCCCCTCTCACTGCTCGATCCATACATGATTTTGCTCGTCAAACAGATACATCTTTTTTGTATCCATCTCGTAAAACACAGATGCATTTTTGCAGTCCATCGGCTTTTCATCTGTCGAAAGTCCGTATACCTCTGTTTTCGTCATACCGTAAACCGTCAGAGTTTTAATGATTGTAACCATATTTTTCCCTTTCTTCCGCGTTTTCGCGGACGTTGATTTTGTTTGATGCTGTTTCAGTACCCTTGTTTTCACACGTCTCCGTGTTTTTTCCAGTATCGGTCATCCGTCCCCGGCACGACCGTATTGCCGTTGATCAGCGACTCCCAAAGCTCTCCGCCGTAGTTGACCACGTCCCCGACGTTGTACGCATCATGTGCTCCCGTCGGCTGTGACCAGACGGGATATCCCTCGTCATCAAGACCGATTGGCGTGTAAAGCGATGCCGTGACATCGGGTGTCCAGTCAACCTGCGACGTGTGCGGCATGCCGTCATTGACGCGGTAGAGCTGCGGATCGCCGACCGCGTTTTCGCCGTAGGTGACGTATTCGCCGCCCTTGTACGCCTTGCCCGGCTTCCACGGATCATAGACCGTCGCAATCTCCATTGCATCGTGTTCTTCAAGGCTCTGCGCAAACATCTGCAGCGCACGACGGAACTGCTCCGCCGCCTGAATCTTATTCTTCACCGTCATTCACCCCCAAAAGCGCATTGAGAATTTCGTTTTCGGACACCGTCTCGTTGTACATCGGTCGCGCTTCCGCAGGATCGACGATCTCTCCCGTCTTGATACTGCGATACATGCGTTTTCCGTCGTGCTCAACCTCGACATATCCGCGCAGCGGTTTCAATCTCGGTTTCGTGATCATTTGTCAACACCTCCCGCGTAAATGTACTTGTATGTTTCGCCGTCATTTTCCGGCAAGTATTTTGCGTTCGGGTCGCGGATGTATCTTTCTGCAGACGAAACGGTGCGCATCTGTGATCTGTCCGGGTGCATTTGCTCATAGGACAGATCCGAAGGGATGGATTCTATCCGCTCCAAACGATACTGCGTTTTGTCAGCCGGATTTGCATTCGCCGATATATACGCCGCATAGTTCTGTGTCGGCGTGTTTGGATTATCTGTGTGCACAAGGTACAACACCCATTCATTTGTGTTTCTGTCATACTGTGCGCCCTTCAGATAGTCAGTATAACCCGTCCCGAAAAGATCGTTTACCTCGAATCGCGCAGTTGTGTTTGTCGTCAGGTCTGCCGCATGGATATAGCTGACGGATGCCTCCTTCTCCGGCAAGGCAATCCAATAGCGTTCGCTGAAAAACGCGATCAGCGATGCCTTGGTCGATGACGAAAAAGAGAATGCCGTAGTTTTGCTGTTTGCGGCATAAATGTTGATCGATTCCTGCACAGACGTTGATCGCTTGTGATACGCCCAATACCCAAACGGGAGCTGCACCATTCTATATGTATAGTTTTCACCGCCGGAAATTCTGCTTGCCATGCTTCCTGTTGCCGGATCGTAGGAATACACTTTAACATAGGCGCCGCTCGTGGTCGTGTTATACAGCACCATAAAACAAGCGCCATCAAACGACAGATCTTCTGCGCCATCCAGCGCAAAATCGTATGTGTCAGCCCATGCGACGAGATCGCTTGATGTAAACAAGTGCACCATCTTCGCGGTAAACTCATAAACACCGAGAACATATCTGTTCCCGTCGTGTGTCAAGCCGAATATTCCATATCTGTTTTCGGTTTCAAGTTGAGGGCATTCGATTTCCGTGAGCGCCTCCGTGTTTTCGTCATAAAGCGCCGCTTTTTTGCCTCTTATATTGTATGCGCTTGTGACTTCGATCAGCGCCCATTGTCCCGATACGGGTATCGGTCTGATTTCGTCATAATCTTCGTATGACAAACTCTCTCCCACATTCGGCACGGCGATGTTCTGGAATCTTCTTTTCCATGCCGTGTTATACGGCAGCACCGCTCTCAATTCCGGCAATGTGCCTTCCGGAACGACATCACCGTTGCAAAGCATCCAGCTTTCACCGAGAACGGTTCGCATGGTCTCCTTGATATCTCCGACCTTTGCTGCAGAGTTTTTGCCGATTGCATTAAACGCATCGTTCGGTGTCGGATCGTTCGCAGGATCAAGCCCCAGCTCCTCCGCCGTTTCGTCTATCAGCAGCGTTTGCTTGTTGATCGGTGTCCCCGCCTCCTCCGGCTCGTCCGCTCGCACCATGTCAAAGAGATCTTCTGCTCCCGCGACAGGTGTCAGCTTCACGCGCCCCGGGTGTTTTGGCAATCTGTCTTTCATCTGATTTCACCGCAGATCAGATCGCCGCTGTAATACCATGCCGCAGCAATCCTGTCCGCTTTGTCCTTTCTTTCTGTTATCGCGTTTTCCCCGTGACGGTACGCGTCAAAAATAGCCCGTTCCACTATGTTCGCGCCCTCAAAATTCAAGCGTGATACATCAACGGAAATGTTGATACCGACACGCGCCGCTGTGACTGTCGCCGCATGGATCGTTTCCGATACATCCGCACGCATGATCGGCGTATTATCCCGCGCATAGTCCGTGCGCGGAGAAATCACCGTTTCAGCACCGATATGCGCATCAAACATCGGCTCATATGCCACGCCAAGCGCCTTTACATACGCATCGATTTCCGTCTGTACCGTCGACAGAAATGCATTTGCAAACTGCGCAGACGCGCCGATACGGTTGAGATCTTCCGCATTGTACGCTCCTCGCACAACCGCCGCATTCCATTCCGCAAGCTCGGAATTGGTCAGAGGTCGCTTCTGTGCTTCTTCCGCCAGAGCCACGACACGCGCAACATCAACCGCTGTTCGGTCAAAAATCAAGCTGTCGATAATGCTGCTCATCCCACCGCCTCCGTTTCTGCGGAAAGTCCGCCGTTGTATTTGACCGTGATTCCCGTGATCAGCGCCGCATCATTCTGTCCATACGCATCAGATATGCGCACGGCATCAAAAAGCTCCAGCGCAGGATCACAACGGTTCTTGACATTGTATTGCTTTCGTCGTGCGTACTTGGACAAGAGCCACGCCGCTGCAGCATCACCGTTTTCCGATGCAACGCACGGATTGCGCACGGTCATCTCTCGTCCGCTTGTTCCTGCGGTATAGATAATCTCGGTGTCGGCGTATTCATCGTTGACGACAAGCTTTACAGCCCCCACAGGCTCGGATATCGTGATACCGTCGTAGTTGTAAAGTTCGTTTTTTGTGATCTCCGGGATGCCCTCCGCACTTCCGTCAAGGCTCGGACGGCAAAACCGCAGATTCCCGTCACGCTCGGCATAGACACAAGCCCTTGCTGCCTGCGCAAGCATTCTTACAGCCTCGCGCCGTGTCGTGTTCTGCGGAATACTCATCATGACTGTCTCCGCGCCGACACCGTCCGCATAAACGCATTCGATTTCCGTGCCGTCAAGCACCTCTGCAATCGCATCCGACAGGGAAGCGGCAGCGCATCGTCCGCCGTTGTAAACCGTATCGTCAAGCGATGCGATCACGTCGGCAGTCGTCATCTTCGCCGTCAAAGCACCGTCACGCGCTTCAACAGATCGAAACGAAAACGCGCCCATGAAGACATCCTCACCGTTGACAGGCAGCCAGACGGAAATTTTCTGCCCCTCCTCCATGTACTGATAGATACCCGAAGGATTGAGAAGATTCCATCTGCGATCAGAGTTGTCCAAGGTCAGCGAGCATTCACCGTACGGCAGGGAAGCCGCCGCAAAATCGACCTTGTATCGGAATTCCGCGCTTGCAACCGTGTCCTCGTCAAATCGCTGTGTCATACCGAAATCGATTTCCAAAAAACGAATACGCCGACCGGGCAATGCCGTCTTTGTGAAGTCGATCCGCAGTCTGCGATAGATAGCAGAAAACACGACTGTCTGCACGGCGCTCTGATCGGTGTTGACAACATCCGCAACAAGCGCACCGCCGCTGTCATATGCTCGGATACGCATTCCGTCAACGGCAGGCTGATACCCGTCCATAAAGGTCAACACAAGCCCGATGGTCTTTGCATCGACCGCAATATCGTACACAATGCTGCAGTCACCGTCAAATGTTCCGTCATCTCCCGACACAGGCGACGACCACCAACCAAGCCCCGATGCCGTGCTGTCCATCAGCGCAGAATTTCCGTCAAGCAGCCAAGCGTTTCGCTCCAGCGTCGCATACGCCTTCGGTGTTTCCACACTTCCGTCAACTGTTTGCGCAGGATCGGACGGGGAAAGCGTAAACACCGAAGACGCGGATGCATTTGGCTTTGCATCCGCATCAACAATAGCGATCTCCGCACGTATTCCCACGCGCCGCACAACGCTGTACGGTGCGTATGTTTCCGATTGTACTCTCACCGCTCCACCTCCTGCGCTTCCATGGACAAGGTCACGCCGTACCATTGTTCCACGCCGTCCGAGCCATATTTGAAGGCGCGGTATACAGGCTCGCCGATCAGAAACTTTCCGCTTTTGTCTCCGTCAATGTCAGGATAGTAAACCGTCAGCGCGATGTTGCCGCGGATCATCTGCCGCAAGGTCATAAGATTAGACGGTGACAGCCATCCCGTCGGCACATTCAAAAAGGTCTTTGTTCCGATATAGTCCGTGACCGTTCTTCCGCTTGCCATCGTCGCTGTTACGCCTACGCGCTGAGGCGTGATGGTAAAATCGAGATCGGAAAGCAGCGTCACCGTGCGCACCCCGTCTGTGATTCTGATATTACGCAAGTGCAGGTTCACCCTCTCTCTTTTGGATTTTCTTTGTCGGCTTATAGGTCGATTCCGCGACCTTTTCACCGTCAAGATACAATTCTGCAACGTAGCTCTTCGGCTCAGACTGATCCGACAGCATCATGCCGTGAATCATCGCCGCAGAAGACTTGCCCTGCGCAGACGATGCGAAATCAATCGTGCGCTGACCGAAGTCGAACGATTTCGCGATCTGATCGGTGACAACATGCTCGTTGTCGCGGATGCCCTGTGCAAACAGATCCATCATGTCCGGCGCATAGGTGTGGAAGTTGGACAGAGGACCCATTTTCGGCTCAGAGAATCCGAGAAAATCCTTTACCGACTGCGCGACGTTTGAAACGGTCTGTTTCAGATTTTCCCATTTTTCCTTGATACCGCCGATAAAGTTGTCGATCATATCCTTTCCCCACGTGAGCGCGCTCTTTGCAAGGCCTCCAAGCGTATCCGTGAAAAATGTTTTGATTCCGTTCCAAATTTCGATCACGCCGTTTCGGAAATCTTCGTTCGTGTTCCATGCAGTAACCAATGCCGTCACAAGACCTGCAAGCAATGCTATCACAAGTGCAATCGGATTTGCGCTCATAACCGCATTCAACGCCGCTTGTG
>JAZQUX010000331.1:0-4191 GCA_045631585.1 Eubacteriales bacterium | reverse complement strand
GTCGGAAGCGTGGATATGGGACTTGCCAATCCTAAATCCCGACTTTCGTCGATTTCGGTAAATGATGGAGCAGCCCTTACCATGCTTCACGGTTTTACGGCAAAGTCGTTGCATCTTGATGACCAGGCAACCATGAAGGTGTCGTCTTCTGCGAGAATAGAAGTGTCCGAAGCGGTTGTCTCTCCTGCCGCGAAGCTCCAATATGAAGTTTCCGGCACGGACGGGATCTATCCAGTTGTCAGTTGCGGTTCGGAATCTGCAGCTAACGCGATTTCTGAAGTGATTGATCTAATCGGCGACAGCGCCGACGGGGCATCGTTAGTTAAGTTTGGAAATCATGTCGCATTGATAAAGGGCGAATTGGGAGTTTCATACCCAGATAACGAATGGACAGGCGCATCGGACGGACTGTGGGCAAATGCCGGAAATTGGTCAGGAAATTCCGTTCCGGCAAGAACAAGCACCATTTATTTCGGCGGTACGAACAATACGGTCGTGACATATGGTGATTCGCTAAAATATGAAAAACTCATATTTCTCTCGACATGCAGCCCTTTCACCCTTTCTGGCGGAGAGATCAAGCTTGACTCAAACAACACGGGTGATGGTTCTGCCTTGACTTCCAAATCTCGTTTTCCGGTAAAGATATCGTCTATGTTGCATCATGTATCGACTACGTTTGGAATATACTGCAGCGGTGGATCGTATGTGGAACTGGCAGGGGATTGTTCAGGAGGAAATAGGGTTGTTGTTGGTGGAGATGTTCGTGTGAGCGGTTCTCTTACAAGCGGATGGCTGGCATGGGAACCACCAACGAGTGGAAGTGAAATTTTGGGTACCCAGTTGACTGTTCTTGAAGGGGGAACGGTATTGTTCACGAACCAATGCAACAATCTATCCCGAAGCGCGTCACTTTCGGTGGATGCAGGCGGATTGCTTTCGATGAACGGCAGCAATCGCTGGACCGTTGCCCGAAACATTCATTCCATAAACGGCAGACTGGAATTGGGAGGAGTTCTGTCCATGACTGCAAACCAGACATTCTGCGGTACAGGTCAGGTGTTTGTTGCTCGAGCTACAGCCGATGCGAATGGGACGGCAGAGTTCCATATCGGGAACGGATTGAAATTGGTTCCTGAGGTCTGGGAGACCGCATCAAATGACTCTGGCACCAACACATTGGCATTGACAGTAGAGACGGATGCCACATTGGCGGCAACTTCCAACTGGCGGTATGGCGCTGCGGCAGACGCGACCGAAGAAACCGACATGTCGGATCGGGCATTGAAGATCTGGTCTTCGGCCACGCTCACAGTCGATACGGGAGATGTTTCGGATCCTTCAATTGGGCATGTCGTCACGATTGCCGATCCGATTGCAGGAGGATCTGGTGCTTCTGTCGTAAAGAAAGGAAAAGGGACGTTGGTGCTGGCATCTCCTGGCAATGTGATTCCCGGTGGCGTTACTGTAGAGGAAGGTGCGCTTGGATGGTCCTGCGACGAGCTGTCGCTCGTTTCACTCGATTTTGCGGAAGGAGCGAAAATTGCGCCTCCGCTTAAGACAACCGGAGATTTTGCAATGCTTACCGTTTCTAATGATGTAGACATTACCGGAGTTTCCTTTTCGGCATTTGATGCCGCGACTGACGAGGCATTGCGCAACAATCCCTCCATTTGGCTTTCCGTGCCGCAAGGTCGCAAGATAGTCGGCACGCCGAATTCTCGTGGATGGAGCTATCGGGTGATAGAATTCAACGGCGGCGAAGCGCTTGAGGTTCAGCATCTTGGCGGCTTTGCGGTTTCCATCCGATAGGAGATGGACATAAAGAAAGGTATTATGCATATGAAGAGAGGTTTTCTTCTGTCCCATCTGTTTGCCATCGCGTTTGCGACGGGTGCGGCTTCGGCCTCGGTAACGTTTACCTCTGCTGATTGTGACATAGTTGTCGATCCGAACGCATCAAAGGTTGTGCGCTATTCTGCAGAAGAGCTGAGTGAGTTCCTGTCAAAGACGCTCGGCGGCAAAATTCCCGTTCGCACCCAAATGACGCAAGGTCGCAAATCCATAATTCTCGGCACAAACTCTTGGAGTAAGGCGGCAGGGCTTGCTCCGGAAAAGCTTCCTCGCGACGGCTACTGCATCAAGACCGCCGGCGATCGCATATACGTGGCAGGTTGCGACGATTCTACTGTGGATATCGCTCTGATGATCAAAGCCAATTCATCGGTGGAGAAAAACCATTATTTTGAACGTGGCACGTATTTCGGCATGATCGAGTTCCTTGAAAGATTTGCAGGCGTGCGCTTTTATTTCCCTGGCGAACTGGGCACAATCATACAGCCGAAAGAGCGAATTGTCGTGCCGGATACGGATATGACTGACCATCCCGACTTTTCCGTGCGCTTTTTCAGTGCGAATCGGCGTGCCGTCGGTCAATGGTTTGAACCGATTACTTATGACGATTTCGGCACAATGCTAAACCTTTTCAAGTATCGTCTTCGAATTGAGACGGAACATGTATCTTGTTGCCATGGGCAGTTCAGGGGCTATTATCCTGAACGGTTTTCCGCCAGCCATCCGGAGTACATACGCCAAAACGAAAAAGGTGAACGCCCGGCATATTTTGTGAGTAAAAAAGGGAAAACGTGCAATGCTTCACAACTCTGCCAGAGTTCTGGCGTCTGGGAAGAGATATATCGTGATGCTAAGGCGTTTTTTACTGGAGAACCGGTATCCTCGCGCAATTTCCCGAAGATTCACGGAAATAAGAAATGGGGCAACATTTGCGGAGAAGATTCCCAGGGCAAGTGGTTTGATGTGATGCCAAACGATTCCTACAAGCGTTGCTACTGTGAAAAATGTCAGGCCGCATACGACCCGAACGATACGTGCGATTATGCTTCGGAACTCATTTGGGGGAAAACCGCAGAATTGGCTAAACGTCTTGCGGCAGAAGGAATAAAGGGCCGTCTTACCCAGATGGCATATCGACCGTACAGAAAAGTACCTTCGATTGATATTCCAGACAATGTAGATGTGATGGTGTCGGAGTCGGGACCATGGTCGGTTGCGTCACCGTGGAAACTCAAGCGTGACAATGAAGAGATTGAATCGTGGTACAAGAAGCTTGGACGAAAGGTGTGGCTTTGGAACTATGTGCTCAAGCACGGGAAACGCAAACTCCCAGGAATCCCTGCACTAGCTCCACGGTCATACGGAACGTACTACAAGAGCGTAAGGAAGTGGGTTCGCGGCGCATATGCGGAGTCCAATGTTGACAGATTCTTCATGAATGCACTTAATCTGTATGTGTTCCTGAAGGTCAGTTGGGACCTTGATACAGATGTCGAAGCATTGATAGCCGAGCATCATAGGCTCATGTTCGGTGCTGCCGCACCAGAAATGGCGAAAGTGTATGACTTGCTGGAGGAGAAGTGGACAAAAGGAGTGGTCGGGAAGTTCGAGGACGGGCCTCTCGGACCATTCCTTTCGGTGCCGCCAGAATCCGAGTTGCGGGCCAAGGTGTACACAAAGGAGTTGGTTGCCGAACTCGATGCGCTTATTGCAAGCGCAAATGCGAAGGTTCCGCCGAAATCTTTCGAGGCGCGCCGTATCGATATAGTACGTCGTGAATTCAGAGATGGGGTGGCGCGCTTTGCCGGTGTCAAAGTATCAGAGGAGAAGCCATCCAGTTATTCGGACCGTTGGGTGCATGTACGCAATGATTTGATGTCGGATGCACGGTTGAATCGTTTTGAAAGGGTAGTGCTGAATGCCGCAAAATGCGGCTACAACGGTGTATTGTGGGATGCCGGGATTGATGGAGAGGGAGTTGATTTTGATGGATGGTATGGGCGTCGTCGTGAACGCCTTGAAGCCGCAAAGAAACTATGCAAAGAAAAGAACATGGAAATTATTCCGATGTTATGGTCGGTAGGGCGCGCACATGCACTGGTTAAACATGATCCAACGATTGCGGCGTGTCAGCCAGTACGGAATGTGCCGTATCGTGCGGTTGGGCGCAAAGCGATGTTTGACTCCAGAAATGCCTTCGAAAAGGCAGATATATTCGGAGGGGCAGTTACTCTTGAGGCCAGTGGTTTGCGGGCGAAGCATGTTACGGTTAAGTTGGAGCCGTTTCGCAGGTATCGGTTGACTGCCCGTTACAAGCAGACCGGGTTTAAGAATACA
>JAZQUX010000330.1:0-1862 GCA_045631585.1 Eubacteriales bacterium | reverse complement strand
TTGGCGGCCTTTTCCTCCCCGTACACCCCAACGCGGGCGTCGAGATAACGCTGGTAAGCGGCGGCCACGGCGGGGTCGTCGATCTTGACGTTGTCGATGTGGGTGGAGAAGGTGGTATGTCTGCAGTGGTCGGACCAGTAGGTGTCAACCACGCGAATTTCGGTGATGGTGGGGTCTCTCTGTTCTTCGCCGGCAAAATAATTTTGCAAGAACTTCAAATCGTCCAAATCCATGGCAAGACCCAGCGTGTCCAGCAGCTCGGACAAGGCCTGTTCGTCCATCGAAATGAAGCCGTCTACCGTCTTGACCGTCTCGGGAATGGCGTATTCTACGGCCAGCGTTTCGGGCTTGTCCATGACAGCCTCGCGGGACTCGACGGGGTTGATGACGTACTTTTTGATCTCGTTGACCTCGTCCTCGGTCAGTTTGCCGTACAGCGCGTAGATGCGAGCGGTGCGGATGGTGGGACGGTCGCCCTGCGAGATGATCTGAATGCACTGCGCGGCCGAGTCGGCTCTCTGATCAAACTGACCGGGCAGGTACTCGACGGCAAACACAACGTCGGCGTCGGTGGCGGTACATTCGCTCGACGTCAAATCCAACTGCGGCTCGGAAAAGACGGTGTTTACCGCATAGTCGAACAGCTCCTCGGTGATGTTCTCAGCGTCGTAGCGATTGTACAGACGGACGTTTTCCAGCGCAGTGATGCCCAAAAGGGTGCGGGCGTCGCTAAGGAGTGAGTGCGCCTCGTGCGCCAACTCCTGTTTCTTTTCTACAAATATTCTGTATACCATGTTGATTTATTCCTCCATAGCCGCCATAGCGCGTTTGCCAATGTCGCGGCGATAATATGCACCTTCAAAATGGATGTGGCTGACGTTCTCATAGGCTTTGTCGAGCGCATCTCCCAGCGTGTCTGCCATGCCGATGATACCCAGCACGCGGCCGCCGCTGGTCAACAGCTTGCCGTCCTCCAGCTTGGCACCGGCAACGATGACATTGTCGGACAGCTCGTCGGGAATGGTGATGACCTTTCCCTTTTCGTATGCTTCGGGATAACCGGCAGACGCCATAATGACGCAAGCGGCGGCACCCGAAGAGAACGTAACCTCGGTTTCTGCCAAATTTCCGTTGGTGGTCGCCTGCATGACGGTCAACAGATCGCTCTGAAGCAGAGGCAGGACAACCTGCGTTTCGGGATCACCAAAGCGGCAGTTGTATTCGATGACCTTCGGGCCGTTCGGGGTCATCATCAGACCGAAATAGAGGCAACCCGTAAAGGGTCTGCCCTCGGCGGCCATGGCCTTGATGGTCGGGATGAAAATGGTTTCCATGCACACGTTGGCCAGCGCCTCGGTGTAGCAGGGGTTGGGGGCGATGGTACCCATGCCGCCCGTGTTCAGACCCGTGTCGCCCTCGCCGATTCTCTTGTGGTCCATGGACGAGACCATGGGCTTGACCGTTTTGCCGTCGGTAAAGGCGAGGACGGAGACCTCGGGGCCGGTTAAAAATTCCTCGATGACGATATTGTCACCGCTCTTACCGAATTTTTTATCCTGCATCATGGAAATGACGGCTTCTTTTGCTTCCTCTCGGGTCATGGCGATGATCACGCCCTTGCCCAGCGCCAGGCCGTCGGCCTTGATGACGGTGGGAATGGGAGCGGTGTCGAGATACGCCAGCGCCGCCTCCATGTCCGAGAATACCTCGTAGGCCGCGGTGGGGATGCCGTACTTTTTCATCAGGTTCTTGGAAAAGACCTTACTGCCCTCAATGATTGCCGCATTGGCACGCGGACCAAAGCAAGGAATTCCCTTCTCTTCCAGCGCGTCAACTGCGCCAAGCACCAACGGATCATCGGG
>JAZQUX010000329.1:0-5718 GCA_045631585.1 Eubacteriales bacterium | reverse complement strand
CCCGTATATCAGCGTAGCGTAATCTACGCGTACAATTCCAACGTAATCGATGCCAATACGTTGCCCTCTGAGAACGAGATGAATCCTTATTCTTCTCCTCTGGATCGCATCTGGGAGCTTGATTTCGTCAGATAATTCTCGGAGTTAACTTATGTTAAAATATATACTGAAACGGTTGGTTTTATCTGTCTTTATTCTTCTTGGCGTTTCTATGATCATCTACTTTTTGATCCGTCTGATGCCGGTAGATTTTATTCAGAATAAGATCAATCAAATGAACCAAGGCGGTGCTACCGTTCCTCAGGAAACGGTAGATGCCATGTACAAGATGTACGGCCTTGGCGATAATAGCCTGGGAGGTATTCTTAAGGGCTATTTCGGGTGGCTGGGCAATATTGCGAAGCTGGACTTCGGTACCAGCTTCGTACATAAGCTGCCCGTCACGCAGGTCATCGTGGAACACATGGGGACCTCCTTCGCCATCGCCATTATTGCAACCATTTTTGAGTTTTTGATTGCCATTCCTCTGGGTATTACCGCCGCTACGCACCAGTATTCTCTGCGTGATTATATCGTAACGGTATTGGTTATGGTCGGTATTTCCTTGCCTTCCTTCTTCTTCGGACAAGTTCTCAAGGATTTGTTTGCCATGAAGCTGGGGTGGTTCCCATCCTCTGGTTTGGTCGAGGCGGGAAGCTCGGCAACGGGCATTACGCTTTTGCTCGACTATTTGCGGCACATGTTTATCCCTATATTGACGGTTGTTATTTTGAGCATCGGTGCTCGCATGAGAATGACAAGAACCAATATGCTCGAGGTCCTCAATGCGGATTATATCCGTACCGCCCGCGCCAAGGGCTTGAGCGAGCGCAAGGTTATCAACAAGCACGCCTTCCGCAATACGCTCATTCCTCTGGTAACCACGCTGGCAGGGCTCCTGCCCTCTCTGTTCTCCGGTGCGATCATTACGGAGCAGGTCTTCGGCTTGCCCGGTATCGGTAACGTTGCACTGGATGCCATGAACCGCGGTGACATTCCCTTTATCATGGGATACAATATGTTCCTTGCGATTTTGAGCGTTCTTGGCGTGTTGCTGGCCGACCTGATGTACGCGGTTGTTGACCCCCGCGTCAAGCTGGAATAAGGAAGGGAGGAACGTAACGTGAATACAGAGAAAAACGAAAATGTAAACGAAACGAAAGAACATCTCCCCACTCCTTCCTATGACACGGAAACACCGTTGGACAAAAACGTTCGATTGATGTCTCCCACCCGCATGGTGGTTCGTCGCTTCTTCCGCTCCAAGCTCAGTATTATTGGCTTGATTATGGTCGTTGGCCTGTTCTTGTTCAGCTTTGTCGGCCCGCTGTTTTTGGCGGATTTGGGAACGATGGATGAGAACGGTGTACTTCGCTATGATCCCAACGATGGTAAGTGGGGCGAAACCGAGCTCGACGAAACAGGTAAATACAATTACACGCTTTCCCAGTATACCTACACAACGTCCGATGGCGTGACTCACACGATCAAACAGACGACGGTTCAGCACCTCAAGGATAATTTCCGCGCTCCGATGTCGGCCGATCACCCGTTGGGTACCGACAACGAGGGTTATGACGTGTTTGTTCGTTTGATGTACGGTGGACGCATTTCTTTGACGGTCAGCTTTATTGCTGTTTTTGTCATCACCATCATCGGTGTTGTCATGGGTGGTATTGCGGGCTATTTCGGCGGCGCAATTGACAACATCATTATGCGTGTCTGTGACGTTCTGATGTGCCTGCCCGGTATCCCGATCCTGTTGATCATCAGTACCATTTTGGACTCGGCGGATATTGATGCCAAGTACAGAATCTATCTGTTGATGGTTTATCTGACGCTGTTTTCTTGGTCGGGTACGGCAAGATTGGTGCGCGGACAGATCCTGTCCCTGCGTGAGCAGGAGTACATGGTGGCTGCGGAGGCTATGGGTTATTCCACCGGTCGTAAAATCTTCAAACACTTGGTTCCCAACGTTATGCCTCAGTTGATCGTACAGATGAGCTTGAGCTTGGGTAGTATGATTTTGTACGAGGCAACGCTTTCTTACCTCAATTTGGGTGTTAAGGCACCGTATGCCGCGTGGGGTACCATGATTAACATTATTTCCACCAATACCGACATTTTGCAGAACTACTTTAACATCTGGGGCCCTCCCGGCATTTGCATTGTTATTGCAGTTCTCGGTTTCAACTTTGTCGGCGACGGCTTGCGCGACGCGCTTGACCCCAAGATGAGGAGATGAGTGCGATGCCAAAGAAACAAGAAATGAAACAAAAGAAAACGGGCTATTTGTCGGGAAAAGAAATTCGCTCTATTGCCAAGCAAAACGCCAAAGTGATGCATAAGCTTGAAAAGTTCAAGTATCGCAAGGCGGACGAGTCGGAATTCATCACGACAATGAAGGACGACAAAAACATTTTGGAAATTGACGATCTGAACACCTACTTCTTCACCGAGCAGGGCGTCGTCAAAGCCGTCAACGGCGTTTCGTTCAACGTCCCCAAGAATGCAACGGTCGGCGTTGTGGGTGAGTCGGGATGCGGAAAATCCGTCACCAGTATGTCAGTCATGCGCCTTTTGCAGGGACCGCAGGGACAAATCTATTCCGGTGCGATTCGTTTCGCGGCGGAAGATCAGGTCTATGACATTGCACAAATGCCCATCGACGAGATGTACCGTCTGCGCGGCAAGGAGATCGCTATGATCTTCCAAGAGCCGATGACGTCGCTCAACCCTGTCTTTACCATCGGTGAGCAGTTGGATGAGGTTACGTTTATCCACGTTCCCGGCGCGACCAAGGAAATGGCCAAGGCGCGTTCGATGGAAATGCTGGAATTGGTTGGTATTGCCGCTCCCGAGCGCGTATACAAATCCTTCCCCCATGAATTGTCGGGCGGTATGCGCCAGCGTGTCATGATTTCTATGGCGCTGGTATGTAATCCCCGCTTGATCATTGCGGACGAGCCTACGACGGCACTGGACGTCACCATTCAGGCCCAAATTCTGGACCTTTTGCGTACGTTGAAGGATAAAATCAACGGTTCCATTATGCTGATTACCCACGATTTGGGTATTATCGCAGAAATGGCGGATTATGTGGTTGTTATGTACGCCGGCCGTGTCATAGAGAAGGGTACGGTACAGGAGATTTTCCACAATCCCTGCCATCCTTACACCATTGGTCTTCAAAAGTCCAAGCCGACGCTGGATTCGGATGATGACGAGCTGTTTAGCATCCCCGGTAACGTCCCCAACCCCATCAATATGCCCAATTATTGCTATTTCAAAGAGCGTTGCTCGAAGTGCATCGGAAAATGCTCGGGAGATTATCCCGGCATGATGCAGGTAAGCCCCACCCACTTTGTGGCATGTCATTTGTACGATAAGAACAAGGAGTGTGAACATGGCTGACGAGAAAATATTAAATACCGAAGCTGTCGCAGATGCTCCCTTGACCGAGTACGATGACGCGGCAGAGCAAGCAAAGTTCATAGCACAGCGTCAAGCGCAGATCGCACAGGATTTGAAGCAACCGTTCGATCCCGAGGCGCTCTTGGAGGTTCGCCATCTTCGCAAGTGCTTTCCTATTAAAAAATCTCTGACGGGTAAAGTATTGCAGGAATTGATCGCGGTTGACGACGTATCTTTTAAGCTGATGCCGGGTGAAACGCTAGGTATCGTAGGCGAATCGGGCTGTGGCAAAACAACCATGGGACGTACCATTTTGAAACTGCATCCCTCCAATGGCGGTCAGATCATCTTTGACGGTCAGGATATTACCGATTTAAAATCCAAACAGATGCGTGATATACGCCAAAAGATGCAGATCATTTTCCAAGATCCCTACTCCTCGCTGCCTCCCAGAAGTACCGTCGGCGGAATTTTGTCCGAGCCGGTACGGGTACACAAGATTGTGCCACGGGACGAAATTAAGGATTATGTCTTGAACTTGATGGAAAAATGCGGCTTGCGTGACTACTATTATGAAAGATACCCTCACGAATTTTCAGGCG
Organism: Eubacteriales bacterium; assembly: GCA_045631585.1. GTDB lineage: Bacteria > Bacillota > Clostridia > Oscillospirales > CAG-272 > SIG644. The sequence continues at coordinate 1,663 of JAZQUX010000329.1, read as the reverse complement.
GTCAGCGCCAGAGAATTTGTATCGCACGTGCTCTGACGGTGAATCCCCGCTTGGTCGTCTGCGATGAGCCGGTATCGGCATTGGACGTCTCGATTCAGGCGCAGATCATCAATTTGCTTAAAAATCTGCAGGCATCGATGGGACTGACGTATTTGTTTATTTCCCACGACTTGTCGGTTGTAAAGTTCATCTCGGACAAGGTCGGCGTGATGTATCTTGGCTCCATGGTCGAGTTTGGTGACAAAAAAGATATTTTTGCTCATCCGTTGCACCCCTATACCAAGGCGCTGTTCTCGGCCATTCCCAATCCCAATCCCGATATCAAGATGAATCGTATTGTGCTCAAAGGCGATATTCCTTCGCCGGCCAATCCCCCCAAGGGCTGTCGGTTCCATACCCGGTGCCCGTATGCAAAGGAGATTTGCAAGCACGTTCCTCCCAGCTATAAGGAGTACGAAAAGGGACATTTTGCCGCTTGCCACATACTCGAAGAGCAGGGAACGGTATAATTTTAACAGATGTAAAGGTTGTATATATGAGTAAGAAAGAAAAAAAGAAAAAGGAAAAAATCACATATATTGATGACGGACGTACCATTGCCGATATGTCCGGAACGCGCGGTGGTATGCTTTCTTCCCGCCCCAAAAAGGAGAGAACGAAGCCGACCATTTCGGCCCATCAAACGCCGTTTCAAACCTATTGTAACGCGGTTCGTATGATGATTGTTCCCATGCTGGTTACCTTGGGAATTATCGCGGTTGCTTTCCTTTTGATGCGCCTTTTGATGATATAATACGACCGAAGAAAAACGCTCGCACAGACGATTCTGCGCGAGCGTTTTTCTTTTTTCACCCGATGTTGATTGGCCATATTATAATTATGATGGAAATATGAATTTCTCTGTGAAAATACGGTGATCATGCTTGACAATTTGGGCGGATAGTGTTATACTTACTATAACTATTTTTATCATGGGGATGTTGTTTTTTGGCGCCCTGTAGTATGCTTGATATTCTCTGAAAGGAATGCTTTCATGAATCATAATTTCGAGAAAATAAAAAGGAAATTTCGCCGCGCGGCTACGCTTCGCTTTGCGTTGCTCGGCATCGCGTCAGGTGCTGTGGTTGCGGCTGTGTTGGTGATCGTCCAAAAGTTGGTTTCAACGGAGCCTAACCTGCTCGTGGCCATGGCCATCGGAGGTGCGATCGCGCTCTTTGCGGTGGGCGGCTTGCTGTTGCTTTGCTACCCGACCGAAAAGAGAATTGCTCGTGCCTTGGATGATCGGGCGGCTCTTGGCGAGAAAGTTCAAACTTTAGTGCAATTCAAAGACGAAAGCGGCGAGATGCTGGAAATTCAACGTCAAGACACCGAAGAGTTGCTCGCTACCATCCCGTCCAAACGGATGCGTGACCGTCATGCTTGGCGGCGTGTGATTCTGCCGCTCCTGGCGGCCGTGGTTACGGTCACTGCCGTTTTGCTTCCGGTGCGTACCGAAAGCTCGGCACCGGTGGGAGAAGTCCCCGGCGAGGAGGACGTGTGGCAGTTGACCGAATGGCATATCACGGCTGTGCGGGCGCTGATCGAAGAGGTCAAGGCGTCTGAAATGCAACAGCCCGGACGCGAAAGCGTTGTTGAACTGTTGGAAAAGCTGCTGGCTGATCTG
>JAZQUX010000328.1:0-3495 GCA_045631585.1 Eubacteriales bacterium | reverse complement strand
GTGCTTACAGGTTCAAATAGCGTACCGTGTGTGATAACAGGTGATTTCAAGGACTCAAAATTCAGCGGCAATTATGCGACAGATTCCTTCCGCACGATTTTTACGCAAAAGTTGGGATCTGGTACGTGGAGGCTTGCGGGTAATAGGACGCATGGTGGCGGTTTTGCCATAGAAGAAGGGACTCTGCAGTTTGAATCGATTGCCGAGAAAGGCGTCTCTTCCTCTCTTGGACGTTCTACAAATCTCACTGTCGCATGTTCGGTGCGTGATCCTGAGCAGGTGGATTACGCATTTTCGCTCGGGTCGCTGAATGCAAATGCTTCTAAAGCGGTGTTTGACTACGTCGGTCAGGAAGATGCGGTATGCACAACGCGTCCTCTCGTGCTTGTCGGTGTCGGTGGATGTCTTAAGGCGTCTGAAGGCCGACTTAAGTTTGGAGGTGTTTCAGCCCGTGATGATAATTCGTCGCCGACACTTACCCTTGATGGAAATGGGGAAAAGAACGAGTTGTGGGATGTAACCGATGGTGCGGATGGTGCAAAAGTCAATCTTGTGAAGGATGGTAGCGGCGAGTGGATTTTGTCTGGAGAACAGGATTTCTCGGGCGATCTGCATGTGAAAAACGGTACGCTCACAATACGTGATTCAAAGAAATATACCTGGTTCCGCTTTACGGTGAAAGAGACCGGTAATTCCGGCGCGTTTCTTTCAATGCGTCAATTGGCTTTATATGACGCAAAGGGGGTGCGTCAGAATATTTGCCTTTCTGTCAAGGCGGCTCCAGTCAATAACAGCAGTATTACGTTCTGGCCCGATAGCGACGTGTCGTCACTATTGCCAGGCGCATTTGCTTTTGGATCGAAAAGCATACGTTTCAGGGCAAATCCCGATTATTATGCGGAGCAACTTTTCAGCGATGTGGGCAATACTGCTAGCTCTGGCATAACACGGTATGACGGCACCGTATCGTATGGGAGAAACTTTCAGTTGAATGTGTACAATGTTTCTGAAGACAGTCCTATGTCGATACAAAAGACCAATTCCGACAGTTGGGTGCCGTTTGTAATGCGTCTCACGAATGGCGTTCCACCGATTGTCGCTTATGATATCGAATCATATTACAATGATACGGCAACAAATGGATGGCCAAAGGTTGCCGTTATGGAGGCGTCAATTGACGGCATCAATTGGGATCTTGTGGAGACTAACGGAAATGGTGAGGTTATGTCTGAGCGAACCTACGATTTCTCCATCCCACTTGGCGGTAGCTCGAACAATGCCAATAGATGGTTTTCGAATGGAGAAAAGCAGATCAATTGGAGTTCTGAAAATGGTACAACTCCTCGTCCGGGCGCCGGTTTTCAGGTTCGTTCGCGTCCAGCCGACGTTCCGCTTCCGCTTCAAAAAGTCCGCACGGTGTCAGTGGCATCTGGAGCAGTGCTCAAGTCGTCTGATACTGTAGCTGAGTTGAATTCGCTCAAGGTGGATGCGAATGGGGCGGGAACGATTGAGGGATTCTCGTTTGCCAAGCAAGGAACGCTAGATGTGACTTATTTGGGAGGTAATCAGGGAACTGTTGTCCTTCCTGGCACCTATCTGTCATGTTCAGGCATGGAGAACATTTCCGGATGGAGTCTCAAATTGAACGGAGCGGAGTCTAAATCTTACCGAATCAAATCGAGGAATGGACGTATAGCTTTGGTTCTCCGTGGAATGTTCATCACGGTCAGGTAATGTAGAGACATAAACTTTCTAGAAAAGTTTGAAGATTGTAAGGATGGTCATGAGTTTTAAATTTTTGCTGTCGTCAATGCTTGTCATTGTTGCGTATGCTCAGGTTTGGTCTGAAAATCCTGCTACATGGCGTCCGCGGGAGCGTTGGCGTGGATTCAATATCGAAGGAAAGGCTGCCAAGGGCAGCTTTTCCGGAGAATGGCGTGAAGCGGACTTGCGCATGATGCATGAGTTTGGTTTCAATTTTGCGCGTGTTATGCTCGACTATCGCTACTGGTGCAAGGATTCAGACTGGACTCGGCCTGATCCGGTAAAGCTTCAGTCTGTCGATGAAATGATTGGTTGGGGCAAGAAGTACGGAATCCATATCCAGCTGTGCTTTGCGACGGCTCCAGGAATGCAGCTGAAACCCCGTTCGAAACGGCCTCTTTTTTCCGATCTGACAGCGCAAAAGGCGATGGAAACATATTGGGCGTATTTGGCTCGCCGTTATCGCTCCATTCCAAACGATGAGTTGAGTTTCAATCTTTTCAACGAACCCGATTCCGCTGGAACGGAAGAGACATATCTGCCTCTCGTTAAAAAACTCGTTTCGGCGATTCATGCCGAAGATCCGAAAAGGTTCATATTGATAGACGGATTAGAATGGGCCCGCAAGCCTCTGTTGGGCGCATTGGTGCTTCCGGTTGGTCAGAGCCATCACGCCTATTCGCCGATGAGTGTCTCGCATTATCGTGCAAGTTGGATCAAAGAATCTTTTGCCGATCCTGTTCCAATGTGGCCGCCATCTCCTGCAATGTCGCCCCTTTGCGGTTCGCGAAAACCCCAAAAGCAGTCACCGATCGTAATCTTGGATGTGCCCAAGAGTGTATTGACTCTCAATACTGGCCTTTTCAACCGGGAAGTGGAACTTGTTGTGGAGGCAGACGGAAAGACTTTGTTCTCGCATTATTATCGTCCATCGCAGGAAGGAAGCGAATGGACAAATCTCATTGCGAGGGCTGGCGGAGACGGCAAAGAATGGGCGGCAGAGCTGAAGGAGCGTGTCAGGATTGATGTTCCGGAATGTAAACGTCTATCCATCGGGCTTGCACGTGGGGATTGGATGAAAATCACGTCATTGGAACTCTCCGCTTTCGGAAAAACGGCGGTATTGCCGTTCTTTCAGGAATGGGACTTCGGGCGCAGACGTGATTTGCGTTTTGTAGGCTTCGGAAAGGAATCGCCGTTTGTTACTGCTGATGGCATCGCCTATACCGGTGATACGTACCTTGACGAAAAGACATCAATATATTGGAAGCCTGTGCTTGATGCTGGTCAGTTTGTGATGGTGGGCGAGGTCGGTTGCTGTAACAAAACGCCGCATGATGTTGCGTTACGTTGGCTTGAAAACAATTTGCGCCGTTGGAAAGAGAAGGGTATTGGATGGGCGATGTGGAATTTCCGCGGTTCGATGGGGGTTCTTGACAGCAATCGCAAAGATGTCGAATATGAAAATTATCAGGGACTCAAGCTTGATCGGAAGATGCTTGAACTTCTGCAGAAATATTGATTTATTGACGAAAAGGTTTAGCAATGAGTATCTTTAGTCTATTTCTAGCTGCCGTTCAGCTGGCTTCCCCGTTCGCGGACCATATGGTTCTGCAGAGAGATCGAAAAGTTCCTGTATGGGGACGTGCCGATCCGCATGAAAAAGTTGTTGTCGAATTTGCAGGACAGCGAATGGAGACCGTCGCTGGAGTCGACGATCGCTGGCGGGTG
>JAZQUX010000327.1:0-2266 GCA_045631585.1 Eubacteriales bacterium | reverse complement strand
AAGACCGCTTGGCCTCCGACTTAGAACCATGAGGCAAAGGGTAATTACTCTTATCTGTTTGGCTTTGAAGAAAGCTACGGCTATCTCAAAGGCTCTTACGCGCGCGACAAAGACGCCGTGGTTGCCACCATGCTAATCGTTGAGATGACGGCTTATTACAAGGCCAAGGGCATGACGCTCTCCGACGCGCTGGAAGCTCTGTTTAAGCGTTATGGCTTCTGCTATGAGACCAACGTAGAAATCTACATGGAGGGGCTTGACGGCGCCGCCAAGATGGCCGCTTTGATGGATGGTCTGCGCCATGATCCGCCCAAGGCATTCGGCGGTGTGACGGTCGTGGAGCTTCGCGACTACAAGACCGGGCTGATCACCGATTGCGCGACAGGCGCGCAAAGCTCGACCAATCTGCCTAAGTCCAACGTACTGTACTACAAGCTCGAAAACGGCGACGTTATCGTGGCACGTCCGTCGGGCACCGAGCCTAAGATCAAATTCTATTATCTGCTTGAAGGCGCCGACCGCGCCGACTGCGAGGCCAAGTGCAAGGCTTATCAGCAGACGCTAAATGAAATGGTATAAATCATTGAGGGGGAACATCTTGAAAGAAGTTCCCCCTCAAACTCCCCCACAAGAATTTTATGAGGAGAAAATTATAGGCAAGATTTGTTAGTTATGATAGCTTATCCAAGCAATAGCTGCCGCAAGCTCGTGGGGCACTTTCCACTCGCTCCACAAGAGTTAAGGGCGGATTCCATATTCGCCCGCAAACAAAACCGAGGATGCGCTCCTATATGAGCACATCCTCGGTTTCTATTTATGTCAAATTCTGTTCGATCAAGCTCCGCAGCGCCGGCGTAAAGGGCACGAACTCCCCTTCTCTTTCCATGCGCATGATTTCCTCGCACGACGCAACCATGGCGGCGGTCGTCTCGCCCTCCTGCAGAGTGACGGCAGACACGTCAAACGGTTGGCGGAACAGCCAAATATCACAAAAGCTGTCTGACCACTGCTCCGTCGCTACAACGCGGCCGTTCGACGGATCAAGCGAAATGCCGGTTTCCTCGCGCGCCTCGCGCAAGGCGGCCTGCAGGCTATCGTCACCCGCGAGAGCTGATCCACCCGTGACCTCCCACATATTGGGGTATCCCTTGTTGGGAGCGCGGCGCGTAATCAAAATTTCGCCATTATCATTCTGAAGCAACACCAAGACAACAAGATGATACTCCCCCTCGGGCAACGGAACACCACGAGGATGCTTCCGCCCAGTGAGATGGCGATTTTCATCCAGCACGTCCCACAATTCATTGGCATTGGTGTTAATATTCAAACGATATTGCACGCGTGAGAACAGCTTAGGCTGAATATCGGAATAAGTCAGCTCCTGCGGCAACAAATGAACCGCCTTGACTTCCCTCATTTCGCTATTCTCAGGCAATGCATCGCGCGCCTTTACGCGAGCCAAATACAACATGCCATAGCTTTTGACGCCGTCCTCTGTTGTAACGCTGTAGACCTCGACAGAAATCATTTCCGCATCCGTTACGCCCGTCTCCTCGTACAATTCGCGGCGCGCCGTCTGTTCAATACTCTCACCAGACTCACGATGCCCTCCCGGAATTTCCCAGGTTGCACGCGCCTTGTGGCGGCAGATCAGCCATTTGCCATCTTCTTGAGCCATAATAACAGCGTATTGAAGTTGCTCATCAGCCACACTTCCGATATTATGAAAATCCACACTGTAGTTCATCGTTCCACCTCAGCCACACAACCGTCGATCGTGCGTATCGTCGTGTGGTAGTACTTTCCTTGAAATTGCACGATTTGGGCGATCTCCCGGGCGGTAAAAATCATGCCCTTGGGGGCCATAATCAGCTTATCTTCGACATCATCCGCGCGATAGGCAATTCCGATGATGCAGCCGGTAAATTCGCTCACAGGGGCATCTACGCCCACCAGAAAGACATCCAATTCTTCACCATCTCCTCCGAGGACGCCGGGGATATAACCATAGTTGATCGGATAAACCAGTGTTTTCCCATCCTTGTGATGAACATATCCGACTGGACGGTCAATCGCAATGGTAACTGTCTTACCAAGGTAAAACTCCACCTGCGCGTGTCTTTCTTCCGTTGTCATGCGTATTTTTTCTGACATATCCGTTTCCTTCTTTTTTTCAAAAAATGGGCGCGGGGAAAAACTTTTTTCCTTGTTTTTTTGGCTGAGAGGGAACCTTCTTTGAAAGAAGGTTCCCTCCCCGCCCCCTCCC
>JAZQUX010000326.1:0-7698 GCA_045631585.1 Eubacteriales bacterium | reverse complement strand
GAGCCGGCGGGGCAGAGCAATTCAGGCAGTCGCCCAATTTGCTTTGTATTCATAGGCGTAATATCAAACGTCCTTAAAGGTCAGCATATCGAACATGTCGCCGACTTTGTTCTTACCCTCGCTGAAATCGGGTCTTTGACGGCGGCGAATCTTTCTGGGGGGGCCTTCGGCGTCCGTTTCGTCTTCGAACATGACCTTGGTGGCGGGCACAGGCTGGCCTTCTGCCTTGGGTTCTGCTACAGGCTTAGCAACCTTATTTTCCGTCTTGATGGCCAACTGCTCGCCTTCGATGGGCTTGGAGACAGCGGGATATACAGTGCTGACGCTCTTGGTAATGATGTTCGACATGACCTGATTCTCATGACGAAGCTCCTCGATGGTAGCCAGCATAGCGGCATACTGTTCGCGAGTGGATTCCAGCTCCTTGGAAATACCGATGAAATCGTGCTCCATCTGGCGGGTTCTGGTGTCACTCTTGAGTTTTCCCGCGCAATAATCGACTGCGCAGAGAATGGCAGCCTCACTCTTGGTCAGGCGGGGATTTCTGGCAACGAGCTCGCGTACACGTTGATCAACCGCCGCGACGAGAGCTTTGACCATTTCGGGCGATTCCTCCGTGACGATATTCAGATCAATGTCTGCAATGGTAATGGTATATTTTGCCATGGGAGATACCGTTCCTTTCTAAGTATCATGGTTTTCTGATTCACTATCTTTATTATAACGCAAAATTCTTTGTATGAAAAGGGCTTTTTTCAAAAAAAACTGAAAAAATCAAACTTTTTATGCTTTTTTGTTTGTTTTGAGGCGCTTTTTCGCGGTTTCAATGAATGCATCCGAACCGATCAGCATCCAAGTTCCCTCCGTTTTGTCGGAAATAGCCTGCGTAGCATCCCACCATTCGTCGAAAAAGTCCGGAAGGGACATGCCGTTTTGGACAAGACTTGGGTCTAAGCAAAGCCGACGGGGGAAGGGAAATGGCAAATCTCCGGATGTAACATCTTCCAACGTCAAGCGCAACTCATCCGCATGGCGAGCCCGGTTGGCCACAATCAGGGGGTGAATGGATATCACGGTGCCGGAGGGCGCAACGGCGGCGCGTTCTGCGCCTGCTGCAATGGCATGGTCTGCAAGAGTTAAGCCCATGCGCCGCAGGGACAGCGCGCATTCTAAGGAGAGGGACAAAGCTTGCGCCATCGAGGGTGCACACGAAAAGATGCGGCAGGGGGGCAGGGCGCGGTATTGCAACGTTTGGGCGCCGAGAGACTGTCCGCTAGAAGCTTGCTTGTTGAATTTGGGAGTGATGGTGAAGCGGCTACCATTGTTGGCGCACACGTCGGAAATCAAGTGGAACATGGCCGGGCCGCATGGGAGGCTGATGATTTCGCGTGTTCCTTGGCGAATGGTGCCGGGGGATAGCTCGTTGCTTTGCGAAAGAACACAGACCTCTTGCAAGCGAGGGAAAAACGTCTCAAAGCGGCTCGCATGGGAGTGATGAAGGTCAGTCTGTATCAACAGGACACGCACATCGCACATCTTGGCGTACTGCGCCAAAACGGCGGTTGAGCGGTCGGAGGTATCGAGGATCTCTTCGGCGGACGAGCGCAACGATCGTTCAAGCGACTGAACGTCTCCACCAATCTGTGCCAACAGAGGCGGTGAGAGTGGCTTTGTGTTCAAGGTATACCGCTTTTTGGGCTCCACCGTTGAATCATCCACCCAGCGTAACGTGGGGATGTTGGCTTGTGTGAGAATTGACTCTAGAACATTGGCCGCCGCATCTCCGATATTATCATTGGAAAAAGAGATGAGGATCAATGATGGCTCACCTTTGGCAACGTGCGAAGCCAAGCGGGACAAGGACATCTTGTGCTCGGCAGAGGAGGATGATTGCGTCATATAACGAAGCGCGTGTTGATACGTCATGTGAGCACCTCCTTCAAAATAATCGCGGCGTGGGGGGGAACACGCATATTCGCTTCGCAGGGGACAGCTCCGTCGGGCAGGCACTGTTGCCAACGTCCCGTGAGCCGGTATTCTGCGCAGTTGGGATCCATGTTTACGATAACAAGGATGCGTTCACGCTCATGACACCGCTCGTAGGCAATGAGATGATCCCGCAAATCCAACACGCGGAAGCGACCGTCGGCCAAAGCAGGGCTGTTTGCTCGCAATTGACCAAGGAACCGAACGTGATGCAACAGCTCGGGTTGTTGACGGTGCCACGGATAAGGACGTCGACAAAAAGGATCTCGATAGCCCTCCAGCCCCGCCTCGTCTCCGTAAAACACAGAGGGAACGCCGAAGATGGTAAACAGTATGGTAAAGGCGATGGTGAGTCGTTCTATTGCTGATTGGCGGTCTTCCTCTGATAGATAAGTGGTTGACAGTTCGGCATTGGTTTTGCCTTGATCTAAGGTGGAGTCGCCAAGCACGGTGAGAATGCGCTCAGTATCATGAGTGCCGAGCAGATTCATCAAACAATGAGAAACGCACAGAGGGTAGGAGGCGTACAACTCCGTTAATGTGTGATACAACGCCGATGCATCACCGTCGCGAACGAAAGCAATGATGGCGTTACGAACGGGATAGTTCATGACGCTGTCCAACTGCTGTCCCGCTACATAGCGTCGGCGCTTGCCGTATGCCATTTTGTCGGCGGCGTTTTCCCATACCTCTCCGATAATGAGGGGCTGTTCTTCGCCTGTGGCATGAAGATTTTTTCGCAAGTCGTCTAAAAATTCGTCAGACAATTCGTCCGCAACATCCAACCTCCAGCCGGCAAGACCTTGACGCAACCGCTGAGCGGCGATCCCGTCCTCTCCTGCCAAATAGGCTCGAACAGAGGGAAGATGGCTGTTTAGGCGGGGGAGAATATCCACGCCCCACCAACACTCGTAGTCATCCGGGAATGCCTTGAAGGAGTACCACTCAGCATAGGGAGATTGCTTCGATTGATACGCGCCCAGCTCAGAATAGCGGCCGTATCGATTGAAATAGCGGCTATCATCGCCTGTGTGATTGAAGACACCGTCGAGAATGATGCGGATGCCGTGCTCTTTGGCGCGGGCTATCAACGCTTCCAGCGCCGCTTCACCGCCAAAGGCGGCATCGACGCGCTCGTAGTCACCGGTGTCATATTTATGATTGGAGGCCGCCTGAAAAATAGGGGACAAATACAGAACGGTAACTCCAAGAGATGTCAAATAGTCAAGTTTTTCGATAATTCCCCAAAGATTGCCGCCGAAAAAATGATCGTTAGCAAATCGGGCGCCGGGATACGGGGGATACAGAGGGATTCCATTTTCCCAATCCGTTTGAAGTTTGGCACCTTCGCGCAACGGGGCATGGCCTTTGCCTTTGCAAAAGCGATCGACAAAAATGTGATACATCACGCCGCCGCGGAACCATTCGGGGGTCTTGAAATCAGGAGTGTGAATGAGCAGACGGAAGGGTTGCCCCGCTTGCTCTGAAAGGGAAAAATCAACGTTGTTGATACTGCTTGTAAATAGAGTGTGCTGTCCGCGGACAAGCAAGAAATGATAATAAAAGAGTCCGAAATTTTGGTCGCCACACAGAGTGGCAGTATCGAGTGTCCATTCGTAAACATCCTCGCCGTTTTGCGTGCCGACGAATCTGAACGGGATGTCGCTTGATGCCTCGCCATCTCGCCAAAGGCGCAAAACAACTGCCGCCGCGCCCAAACGGCGCGAAAGCCGAACAGTCCATGTTATGACAGTGCCAAAAGAGAACGCACCCAAGGTGGATGCGTCCTCTCCGGATACCGTTTTTTGTATACGCGGCAGGGTGTCGCGATCATATTCACGGTAAAATTTCGGTAACATTGAAACTCCTTGGGAAGATGGATTTTAAGAGCGCTTGGGCATTTTTTGCAGATTCCAAATGCGCTGTGCATACTCTTCAATACTGCGGTCAGCGGCAAATTCACCGGATGCGGCAATATTAAACAGCGACATACGATTCCACTTGCGCTTGTCCGCGTAGTCTCGGATCATTTGAGCGTGTGTGGTGCGATAGGACTCGTAATCCGCCAGACACAAATAAGGGTCTGCGATGCCATACTCGCCCGACAACAGGTAAGACGCAAGGTTGGCAAAGCTTTCTCCGGCAAAGCCAATGTTGAGCTGATTGACAATGCGGGAGAGCCCGATGTTGTTGGCGTAAAATTCTGTGGAACGGTAGCCGCGGAGCCACATGGCTTCTACCTCAGCCGCAGTCAGGCCGAAGATATACATATTCTCTGCGCCGGCAGCGGCTTGCATCTCGACATTGGCGCCGTCCAGCGTGCCGATGGTCAGAGCACCGTTCATCATCAGCTTCATACATCCTGTTCCGCTGGCTTCCTTGCCCGCCAACGAGATTTGCTCGCTGATCTCAGCGGAAGGAACCAAGGCCTCGGCCATGCTGACATTGTAGTTTTCAAGGAAAACGACATTGAGTTTTTCTTTGATGCGAGGATGACGCTCGATGTCTGCGCTGATATAGCAGATCAAACGGATGATCTCCTTCGCCATGGCGTACCCCGGAGCCGCTTTGGCTGCAAACAGGAAGGTCTGCGGTTGCATTTCCAGGTCGGGGTTGTCCTTGAGTTGGAGGTATAGTCCGATGATATTGAGCGCATTGAGCAGCTGGCGCTTGTACTCATGCAGACGCTTGATTTGCACGTCAAAGACAGAGTGCGTGTCGATCAGCTGACCTGTCTTACGGTAGAGCAGGTTGGAAAAATGAATTTTATTTTGATGTTTGATGCCGCGCAAACGCTCCAAAACCTCGTCATTGTCTGCGAATTTGGCTAGCTCTGACAGTTGCTCGGGAGATTTGCGGTAGCCGTCGCCGATGCAATCCTCGATCAATCCGGCCAGCGCGGGGTTGGAATAGCACAGCCAGCGGCGATGTGCGATACCGTTGGTCACGTTGGTGAAGCGATCGGGATACATTTTGTAAAAATCCTTAAAGGTGGATTCCTTGAGGATGCTCGAGTGCAGTTTGGATACACCGTTGATGCAGTGCGAACCGACGACGGACAAATTGGCCATGCGAACTTGACCGTGACCCAGAATGCTCATCTTGGAAATGCCATCCCAGTTGCCGGGGAAGGCTTCCCATGCCTCGCGACAGAATCGTTCGTTGATCTCACGAACGATGGTGTAAATGCGCGGGAGCTTGAGGCGGAACAAATCTTCGTTCCAAGTCTCCAGTGCTTCGGGCATGACGGTGTGATTGGTATAGGAAACGATGCGTTGAACCATATTCCAAGCACGATCCCAACTGTAGAAATAGTCATCGATGAGGATGCGCATCAATTCGGGAATACACAGGGCAGGGTGAGTGTCGTTGATGTGGATGGCAATCTTTTCGGGAAGATTGTCCAACGTGCCGTACACGGACATGTGATCACGGATGATGCTCTGACAAGAAGCAGAAACCAAGAAATATTGCTGTGTCAGGCGTAGAAGCTTGCCCTCGGCATGGTTGTCGGAAGGATACAGCACTTTGGAAATGATTTCGGCGTTGGTCGCGTTTTCAACCGCGCGGGTGTATTGGCCCTGCGTAAACAAACTCATGTCAAACTTTTGAGTGTCGCGTGCTCGCCACAGGCGAAGTCTGCTGGCGGCATCCGAATCGGCACCGGAGATCATCATGTCGTAAGGAACGGCCTCGACCTCCTCACAATCCTCATACAGTATTTCAAGATGTCCTTCTTTCCAGACCTCTTTGACGTGACCGCCGAACTTGACCTTGAAAATACGATCCGTACGGGGAACCAGCCACACCTCACCGCCCGGCAACCAAACGTCAGGCAGCTCGACCTGCATACCGTCAACGATTTTTTGACGGAACAAGCCGAAGTCGTAGCAGATGGAAAAGCCGGTGGCAGGATAGCCCAGCGAGGACAAAGAGTCCATAAAGCAGGCGGCCAATCGGCCCAAACCGCCGTTGCCAAGACCTGCGTCGGGTTCGCATTCGTACAGCTCCTCCAGGTCGGCACCAAGGGCGCTGAGCGCCTCGCGATAGCCCTCGGCAAGTCCGAGGTTGCCAAGGTTGGTCTTGAGCGAACGGCCAAGCAGAAATTCCATGCACATATAATACACGCGCTTGGCACCGGCGCGGTTGACATCCTTTTTGAAGGAACCGCGTTTATCGGTCAGCAAATCGCGCACCGTCATCGCGGTGGCCTTATACATTTGTTCGCGCGATGCTTCGGCGGCGGTGCAACCAAAGTAGCGGGAAAGCTTTTCTTCCAGATTTCTTTTGATTTCTTGGGATGTGGGTTTCTGATTCATGTGAAATATGGGTTACCTTTCTTTCAATGGTATGGTACAGGGATATTAAATATCGCGATACATCTCCAAATAACGCTTGGCCGAGATGTTCCAAGAGAAGTCGGTCTCCATGATCTTGCGGATCAAAGCCTTGCGTTCTTTTGCGTTCTGATAGAGCTCAATGGCGGCGCAGGTGCGCTCAAGCAGCTCTTGTGCGGAATAGTTGGCAAAGGTGAAGCCGTTGCCAAACAGTTCGCCCTCTTCGTTTTTCCAGTAGCCTTTGATGGAATCGTACAGACCACCGGTTTCACGGGTCACGGGAATGGCTCCGTAACGGGAGGCAATCATTTGAGACAAACCGCACGGCTCACTGCGGGAAGGCATCAGGAAAATGTCGCAAGCGGCATAAATGCGCTTGGAAAGATCGCGGTCATACTCAATCAAGGCGCGAACCCGATCGGGGAACTGCTCTTGCAACCACAGGAAAAATTCTTCGTATCGCTTCTCGCCCTTGCCGAGAATCACCAACTGTGCGTTTTGATCTCTCATTAGATTATACGCGATTTCAGTGATTAAGTCAAGTCCTTTGTGGGTGGCCAGACGTGAAATAATGGCCAAAAGAGGTACGTCGGGGTCTTCGGGCAAACCGATCTTTTGCTGCAGATCAGTCTTGTTTGCATATTTGCGATGGATGGAGGCCGAGCTGTAGTGCTGGGGAATGACGGGATCCGTCTTGGGATTGTAGAAATCGTAATCAATGCCGTTGAGAATGCCGCACAATTTGTTTGTGTGATTCGCGAGGCAATAATGCAAATCGTGAGCGTAGTCCGCTGTCAAAATTTCTTCGGCATAGCGAGGAGACACGGTTGAAACGCGATCGGCGCATTCAATGGCGGCTTTCATCAGGTTGATACATCCGTTATAGTTCATCAGGGAGTAGTTTTCGTAACCTAAATCAAAAATATCGCCCAAAATACTAAAGTCATATTTTCCTTGATATTCGATGTTGTGAATAGTGAAAACCGTACGAATCTGATGATAGTTTTGAACGTAACGGAAGCGAGTGCGAAGATATACGACGGACAGAGCAGCCTGCCAGTCGTGTGCGTGAAGGATATCGGGATAATAATCCAGCTCGCGCATCATTTCCATGACGGCGCGGCAGAAATAAGCGTAACGCTCAGCATCATCCCAGTGGCCGTACAGCGTGTCGCGTTTGAAGTAATACTCGTTGTCTATAAAATAGTAAGTCACGCGGTCTTTGACAAGCGAATAGATAGCACAGTATTGATTTCTCCAAGCGAGTGGAACGTTAAATACTGCCTCTTGCTTCATTTGTGCGCGCCATGCATCGGAAATTTGTGCGTACATGGGCATGACCACACGGATATCGACATCGGCATCAGCAGCGGCG
>JAZQUX010000325.1:0-3394 GCA_045631585.1 Eubacteriales bacterium | reverse complement strand
ACACCGTCGAGGACATCGGCATCGTGCTGGGTCAGGCGTTTTCCGAGGCGCTGGGCGACAAGCGCGGCATCACCCGCTATGGATCGATGATGTTGCCCATGGACGAGTCGCTGATTTTGGCGGCGGTTGATCTGTCCGGGCGCAGCTATCTCGGCTTTGCTCTGGACATTCCCACTGCTCGTGTCGGTTCGTTTGACACCGAGCTGGTGGAGGAATTTTGGCTGGCGTTTACCCGCAAAGCAGAATGCACGCTTCACCTGCGCAAGATCGTGGGAACCAACTCCCACCACATCATCGAGGGCGCGTTCAAGGCGGCGGCTCGTGCGCTTCGTGCGGCGGTGGCCATCGATGCCGCTCGCCCCGACGATCTGCCCTCGACCAAGGGGGTACTGTAATGGTAGCGGTTGTTGACTATGGCGTGGGCAATCTGTTCTCGCTGTGTTCTTCGCTCAAGGCGATTGGCGCTGAGACGGTCGTGACGGACGATCCGACTGTGTTGGCCGCCGCTGATCGCATCATTCTGCCCGGCGTTGGCGCCTTTGGCGACGCGGCCGACAAGCTGCGCGAGCGCGGATTGTTCTCGGTCTTGCGAGAGCTGGCTGCGACGGGCAAGCCGCTCATGGGCATTTGCCTTGGGATGCAGCTGTTGTTTGAAAAGGGCTTTGAATACGGCGAGCACGAGGGGCTTGGACTGATCAAGGGCGAGGTTCGCCCCATTGCCGAGGTCATTCCCGCCGACCTGAAAATCCCCCACATCGGCTGGAACGCCCTGCATTTTGAGGGCGAGAAATCCCCTATCTTCCGCTATCTGAACGAAGGTGACTTCGTCTACTTCGTCCATTCCTTCTACGGCAAAAACGACGATGGCTCCGTCATCGCTACCTCCGACTACGGCGCTCACTTAACCGCCGCTGTCGGACGCGGCAACGTCTATGGCTGTCAGTTCCACCCCGAAAAAAGCGGCAACGTGGGCCTGAAGATACTGAAAGCGTTTTGTGAAATATAAGAACGTGTGGAGAAAACTTCTTGAAAGAAGTTTTCCCCACGCCCCTTTCAAGAACTTTCAAAGAAGAAATAGAAGCGCTCGCCCTTGCGACTTCTCCTATCTCTGTGTGGGGGAAGGGAGCGGGCTGTTCCTTAGGTGCTGCCGCGCGTGGTGGCTATGCGGTGGGAGATGTAGAGAAACTAAATTTCACACAACTTCTTCTTTTGACGCGCGTACTGCTTCGCGCCGCGCTGTTCAGCACTTTATGTTCATTCTTTGTCATCCGACAAAGAACGAACCAAGAAAACGGACTAAGGGGTCTAATACCCCTTAGAACCCCGCGAGCGCGAAAACCGTTTCGCTATCGCTTCACTCATTTTTTCGCGAAAGCAGACATCTTCAGCCTTTGCGTTTGCAAGTTAAAGAAACTTGCAAACACGAAAGTGGCACGCAAATAGCTTTTGCAAAAGTCTTTGCTCTCGTTTTCCGCACCCTATTTCCATAAAATATTTTGCTTTTTACGCCTGCCGCTCGTGGTGTCCACACGGCGAGCGATGCAGATAAAATGTATATGTTTTTCTCCTTTTTCTCTTTGCAGAGCGGCAAAGGGAGGGAGATCCAAGAGGGAACGTCTTGGCGCCTTTCTTCCGCCATTTCTTTGCGACGAGGCAAAGAAATGGCATGAAAACACACACCGAGCGCGAGCGACGCAGTCGCCCTGTGTGAGGCTGGCTACGCAGTTGTAAAAACCTTAGCTAACCTAAAATATCTTTCCAAACGAAAGGAAAAAATATAATGAAACCCCAAAAAACCGACCGCTTCATCTGCACCGAAATTTCCGGCGGCGCCTTTGACAACACCCAACAGCGCATTCTCATTGACCGTAAAACCGGTGTCAACTACTTGTGGACTTCCAACGGCAATGCCGGCGGTCTGACCGTCCTTGTCGATATCGAAGGGAAACCCATTGTCACCTCCATCCCCTACGACGAAGAATAAAAAAAGAGGAATCTCATGCCTGAAATTTTAGAAATCATCATGATCGTTTCATTTGGCGTCTCCTGGCCCTTTAACGTGGTCAGATCCTACCGTGCAAGAACGGCCAAAGGAAAAAGCCCCGCGTTTCTGATTTTCATCTTGGTTGGCTACATCGCAGGCATCGCCGCCAAGCTGGCCAATCCCACCTACATGGCCGAGTTTTCCACCAAATGGTACGTCCTTATCTTTTACATTTTGAATTTTATCATGGTCAGCGTCGATTTCGGGCTCTACCTCCGAAACCGCAGGCTCGACCTTGCCAATCATTGATATTGCAATACTCCAAAGGAGAACGTTATGCTCATTTTCCCCGCCATTGACTTGTACGACGGCAAAGCCGTTCGCCTGTACAAGGGCGATTACCAAAACATGACCGTTTACAGCGATGAACCGCTGTCCGTTGCCCGTGACTTTGTCAAGGCCGGTGCCACCTGCATCCACATGGTCGATCTGGAGGGCGCCCGCGACGGCACGACTCCCAATTTGAATATCGTTCGCCAAATTGCGAACGAAACGCCCCTGTTCACCGAAATCGGCGGCGGCATTCGCTCCATGGAAACCGTCCGCGCGTATCTGGACGCGGGCGTTGACCGTGTCATTCTCGGCACGGCGGCCGTAACCAATCCCGACTTTTTGAAGCAGGCGCTGGCCGAATACGGCGAGCGAATTGCCGTCGGCGTGGACATCAAGGACGGCAAAGTCGCCATCAAGGGCTGGCTGGAGACGGCCGAAGACGACGCGCTTGCGTTCTGTGAAAAGATGCAGGCGATGGGCGTGCGGACCATCATCAGTACCGACATTTCCAAGGACGGCGCCATGATGGGGGCCAATCACGAACTGTATCGCACGCTGGCCGAGCGATTTGACTTGCAAATCGTCGCGTCAGGCGGTGTTTCGTCTCTGGACGATGTCAAAAAACTGCGCGCGCTGGATCTGTACGGTGCCATCATCGGCAAGGCGTACTACACCGGTGCCATCGATCTGAGCGCAGCCATTGAGGTGTCAAAATGATAACAAAGAGAATTATTCCTTGTCTGGACGTCCGCGATGGGCGCGTGGTCAAGGGCGTGAATTTTGAAGGGTTGAACGACGTATCGTCTCCGATTGATTTGGCCCGCTATTACAGCGACCACGGCGCCGACGAGCTGGTGTTTTACGACATCACTGCGTCGAGCGAGGGACGGAGGCTGTTCACCGACATTTTATGTGAGGTAGCTAAGACCATTTTTATCCCCCTGACGGTGGGCGGCGGCATTAACACGCTGAGCGATTTCGACCGCGTGCTCAAATGCGGTGCGGATAAGGTGAGCGTGAACTCGGGCGCGATTCGCAACCCCTCGCTGATTGCCGAGGCCGCCAAGCGGTATGGCG
>JAZQUX010000324.1:0-4497 GCA_045631585.1 Eubacteriales bacterium | reverse complement strand
CTTCCTTCGCTCCTGCAACGAGGACAAAGAACGCTATGGTGACATCTATCCCGAAGAACTTCAGATTCAGGGAGTTGCCGTTTGCGTTGCCCATAGGCTGAAAAAGATGCTGTAACCTTACCTTTCACATAACAGCACTTGGCCGCTGACAATTGAATATTGATTTTTTATCTATCGCGTAAATAACACGAGCCATCCTCCCGACCGCTTAACCGGGAATCAAGGGTAGGCATCTGTTGCGTTAGAGTGTACATAGGAAAACCATAAGTTTGGGCTTATGTTTTTTCGTTATGCTCTGCAACAGATGCCTATCCTTTTTGTGTTTGCAAAAAAGACGGCAGAAGAAAAAGAGCCACATATCGAGAAACGAGGTGCGCAACTCATTTCTCAAACAAAAATTTATTTACGAAAGGAGGTTTGAAGAAGAACACTTTCACGCCGAAGATTAAGCAGGGCTGTGGAAGCGCAAACGATGCCGTGGGGCAACTGGCCGTCCCACCCTCATCCAACCGAAGATCCCCAACGTCACTCAAGGGTGCGAGAGCATCAGAAGCCACGATACACGCTCCATGTATCGTGTGCCTCAAGTGCCTCAAAAAACGCAGCTCTCATACCTTTCGTTCTTTCCGTGCCTTGCGTTCCTGCGCTGTCGGGAACGCAGAAGATGTATGGCTTCGGTTTTATCGCCAGTTTCGCCTTTGTTTTACGACCACCGATTTCGGCGGCCGCAAAGGCATCGGGCTAAGCCCATACCCCTATCAAATATCAACAAGAAAGGAGTCCTTGAATGGACAACCAAGACACTAAAAGTTCAATCATTGCATTCAGAGTCACGCCCGAGGAAAGAGCGTGGATCGAGAAACATTCCTACGGTAATTATCGCATCATCAGCGATTTTGTTCGGGATTGTGTACTCGAAAAAGACATCGTTATCGTCAAAGGTCTCGATGAATTCTCAAACGAATTACGGCGCATCGGTAACAATTTAAATCAGCTTACGAGAGCTGTCAACGCAGGATATGTCCGCGCCGTTGACCTCACCGAAACAAAAGAGGAGGTGGAAAAGCTATGGCAATCGTTAAATTCGTTACTGCACGATGCCCCATGAATAATATCTTTCCCTACGTGATGAACCGAGAGAAAACCGATGGCGGCATTCTCGTTTCGGGTATCCACTGTATGCCCGAAACTGCGCTGGATGAATTCCGCTTCATCAAAAATAAATTCGGTAAGACAGACGGCAGACAGTACTATCATATCGTGCAATCATTCAGCCCAGACGATAATCTTGACGCTGAAACCGCCCATGAGATTGGTCTGAAGTTTGCCGAATTCTTTCCCGGATATCAGATCGTAATCGCCAGCCATTGCAATACTTCACACCTCCACAACCACATCATAATGAACTCCGTGAACATGGAAAACGGCAAAAAGTTTCACCAAACAGCACGCGAGCTGGCGCGGGTAAAAGAATATTCCAACAAGCTTTGTGAGGAATATGGGCTCTCGGTTACCGAGGTGAAATCCTCCGCTCAGCTGTACCACAAGTGGAAGGATATGCTGATCAGAAAGGCATTTTCCATCGCCAACCGCACACGTTCCAAAGAAGAATTCATCTGGGAAATGGAGATGCACGGCTACAAGGTTGACTGGAAGAAAGACCACAAGTATATTACCTTTACTACTCCCGACGGTCATAAATGCCGTGACAATAAGCTCTTTGCCGAGCAGCTCCTGCGAAAGAATTTGGAGATATACTTCGCTCTCGGTGGCTGTGAATCGGGGCTTGCGGATCAGTACAAGCGGTATGTAAACCACACTCAACCCGAACACACCTATACCGTTGGCGACGGTCTCTTCAATCTGTTCAAAAGCTTATTGGAAAGCATTCCTTATGAAGAAAGATTCACACCTCCCGTTGAGGACCATCAGCTCGATAAGATGACCGTGATGATGCTTGAATCTATGGGCATCAAGGTCGAGCCTAAGGCTCTCTTCCACTATTCTGCCAACAACCAGCAGGAGGAAGAACAAGGACAGGGGCTTTGGATGTGATCAAATACTGCACCGCAAAACAAAGAAAAAGCAGAAAGGAAATTAATGACGAAAGAAATAAACACTACAATTGATAACAACCTTCATAAAACAGATTCCGTTTCCGCCTATGACCGCGGAGTTGCCTTGTGTCATATGCGAGAAGCAATTCACACGGTAGATGAAGAACATGTCATTCATCAAAAAACTTACACAATCGGACAGATGAAATATGTTGTCAATTCAATCTTCCCAAGGGTGTGCGATAATACCGCAGATGATAATATCAAGCATTTATTATCTATGGCAATTGATAATGTTTCTTGAATTGTTGCGGATAACGCTGGACTTGCACACCGATTCAGAGTATAATAACGTTGCGAAAAATATGAGAATTTCGCATGGCTCTCAATCGGTTTGACACACAACACGGAGGTAAAAATAAGATGTCAAACCCAACAGAAAACAAAATAACAGCCCTTTATTGCAGACTTTCACAAGAGGACGAGCTCAAGGGTGACAGCAACAGTATTCAGAATCAGCGCGGTATCCTTGAAAAGTACGCAAAGGACAACGGCTTTGAAAACACAAAGGTATTCGTTGACGATGGCTTTTCGGGAGTAAATTTCGAACGTCCCGGATTCCAAGAGATGATGGCGAGGATGGAAAAAGGAGAGATCGGTACGCTTATTACCAAAGACCTCTCCCGTCTCGGAAGAAACTATATTGAGGTCGGTCAGTATACGGAGCTGATATTCCCACGCCTTGGAGTTCGATATATTGCAATCAATGACAACTTCGATTCTCTATATAGCGATGGCAACGAGCTTGCGCCGTTTAAGAACCTTTTTAACGAGTGGTACGCACGTGACACCAGTAAGAAGATACGAGCCGTGGTCAAAGCGAAAGCCGAACGTGGCGAGCGTGTCAGCACCCAAATCCCATACGGCTATTTGAAGGATCCCCTGCAGAAGAACCATCTGATCATCGATCCCGAAACCGCGCCCATCGTTAGAGAAATATTCTCCCTTTGCGCCTCGGGCATCGGCCCCAAGAACATTGGCAATATCCTTCGGGACAGGCAGATACTCAAGCCTACCATATACCGATACTCCAAAACAGGCAAGTACGGTACGGTTACTGATACCGACACTCCTTATGATTGGAAAGCTTCAACCATATCCAAGATCCTAAAAAATGAAACCTATCTCGGTCATACCGTGAATTGCCAGACCACAACGGTATCCTTCAAGGACAAGCGCGTGATAGAACGCCCCAAGAGTGAACAGTACCGCTACGAAAACACGCACGAGGCGATCATCGATCAACGGACGTGGGATATGGCACAGCAAGTACGTGCCGGCAAACGCCGTAGAAACTCCATGCAGGAGATTCCCAAGTACAGCGGACTTCTATTCTGCGCTGACTGCGGTTCAAAGCTGTATTTCGCAAGGGGCAAGACAATCTCCCCGGAACAGTACAATTTCTTCTGCAGCAAATACAGAAAGCACGTTGGTGAAGACACCTGCACAATGCACCAGATCAGAGAGGTTGTGCTTGATGAAATCGTTCTGGAAGAACTGCGCCGTACCACCTATTACGCAAGAGCTCATACCTCAGAGTTCGTGGAATTTATCAATCAGAAGAGTTCTGCTGAAAATCGCAAAGAGTTGACCGCTAAGTCGTCCGAGCTGGCACGATTGTCCAAACGAAATACCGAGCTCAATTCGCTGTTCAAAAGGCTGTATGAGGACAACGTCCTCGGTCGCATTACCAATGAACTGTTCCGTTTGCTATCCGAAGGCTACAACGCAGAGCAACGAGAGATAACAGAAAGGCTCCCTATACTTGAAAAAGAAATCGAGCGTTTGAAGGCAGCCGCAAACAATGTGGAACAGTTCATAGCTCTCGCAAAGAAATTCATCAATATTGAAGTGCTCACACCCGAGATCATCCGAACCTTTATATCCAAGATCGTGATACACGAAAAAAGCGCAAAGCATTGTAAATCTGCCACACAGCAGATTGACATATACTTTACGCATATCGGAATGCTTCAGGCCGTCTAAAAAGCAAAAAGAAAAGACGGATAGAAGCAGAATCATCTGCAACTATCCGTCTTTTCTCGCCCATTACACCAATTCAATAAACTTCTTTATGGTAACCAGCGTAAAGGGCGGCTGTTTTTTTTCTTATTTTTCCCCTGCAGAAAGGAAAGCTTTGAGCTTTTCGCTCTTTGGATTACCGAAGAGCTCGTCGGGAGTTCCTTCTTCCTCGATGACTCCGTCGGAAATGAAGATGATGCGGTCGGAAACGTGGCGCGCAAATTCCATTTCGTGAGTGACGATGATCATTGTGCGCTCCGAGTCCTTAAGGGAGCGGATAACGCGAAGCACCTCGCCCGTCAGCTCGGGGTCGAGGGATGAGGTAGGTTCGTCAAAGCAGAGGATATCGGGGGAGAGC
>JAZQUX010000323.1:0-2498 GCA_045631585.1 Eubacteriales bacterium | reverse complement strand
TACAGATAGGCGTATTGATATCCCATTTCGCTTTTGTTCTGATAATATTCTTGCAAAATATTACGCTCTCCGGACAAGCCCGGAAGGCCCACTCCGACAATAATGGAACCAATCAGGCGAGAGCCCGGCAAATCAACGCCCTCGGAAAAAGATCCCCCAAGCACGCAAAAGCCTACACGAAGCACATCTTCGTCCGCTAAGAATGCATCCAAGAAAGCCTCTCGCTCTGCCGCTCGCATTCCCTTTTTCTGAACAATCGTCGTCACCTTGGGATACAGTGCATGGAAATGAGCCAGCACCTGTTCTAAATACGAATATGACGGAAAATAAACAATATAATTTCCCTTCTTCCCCGAAACGGCCGCTCCGATGCAAGCAGCAATATGCCGCACGGACTCCCTTCTTTGAGAATATCGTGTGCTGACACCATCCACCAAAAACAAGCTGAAATTGTCGCGATCAAAGGGAGAGGGCAATGCCATGGTTCGCGGTGAATCGCCACCGCCAAGCACATCCGCGAAGTAAGACAGTGGCGTCAACGTAGCAGAAAACAGACTTGCGCTGACTGCGCGGTTCAACAGAACGTTCAGTTCTCCCGAAGGATCCAAGCACAGCAAGTGAATCAAGGTATTTCCCCCGCCCACTTCTACGTAAGTCACGTAATGTTCGTCATAGTGCTCCATGATCGTCATGTACTCATGCACCGTATAACAAAGATCGCGCACGCTTTGTGCGATTTCTTCTTCTCCGTGGTGGCGAAGCCAGGTTGCGCATTGATCGGAAAACCAGCCAAGCTTTTCGCCAAAGGAAGTCAGCGGTGCGTAAGACAAACAATATCCACATTCGTTGCCTTCCTCATCCGTACTCATGCTGTCACGGCACATTTTTTTCATTCCCCGCATAGCTAAAATCACCGTTTCTAAGGCTTCGTTGAGCATCTTATCACGACGGTCTACTTTAGCGTACAGTTTTTCAAAGACACGGCACGACAGCGTCACCGAATACATATCGCGGGCGCGATCAGCCAGATTATGCGCCTCGTCCACAAGAAAAATATTTTTTCCCTCGCAAGGCGCCCCCGGGGAAAAATAGCGGCGAAGATACACCATCGGATCAAAGGCATAGTTGTAATCGGCGATGATGACGTCACAATATTCAGATGCGTCCAATGACAACTCATACGGACAAACCTGATACTTTTGCGCCACTTGTAGGATACGAGATCGATCATATCCACGGCCTGAGGTTAAAAGCTCGTACACGGCATCTCCGGCGCGATCGTAGTATCCTGCCGCATATTCACACTCCACACCGTTGCAGTGAGATGACAGCGAGCGCCCATCCGATGTTGCGGAAGCAAAAGGGCAAATCTGCTCACGAGCTGTTAATACGACAGCACGCAACGGTGCGCCGTTTTGTACCATGCGCCGTACCGCTCCAAAAGCTTCGCGACGGGTGCTGGCCTTGGCGGTCAAATAAAACACGCGGTCGGCAAGTCCCTCACCGCAGGCGCGTACAGCCGGATAGAGCGATGACATGGTCTTTCCAAGCCCCGTCGGAGCCTGCAAAAACAGCCGTTCCCCGCGTTTAGCCGCCCGATGAACCGCCCGTATCATATCCTCCTGCCCTCCTCGCATTTCACTGTAAGGAAATGGTAGAGAGGCCAAAGCGCACTTCTCTTCTCTTTGGCGTTTTTCGATCAAAAGCGCCCATCGTTCTATACGGGAAAGCAATGAAATATAGTAATCCCTGAGTTGCTCTCGCGTGGCATATACGACAGATTCCTTTTGCTTATCGTTGTCAATATTGACGCAAGTCATACGCAAATTGACACCACCCAGGTTCTTTTCCATGCAGAAAAAATAGCCATAGGTACGCAATTGTGCCATATAAATTTCGGGCACAGGAAGTGAGAAGGCACGCGAATGCATCGTTTTGATTTCCTCAACCGTGTATCCGTCCTCATCAAGATCAATGCCATCGGCGCGACCGCTGACAGTATAGGTCAATTCACCATAACACGTGGTATTGGTCAGCGGCACCTCAGCGCGATAACGAGCGCCACGCTCACTTTGTATTTGGCGGTGAATATCGGCACCGACACGTCCGCGTTCAGCAAGTGCTCTCCCCCCGCCATATTCGAGATCTCCGCCACCAAGAGCCATGGCGCATAGCTCACGCACGGATAGTTCTATACTCGCTGTATTGATATTATATTCCATGCGCCACCTCCTTGCCGCCGAAATTCGACAAATTTTCACAAATACATTATAGCATATTTTTTTCTTAAATACAATAAAAATTTGAAAAGCTTGTTGCTTTTTTGCTTTTGAACTTCGTGTAATGAATATCGTATCTTTGCAGTTTGGCGAGTTGTAATCAAGATAAAAACCCCGACAGATTTTGATCTGTCGGGGTTTTTATATTATTTAGCGTCCTCCACCGCTCTTTTGGCGGCGGTCAGCGTGTTTTTCATCAGCATAGCGATGGTCATGGGG
>JAZQUX010000322.1:0-7787 GCA_045631585.1 Eubacteriales bacterium | reverse complement strand
GAAGTTGTAAAAACTTTAGCCCCCCAGCCCCCAGCCCCCCGCCAAAAAAACAACAGGCCCCCGCAAAATGCGAAAGCCCGTTGTCTTTTATCATTCAATTACCGATGTTTTCAATCACTTCGTAAAGTTCAATTCATTCAGAACCTTACCATCCTCCGTGATCACAGCCAGCACGCAACCGGTGTAATAATCCTTATCGTTCCAGTTGCAAGCCGCTACCTCAACCGTGACCGTCTGACCGGCAAACGCCTTGAGCCAGTTGTACTGGTTGGCGCTGGAGCAGTACAGACGCAGCTTGGTGCCCTGTCCGTCGCTCAGATAGATGTTGGTGTAATACTGAGCCTCTTCCACCTCAACCTTGGCTTCAATCACAAATACCGTGGTGGAATAGTCCTGCATGGGATCCAAATCATAGACCTCCTTAAGCGTTCCGCCCGTTGCGAACGATGCGGTAGAATACGCCTCGTTTCCGTAGTAGTTGGCAACCACTGTCGCATCCTTGATGCAAGACTGGCCAAAGTAGTTGGTGCCGCCCTTGGTGTTGACGTGACGAACACCCTCGATGATGACCCAGTTGCCGATCTGCAGCGTTGCCATGGTGTCAGCGTCGGTCAAAACGGCAATCACACCGTTTTCGTCGATCAGATAGAAGCCCACCTTGTTGACCAAGGAAGGACCGACGATACCTCTGACCGTCACCGTTTCGCCCACGGCCGTGTTGATCGCGGAGCCGACGGGAATAAACGAAACGTCAGCGTTGGCAGAGACGCGAATGCCCATCTTTTGGCTGTATTCCTTGCCGCCGTACGAACCCTTGACGGTGATCTCGGCTACGCCCGCACCGCCACAGTGCATGACGGTCTTGCCGCCCTCGGTGGCGAACCAAACCACGCTCTCTTTGTCGGAAGAATAGCTCAGAGTCGCGCCCTCAAAGCCAAGCAGCTCGGAGGAAACGGTGGTCTTCAGCTCCAGCGCGGGGTCGCCCGTATACTCAAACAGGAACTGGGTCAGACCATGATACTTAACAGCGAATTCTGCCGCGTTGTTGGTATCAAATACAAAGCCGTTGTCCTCGACCAGCACGGGCAGGAAACGCCATACACAACCGGACTGAGTGGACTTGGCGTTGAGTGCCATCAGATAGACGGTGCAAATCTTGCCGTCAAACTTGTCCAGCCACGAGAAGTCGGAGCCGTTGCACTGGGTGTAGGTATACGTACCCGTCTTGCCGTCCAAATCGTTGAAGTAATAGTTGGTGAAGCCGGTACCTACTGCCTTGGTAACCAGCGCGTTGACCTTGAAAATTTTAGAGGTGATATCCACCGTAACGTCGGTGTCCATGATATCCTTAACGGTAGTCTCCTCAATCCAGCTCTTGTCAAATGCATTGTCCGTCTTGCCGTCGTTGGAGATTACAACGGCGTCCTCGAGCTGGTTACAGCCCTTGTAGCCAAACTTGTCGGCGTTGTTCTTTTCGTCGCCAAGCACCCAATAGGTCTTGGAAGCGGCCAATTCGACCTTGTTACCGACCTTGACCTGCTGAGTGGCGTCGCCGCCGTAAACGTAGATGGACTGGGTGTTATCAACCAAGATAAAGCCGATGGGCTTCATGCCGTTGGCATAGGTGATGGCTGCGACCACGCCGCTGACTTTGACCTTGGTGCCGACCGCTGCGTCACGCGCCTGTGCGATGGTAGCGGCGGTGTAGTCGTTCAGGTCAACCGGGGTTTCGTTCTTTTTGAAGTCAATCAGACGGGCGTTCTTGACTTCTTTGGTGCCGTTGTAGTTTTGCAGGATGCAGTGCAACAGAACCAAATCACCCTTGACGGGGGTTTCGCCGATCTGGGGGAAGGTCAGCTCGCCATCGGCACTGTAGGTGCCATAGACTTCGATCTCGCCCGTCTCATCCTCGATGATCATCTGGCCGTAAGCGGCGTTGGTGATGGTCTTGATGGTAGCGGCGATGTAGTAGCGCTCGGTGGTGATGTTACCGGATTCGCCACACAGTTCCAGCGCCTGAGCGATGGTAATGGTTTCATAGCCGGGGAAGGGATCTTCTTTTGGGACATCCGTGCCGGGCTGTTGTTGATCATTGTTGGGTTCTTCGGGAGTCTTTTGGGTGCAGGCGATCATGCTCACGAGCATCAAAAGTGCCAGCAAAAGGGCGAGAAGCTTGGTCATTTTCATGGTTTTCCTCTTTCTTTATGTGAGATGCGATTATTTTACTCTTTTTTTGTCGAAATGTCAACAGGGGAAAGGGGGAAATGAGGGGGAAAGGGCTAAATTTTTCAACTGCGTAGAGGGATGGGCGGGGGGATAAACTAATTTTTCTGCAACTGCGTAGCCGTACGCTCACACTGCTGCGCGCGTTCGCGGTTTGCGTTTATGTCCTTTCTTTGTCGCTGAACAAAGAAAGGACGAAAGAAAGTCAGCCCAGGCGTTCCCCCTGGGAACCCCCCGGCATTGCCGCTCTGCAAAGAGGAAAAGGAGAAAGACATAAAGTTTTTTTGTGCATCGCTCGCCGCAAAGATAACACGAGCGGCAGGTATGGAAAGCAAAATGTTATGCTGAAATAGGGCGCGGAGAACGAGAGCTTGAAATTTTTACAAAATCACGTTGCGTGACACTTGAGTGTTCGCATTTTTCTTTAAAATGCGAACGCAAGCGTTGAAGATGCTTGCCTTCGTGAAAAGATGAGTGGAGCGGAGCGAAACATCCTTTTCACGTTGCGGGTTTCCAAAGGGCATTCGGCCCTTTGGTGCCCTTTCTTCGCCTATTCTTTGCGGCAAGGCAAAGAATAGGCATCAACCGCACAGCGAGCGCGTGCCGCAGGCACAGTGTGAGCGTGGTTAGAAGAAGTTGTAAAAAATTAGATCCCCCGCCGCACATCCGGCTACGAAGTTGTAAAAAATTTAGCCAAATATTTCCCCTCCCCTCCTTGACAGCCCAATTCCCCCTGTGCTATAATAAAAGAAAAGGGGTTTTTGAGCCATGTCTACCGAAAACATCTACAAAATCAGATCCAAGAAAAGAGATCTCTTCCTGCGCGTCAGCGAAGGCCACTTTGCCACCAGCCACAGCCATATCAATTACTACATCGACGTCTCCGCCCAAAAAGCCAGATTGTCCGAGGCAACCGCCGTGGCACGTGATCTCGTTTCTTACTACAATAACACCATTGTAGACACCATTTTGTGTCTGGACGGTACTGAGGTCATCGGCACTTGCTTGGCCAGCGAATTGACCAAAGGCGACTTCATGAACATGAACGCCCACCAAACCATCTACGTTGTTACTCCCGAGCACACCACCGGAAGCCAGCTCATCTTCCGCGACAACACCGCCCCCATGATCGCCGGCAAGCACGTGCTGATCTTGGCCGCCTCCGTCGCGACCGGCTATACTGTCCTTTCTGCCGCTGAGGCCGTCAACTACTACGGCGGTTTTGTTTCCGGCATCGCCTCGATTTTCGCCACTCTGACCGAGTGCGGCGGTCACAAGGTTCGCTCCGTCTTTAATACAAGCGACCTCGACGGCTACCAGAGCCACCCGTCCCACGAATGCCCTCTGTGCAAGGCCGGCAAAAAGATCGACGGCCTGGTCAACAGCTTTGGTTTTTCCAAGCTTTAATCATCCATCACACATTCAAAAGAGACTTGCCCCGGCAGGTCTCTTTTTGTCGATATTCCATTCATTTTCTATTGACAAACTCTCACCATGGGAGTATAATGAAAGCGAATGGGGGCACTTGTCCCACAAGGAAAGACAGGAGAAAAGAAAATGAAAAAGTTTTTTGCCGAGTTCAAAAAATTCATCACCCGCGGTAACGTCATGGATATGGCCGTCGGTGTCATCGTCGGTAGTTCTTTTACTGCCATCGTCAACGCTCTGAGCAACAATATTCTCAAGCCCGTCATCAATTATCTGTTGGCTCTCATATTCGGCGCCAACTCGCTCAGCGAGGTCTACACCTTCCTGCAAAAGGGCTATAAGGACGTGCTGGATGAGGCCGGCAACGTCATAGGGACAGAGCTGGATTTGACGCAGTCCATCTACATCGACTGGGGCGCATTTATCAACGCCATCATCAACTTCCTGCTGATCGCGCTGGTGCTGTTCTGCATCGTCAAGCTCTTCAACCGCGTTCGTGACGGTCAGAAGAACTGGGTTCACAACTTGGATGATCAAATTCCCTCCAAGGCTGAGCGCAAGGAAATGAAAAAGCGCGGCATTAAGATGTCCGACAAGGCCGCTGTTGCTGCTTACTACGCTGAAAAGGCCGCCGCCATCGAAGCCGAAAAGGCCGCTGCCGAGGAAAAGGCAAGACAGGAACGACTGGCCAACCCCACCACCGAGGATCTGCTCAAGGATATTTTGAAGATCTTGAAGAATTCGGATATTGGTTCGTAATAAATTTCACAGGAAAACAGGCTTGCGCCAACGCGCGGGCCTGTTATCTTTTTATCGCTCTTCACAAAAAATTTTATTATTTTCATCTGATTATTGACAAAAATAGTGGAAATGTGCGCGAATTTGTGTTATAATAAGAGTTAATGTTGATTTTCTAATGCTTTTTGTGAGGTTTCGATGAAAAAAATCAATCCCATCGTTCAAAAAGAAACCAAATACATTGCCCTTTGGGTGCTCGTTTTCAGCGCACTGATGCAGGCCGTCTTTTTGATTCTCGGCTCTCTCTTGCCTAATTACCCGTGGACGCTCGGTGTTCTTTGGGGCAATCTGCTCGGCGGTGGTGCCGCGGTCGGCAACTTCTTTTTGATGGCCGTCGGTGTGGTCCGCGCCGTTGAAAAAGAGGAAAAAGAGGCCAAACAAACCCTCAAGCTGTCAAGCTCTCTGCGGTTTTTGGCGCTGGGCCTGATTCTGTTGGTCGGTGTTCTCGTTCCCGTATTCAACACCTGGGCGACCATCATTCCCTTGCTCTTTCCCCGCTTGGCCATTGCCTTGCGTCCGCTGTTTATGAAACAATCCTCTTCCCGAAAGGAGGGACCGTATGAAAATTGAGCCATCCCGACGCTTTCGCATCGTGGACGTGTGCTATCTTTTGTTGATCATTCTGCCTTTTGTGGCAGGACTGGTTCTTAAAATCTTGTTCACGCCCCCCTCCGAAGGCATCTCCATCACGGGCGCTTTGGTGTACTTCACCATTCCCACGCCCCTCCAGCCTCTCCCCATATCGGAGGCGCAGGTCAACTCCGTCTTGGTCATTCTTTCCATTCTCGGCTGTTGCCTGTATCTGACTCACGGCATTCGCGCCGGTGTCAAAACCCGCCGCCAGCTCGCCGCCGAATGGGCAGTTGAGACGGTGGACAAGCTGGTCAAAGAGAACATGGGCGATTTCTTTGTCGGATTCTCCCCCTTCATCACAGCCATTTTGTTGTTGTCGGCGCTCTCGAGCCTGCTTTCCCTTTTGGGTCTGTACGCCCCGACCTCCGACGTTAACATCATCGCCGGCTGGGCGATTTTGGTGTTCATTTTGATCACGTACTACAAGCTCAAAGGCGGTTTTTTGAACTACGCCAAAGGATTCACCGAGCCCATCTTTGTCATGCTTCCCTTGAATATTTTGGGAGAGATCGCCACCCCGATTTCCATGACCTTCCGTCACTACGGCAACGTCCTGTCCGGATCGGTCATCGCCGTCTTGATTTCGGCGGCGCTGACGGGAGCCTCTCAGCTGCTCTTTGGTTGGTTGCCCGGCGTTTTCGGCGAGATCCCTCTGCTCAGAGTCGGTCTCCCCGCCGTTCTTTCCCTGTATTTTGATATTTTCAGCGGATGTATGCAGGCGTTTATTTTCGCCATGCTGACCATGCTCAACATTTCCGGCGCTTTCCCGCAGGATTTGTACGAGGAGCGCAAACGCCGCAAGGCTCAAAAGCGCGCAAACAAAGAGGCGCGTCGGGTCAAAGAAGCGTAACTTTTCGGTGTGTCAGACACACCAAACCGAATATTTGAAATAGTAAAAAATAAAAATAAAACAAAAAAAACAACTGGAGGTATTTTTACTATGTTGGAACTTGCAATTGGTATCATTCTTGGCTGCTGCGCACTGGGCGCAGGTATTTGTATGGGCATCGGCGCGATCGGCCCCGGTATCGGTGAAGGTAATGCCGTATCCAAGGCGTGTGAAGCCATCGGCCGTCAGCCCGAGAGCAAGGGCGCTGTTACGTCCACGATGATCATGGGTTGTGCGATCTCCGAGACCACGGGTATTTACTCGCTCGTTATCGCCATCCTGCTCATCTTCGTCGCTCCCAACATCATGGTCGACGTTCTCAAGAGCGTTCTGTAATTCCAAAGCGGAAGGACACACGATGCAAACACTGGATATTATTTCGGTCAATCTGTGGCAAATTCTCGCATCTCTCGCTAATCTTCTGCTCATTTTCTGGATCGCTAAGAAGTTTTTGTTCGGCCCTGTGCGCAAGGTACTGGATCAGCGCCAGGCGGACATCGATCATCGCTATGCGGCGGCCGACGAAGCGCAGCGCGTAGCCGACGAGCACCGCGACGCTTGGGAGCAAAAACTCAGAGGCGCCGAGGATGAGGCAACCGCCATCATCAAAGAGGCCACCGACACCGCCAAATACCGCGCCGAGCAGATCGTCTCCGAGGCCGGAAGCCGCGCCGACAGCATGGTCGCGCAGGCCAAGGTGGAGGCGGACTTGGAGCGCCGTCGGGCGGTCGAGGGAATCAAGCGAGAGATCGTAGACGTGTCCGCGGCCCTGGCAGAAAAAATGCTGGAGCGCGAAATTGACACCAAGGATCACCGCGCCCTGATTGATTCGTTCATCGAAAAGATAGGTGAAGACGATGAAGGAAATCTCTAAGGAGTATGCTGAGGCGCTGTTTGCCATCGCTTGCGAGCAGGCAAACGAGGACGCGATCATGACGGCACTGGAGAGTGTCATCTCCACGTTTGGCCAACATTCCGAATACATGGAGCTGCTTTCCTCTCCCGGCGTTCCTTTGGCTGAGAGATGCAAGCTTCTTGACGCCACCTTTGGGGGCTTCGTCCCCGAGGCTGTGCTGTCAACGATGGGGCTTTTGTGCGAACGGGGCAGACTGCGCCTGCTTCCTTCCTTAGTGGAGGAATACCGCCGTCTGTTGCGCGTTCGCCGCGCCGTCGTCATGGCCAAAGTCACAAGCGCTGTGCCCCTGACCAAAAAGGAGCAGGCCGCTTTGATTCAACAACTGCAAAAAAAGAACGGAGGTTGCGTACAGCTCGTCTGCGAGGTCGATCCGTCCATTATGGGCGGGCTGATCGTCGAGATGGAGGGCGTTGTCACGGACGGCTCTCTTCGCCGCCGCCTCCAACTGGTAAAGGAAGTAATGAATGATGAGTGATATGCAACAAAACCTCGGTCGTCCCGAGGAGATCAGCGCCATCATCAAAGCGCAGATTCAAAATTATCGCGCCCGTCTGGAAATGAAAGAGACGGGAAGCGTCATTCAGGTCGGCGACGGCATCGCAAGGGTTTACGGCCTGCGCGAGTGCATGGCCAGCGAGCTGCTCGAATTTGAGGACGGCAGCGTGGGTCTGGCGCAAAACCTGGAGGACGAGACCGTATCGGTCGCCCTGCTTTCCAATAAAAACGATATTCGCGAAGGATCGACCGTCAAGCGCACGGGCAACGTTCTGTCCGTTCCCGTCGGCGAGGCGTTGCTTGGCCGCGTAGTGGACGCGCTGGGTCATCCCATCGACGACAAAGGCCCCATCCTCACCCGTGAAACCCGTCCGGTCGAGTCCGAGGCCCCCGGCATCATCGAGC
>JAZQUX010000321.1:0-2042 GCA_045631585.1 Eubacteriales bacterium | reverse complement strand
TGCAGCCATAGCCTCAGCAACAGCGATGGTACCCTTTGCCAGCGTGGGGTTCTCAAATACGCCCATAGGACCATTCCAAACAACGGTCTTTGCGCTCTTCACAGCCTCTGCGTACAGAGCCATGGTCTTGTCACCAATGTCCAGACCCTCCATATCAGCGGGAATCTTATCAGCGTCAACGTCAGTTACGTCGATGGGAGCGTCGATGGGGTTGGGGAAGCCTGCAGCGATGGTGGTATCAACGGGCAGAAGCAGGTTTACACCGTTGGCCTCAGCCTTAGCCATCATTTCCTTGCAGTAGTCGATCTTTTCGGAGTCCAGCAGAGAGTTACCAACACCGTAGCCCTTCGCAGCCAGGAAGGTGTAAGCCATACCGCCGCCGATGATCAGGGTGTCAACCTTGGTCAGAAGGTTGTTGATAACGTTGAGCTTGTCGGAAACCTTAGCACCGCCAAGGATAGCAACGAAGGGACGCTCGGGGTTGGACAGGGCCTTACCCATAACGCCGATTTCCTTACCGATCAGGTAGCCGCAAACAGCGGGCAGATAAGCAGCAACGCCTGCAGTAGAAGCGTGTGCGCGGTGAGCAGTACCGAATGCATCGTTGACATAGATGCCGCCCTCGCCTGCGAGATCTGCCAGAGCCTTAGCAAAGGTGGGATCATTCTTGGTCTCGCGAGCATCGAAACGAACGTTCTCGATGGGCACAGCAGTGCCGTTTTCCATAGCGGCGATCTTAGCCTGTGCATCCTCGCCGATGATGTCGGTTGCGAAGGTTACCTTGCCGCCCAGATATTCGTTGAGCTTATCGGCAACGATCTTCAGAGAAAACTTGGTTACATCCTTCTCTGCCTTTGCGTAAGCTGCGGCAGTTGCAGCCTCCTGCTCAGCCTCGGGGAGCTCTGCAATCTTAGCGAGTTCCTTCTTGGTCAGCTTGTAGCCGGGGGTGAAGATGCTGTGGGGTTTGCCCATGTGGGAGGACAGAATGACCTTTGCGCCCTTCTCAAGCAGGTACTTGATGGTGGGGAGTGCCTCAACGATACGCTTGTCGGAAGTGATCACGCCGTCCTTGGAAGGAACGTTGAAGTCGCAACGAACAAACACTTTCGTGCCGGCAACAATGGAAATGTCCTCAATGGATTTCTTGTTGTAAGTCATAAGATAGACCGCCTTTCTTATTTGATAATTTTTTACCAATCATTACTATACCATATTTTTCCCCATTTATCAAGAGCAAAAGTAAAATTTTCCGTGAAAATTAAAAAGTTTTTGCCGTTTCGCTCTCGCAAAACGGCAAAAAGGGATTATTCTTCGTCATCTCCGTCATCGGCGAAGACTTCGGCAATGGAAAGATGCTTTTTGGTTGACTCGGGCTTGGGCGTGATATCCCCTGCCTTGGTCAAAGCGATCTTGGTGAGCAACGGACCGACCAGCTCATAGATCAGGACGGAGAACAAAATGATGTTACGCACCAAAGATCCTTCCGTCACACTCATTTGCTCCTTGACAATAATGGACATTCCCAAGGCAACGCCCGCCTGCGGGAACAGCGTAACGCCAAGATACTTTACAATGTTGGGATTGCATTTGGTCAAAAGCGCGCTGGAGAATGCGCCGAAATATTTACCAACACAGCGAGAGATGATATATACCGCGCCGATGAGCACGATGATGCCCTGGGTAAAGACGGACAGCTCCAATTCAGCGCCGCTGAGCACGAAAAACAGCACATAAATGGGCATTGTCCACTTGTCTGTTTTCTCCATCAGCTCGTCCGCGCTGTCACAAATGTTGCAGAAAATCGTACCCAGCATCATGCAGACAAGAAGAGAGGAAAATCCGATATGTACCGAACCAATCTCAATCTTGATCATGGATAGGGACACCGCCATCAAAACAAAGGTAATCGACAAGCACAAACGCTTGGAGTTGGAGTGGAAGTGATCCTCCACCCAGGTGAACAGAAAGCCCAGCAGTCCGCCCAAAATCAGCGAAGCCACGACTTCGATCAGCGGGTTGACCACCAAGTCGGAGGCCAAGCG
>JAZQUX010000320.1:0-1880 GCA_045631585.1 Eubacteriales bacterium | reverse complement strand
CAGCTTCGGACACTTCTATTCTCGCGAAGGACGACACGTTCATGATTGCCTGATCGCCAAGGTACAACGACTCTGCCGTAAAGCCGTGAAGCATGGTAAGGGCTGCTCCATCATTTACCGAAATCGACGAAAGTCTGGATTTAGGATTGGCAAGTCCCATATCCACGCTTCCGACACCAAGCACGGTCACCGACACATCTTGATTATATGGCGTCACTTTGCCGAGAGAAATTGAGCGGGGAGTTTTCCTGTCAAACTTGTCGGTTGTGTCACATTCGAGATCACCGCAAAGATATAACCCATACGAACCAACTCTTGACCAATCGGCGAATGCGCCCAACTTGATATCGTTGCATAAATAGACATCTCCACCCACGGAAAGTTTGTTTGCCAATGACAATTCCGAGATATCGACCATCAACGGTGAAAAGCTGTTGTCGGGAGCATATATGAATTGTCCGAGATGCAATGATCCGCGCCCATTTATGCGGAGATTTCCGAAAGTGGGGATATACAATCCTCCCAGCACTCCGCTATCATTGCGATTTGTGGCGTAAACGGTCCCGTGGATGTCCACGACCTGTCCGTCATCCGAAAAAAGATTCATCGCATATGCGGAATTAAGTGTTGAAACGAATGTGCTTCCTGCGGCTCCGAGATAACGTGGATTGCTCCATTTGATGCCTACTGCCGCAATTTCGCCTCCCGTAACCTCCACACTTGCCAAAGGTGAAGTGGTCTCTTTGACTGAAATGGAATATTTTCCGCCGGTCATGCGAAACAGGGAATTGTCGCCAAGTTCATGTTCGCCCACAACTACATCTCCGCCTGACACCGAAAGCTCGCCACCCGCTTTGACGGCAACGCCAGTAATATCCACATCTCCACCTGAAACTTCTGCCTTACCGTTCAAGTCGATTTTGCAATCCGAACCCAACTTTCCGGCCTTTACTGACAGCGAAGTGCCAGAAGCAACGGAAAAGCTGCTCTTACCCGATAGCTCTCCTCCGTTTACGCACAATGTCCCGTACGACCCGCCCTGTACTCCCACTCCAATTTTTTCGCATCTAGAAACTCCCGACTTGAGCTCGACATTTCCGCGAACATAAAAGGTGTTTCCTATTTCCATCGAAGGACCATTAATGACTAACGATCTGAAATCGTTGACTGCCGCATTGCCAGCAACCTTGATTGAGCCTTTCCCTGTGAAAGTGACCAAAGGTGCGCCCGCATCACTCTTTTCAGTCAAGGTGAATCCAAGCGAAGCTATCTCAATATCCTTGTCAATCTCTATTTCCATGGCTTCGCTGTTGACCGGTATCGTCACTTTATCCGTACGTGTTGACGGATACGAATTTTCTGTATTCCAGCAATTTGGATCCGACCATTTGCCCGACCCACCTTTCCAACTATACGACGTAGCGGCATTTAGCGAAGCAAACATCATCAAAAATGGGCATAATGCAATAACACACAAACGAATAAAAACCGCATCCGCACTGACGTTCATTTTATGACTCCTTGTTGTTGGCATCAGGTTTCTTTCATCGGTAATGCCATATTACCAATGAACACATTCCTCCTGAACGATAGGAATGATATCATAGCAGCATCGCCGCCGTCAATATGAAATTCAGCATTATTTGCATAAAATCACACCCCCCCCGGTTTTTAGCAAATATTACTCACTACAATTCCAATTCCTGTTCCACTGTGAAGGAAACAGAACCGTCGGCAAAGATGCCGCCGCAAAACAGCAGCAATGCTGACCACCAGTCGACATTAATGTTCGCACCCGGTCAGCTACGCTGCTGACCATACCTCAGCATTAATCCCGACACGTAGCTGATTCTCCTGTAGCCCCCTTTTTGGTAAGTCGG
>JAZQUX010000319.1:0-2689 GCA_045631585.1 Eubacteriales bacterium | reverse complement strand
CGCTTGGCCTCCGACTTGTAAGCTGATAGCGTACTGAATTTTTCAGTTCCACTCTTGATATCGTCCCCTCGAGGACAGGTCCTTGTGAGAGCATCAGCTTTAGTTTGCTCGCAATGCACCGATAAGGTGCCCAGTTGTTCTTTTTTATATTCATAGTAAGTAATTATACTTACTTTTTCCGAAAAAATCAAGGGGTAAAATTACTTTTTTACAAAAAAAAATTCAGGAGCATCACCCA
Source organism: Eubacteriales bacterium (assembly GCA_045631585.1). GTDB lineage: Bacteria > Bacillota > Clostridia > Oscillospirales > CAG-272 > SIG644. The sequence goes on along the minus strand of JAZQUX010000319.1, from coordinate 2,451 downwards.
AAATCGAGTTCTGCCCCCTGAAACACAAGGAAATTTCGTTAAAAACGCTTGCGACTTATTTTACATTTGGAAACTGTGGCGAGCTTGCAAAAATTACAAATGACCCGCGTGTCGCGTCTAAAGCCGCGCCCCGTGGCTCATTTGTGATATATTTTTCGTCGCCTCCTGTGCTAAGCCTTCTATTTTAGGCAATGCTACGCCACTCGACAGGAATCTGTCGAGACTTGCCTGAGTGAATTTTACAGGCCACCCAGCCGCCCGTTGCTTGTTACAATCTCAGAAATTCTCTTGAAACATACCGCTGCGGCATCTCGTCAATCGCAAGAGGAATACCTTTTTTCAATATCATGAAATACAGCAATTCAACCCACTTAATGTGTGTCATATTCCGATATTTCTCATGCTTCTGCAATGGCAAAAGACAACCGCGATTAAATAATTGCCACAGATTATGAGCAATCTGCATCAAAAGATAGATATTTCTGCTAACACGGGAATTATTGCAGAAATTATGTTCCAGATTGTATCCTCCGTGCTTTTCCACATGAAAACTTGACTCTATTCCCCATCGTCTTCGACCCCACATTCCGATTGCATCCGCTTGCTTAACATCTTCTATCTCAAAACTTGTCGCAAATTGTCCGTTGTATGCAGATCCATTATTATCATTCTCATCTACCTTTACAACATTAAAGGAATAACCTTCTCTTATTCCGCGAGAAATTTCCACTCCCTTCGCCCAAGATACCGTACCACATACAATGCGTTTACCGCGCTTATCATGTCTGACAAGATCGCCCGAATCTGATGGATTAAGTTTCATCAACTCCTGCGCTTCCGCATAAGCTTTTGGTGTTCGACCTTCCTTAAACGTAAAGATATACTTCCAATGATACAAATCGCAAAGCTTCATTAAAGGCGTGCAGGCATAAAGACCGTCTCCAAGAATGCAAATCCCCAAATGCGGAAATGCCTCCTTTAATTTCGGTGCAAGCCTAAGAAAACCATGATATTCACTATCCTGCTTCTCTTTCTCGTCCCCTTCATGCCAAGGTTTAAGTGGAACAGACATCAGCGAATACGCATTGCCCCAAGGAGTTATGAGCTTTGCTTCAAGGACATACCTGTTCGCACGATTTCCCTTCCATTTGCAACAACGAATCTTCTCGTGCTTCGTAGCATCAACAGCAATAACAAAAAGTCCGCGTAGCCGCGCATAATCAAAAAGTTTAAGGCGTATCATGTATGACATCATCTCAACGAGGGATTGCTCAAGAACCGCCGTACATCCTTTTTCAAGGTAATTACAGACGCTGAGCGAACAGGGAGTCGTTCTTTTCTCGTTGTCAATCCACCAATCCTGCTGCGAAAGTTTATGTACAGCATCTGAAAAGTTCTCGTCGCAACGCCGTGCGTCCATAGCGTTACGGGAACCCATTCGGACAAAAAAGCCCAATATGAACGTCCAGAGAAACGTTCGCCCGTCATATAAGCATTTTTTAGGATCACGCAAATTCTCAATCCTGCTAAAAACAGGATTGAGAACCTTACAGAACCGTACAATAAAACCTATCAGTTCCTCGTACGCGTCTTCACCGTCTGGCGTTTTCGCCGGCCTGCGGCCTGTTCGCTTTTGGGGATGCAGGTTCTGCGTCCCGTCCTTTCGGTTATCGCCTCGACCAGTTCCTTTCTTGCCAATTCGCTCATTTCCTTCATCAGGCGCTTCGCCTCCGCCCATCTCGCCGTCCAATCCGCTACCGTTGGAGCAAAGTCCATCGGAACGTAAATGTTCCTGAACTTCCCGGTCGCACGGTCCGACAGCTGATGACGCGGCGTGTTTCCGCGATCCGCCCTGTACAATGAGCCCTCGATTAGCCCGCCCTCCGACAGAAGACGCTTGAGTTTGCTCGACACCTCCCTGTAGGAAGCCGACATTTTTCGTTTTTTTATCATAGGTATCATATTATAGAGACCTTTTCGACAAAAGTCAAGGGGGGAAATCAAAAAAAGTTAAAATTTCTTTTTCAGCCCTACGCCTGTAATACGGAAAATCCAAATATAACGACTGATTCTAAGCGCACTTGCTGCGCGAAGAATCAGTCATTTGTAATTCGTGCTGGTGCGTTTTTTTGTTGGCTGACTTGGCAGTGCTTCTGAGCTACAGTAGATGTTTGTAGCACAGAAGTTTAAAAAAATTGGAAGTGATGAACGAACTTTCCACACAACCAACATGTAAAATGTTATAATAACAATTTATGAACAGAATCGTCTATCTCGACAATAACGCAACAACAAAAGTCGCACCCGAAGTTAGGGATGTGATGCTCCCCTTTTTGGGCGAATTGTATGGCAACCCGAGCTCAATGCATGCTTTCGGCGGACAAATTTCCAGATATCTTGAACGCGCCCGCGAAGAAGTGGCGAAGTTCATCAACTGTTCGCCTGAGGAAA
>JAZQUX010000318.1:0-8910 GCA_045631585.1 Eubacteriales bacterium | reverse complement strand
GGGCAAAGGCAAGATCGCCAATGGTGGTAATGCTGTTGGGCATGACAATATTCCGCAACACATCGCAACCGTAGAAGGAGCGGATGCCGATGGCGGTGCAATCGTCGGGAAGCTCGACCATAGCAAGTCCGTCGCACTCGTAAAAGGCGTAGTCGGGAATATCACCGTGTGTCAAGGTCACCTTGAGCAAGCTCTTGGGAACGTATCCTGCATTCCAGGTGTACGTTTCAGCGCCGAAAATATAGCCGAGATGGTGATTCGTTTCGCTATTTCTTTTGTCCCCGATGAAGGGAAGGGTGATCTGCTCCAACGATTGACAGCCCATAAACGCACCGAGTCCAATGGTTTGTATTCCTTCCTTCAGCTCAACCGAGATCAAGGCCTTGCAATCGGCAAAGGCATACTCACCGATGCTTTGCAAGGAGTCGGGGAACGGAACAAAGTGCAGTTGAGAACAATCAAAAAAGGCAAAGCTACCGACAGACGTGAGCGTTTCGGGCAAAAGAACCATACGAAGGCGAGAGCATTCCATCAGAGCGTAATCGTCGATTTTGGTGACGGTGTCCCAAAGAATGAGCGTGTCGAGTGACGAGGGAACCTTAAAGCCCATGCCGCGCGGTGTGTCAGCACCGAAGAAATAGGCGAGGAATCCGCTATCGGTTCGATTGGCACCCAACTGAGGCGTACGCAAAACCATAATGGTGCGACACCCCGTCAACAGATCGGGACCAATCTCGGTGACGCTTTCAGGGATGGAAAGCGCTGTGACGTTCTCGCTGTCGCGGAACAACCCTTCGCCAAGAGAGGTGACAGCTTTTCCGTCGATCGTGTCGGGAATGATGACGGTCCCACCATTTCCATTGTATGCGGTCAAACGGACGGTATTATCCGTGGTGACTTCATAGGTAAAGTCGCTAGCCGGAGCCGCCGGAACATTCTCAAATGCGGCAAGCGCCAACGCCTCGTAGTCGGTGTTGTCCTCTGTGAAAGAGGGCGCGGGCAAAATGTGAGGGGTGTAGACTTCGGGCGGCTTGGGTGTGGGAGGTGCTTCGGGCTCCGGTTGCGCGGGGATTAGCATCCAAATAACGGCAATTCCCGCAATCAACAGTAGCGCGGCTGACAGGATTGTCATGCGCGTTTTTTTATTTTTGAACGGATTTTTCATCACTAAAACTCCTAATTGTGAAAGGTATACCAGTATTTTACCACAGAATCGGTCACCTTGCAAGGGGGAGACGGGGAAATTTACAATTTTGCAAGAAATCACGCCCCCACGTCTCAATGCGACATTTTTCTTTTGCTTGGAGTGATATAATGAGGCGGATCATCCAAGGAGGAAACAACATGAAAACGAAGCAGGATATGAAAATCAGTATGCGAGGAGATGTGATGACGGTGGTGCTTCCGCCCGAAATTGACCACCACAGCGCGCTTGCGGTGCGGCAACAGGTGGATCGGGCGGTTTGCGCGAGTCGCCCGCGTGTGTTGCGCATCGACGCGTCGGGGGTGGATTTTATGGACAGCTCTGGGTTGGGACTGTTAATGGGACGGTTGGCTCTGATGAAAAAGTTGGAGGGACGTATGGTGTTATACCGTCCCACGCTGGGGGCGCTTCGAATGGTTCATCTGGCCGGCATGGAACGATTGATTGTTATCGAAAAAGAAGATGCTTAAAGCAAAACAAGAAAGGAAGGAAAATATGGCGAGTTATAGCGTAGGAGAGCACCGTCTGACAGGTCAGACCGTGCGCAATGAAATCAAAATTCAATTCCCCTCGTTATCTGTCAATGAGGGCATGGCAAGAGCGGCCATCTCCGCCTTTTGCCTACAGGCCGATCCGGGAGCAACGGAACTGGCGGATGTCAAATGTGCGGTGAGCGAAGCGGTGACCAACTGTATCGTGCACGCTTACCGAGAAACCGTGGGGCAAATTCAGATTCGTGCCCGTATTTACAGCGGTGGATGGATCAAAATCGTGATCAAAGATCACGGGTGCGGCATTGAGAATGTCCAGCGCGCCCGCGAACCGCTGTTTACCACCGATGCAGAAGGGGAACGAAGCGGCATGGGCTTTGCTGTGATGGAGAATTTTTGCGATGGCGTGCGGGTGTGTTCCTCGCTTGGTAAGGGAACCGCGGTGACGCTGGTAAAACACTTGGGGGAACGCGCGTGTGCTACATAAGCCGAAAGGCCGATTGGGAGGTGCAATATGCCGCAAATACAGCAAAACGTCGATCTTGACCGCGGGCGGATCGAACGAAATCGCGACTTGATCGAGCGGGCGCAGGAGGGAGACGAGCAGGCCATGGAGGTTCTGATCGTGGAAAATGCGGGGCTGGTTCGCTCACTGGCTCAGCGTTTTCTTGGCCGTGGAACCGAATTTGAGGATCTGATTCAAATTGGTACCATCGGTATGATCAAGGCGGTTCGCAGCTTTTCTTTAGAACGTGGAACCGCCTTTTCCACTTATGCTGTCCCGCTCATCATTGGTGAGATTCGCAGACACCTCAGAGATGACGGCATGATCAAGGTGAGTCGGATTTATAAAAAGCTGGGCGCGCAGTTGATGCGCGTCCGCAGCGAAATCATGGCGGAGGAAGCGAGAGAAGCATCGGTTCGAGAGTTGGCCGAGCGATGTGGAGTTGATATTGAGGAAGCCTCCCTTGCGTTGGATGCGCTCTCTCCGGTGCGATCACTGTATGAACCGTTACCGGGCGCCAGTGAAGGCGGGGAGGGACAGACCTACGATGCCGTCCTTCCGGATGAGGACAGCGCGGAAGAGTTGGAACGTATGCACGACAGATTGGCACTGACTCAGGCTATATCGCAACTCCAGCCGCTCTGGCAGAAGATCGTCCTGCTGCGCTACTATCGCAATAGGACACAGCAAGAAGTGGCTCAAATGCTGGGGCTGACGCAAGTCAAGGTGTCGCGAGAGGAGAAAAAGATCGTGGCGCATCTGAGGGAAAAACTCACTTCATGAAGAAACAGCGACATAAGGCTCAAAAACCTTATGTCGCTGTTGTTTATTGCTTTTTGAGTACCAACTCCTCAATCGCCTGACCGACGCCGCCCAGGTGTGCGTCGATCGAGATAAAATCAGCCAACGACTTGACTTGTTCGTGTCCGTCTCCCATAACAACAGCAATGCCGGCAGCCCTCAGCATATCCACGTCGTTGAGGCTATCGCCCATGGCAATGACGTGCGAGACGTCGATTTCGAGATGGCGCTGTAACATTTCCATGGCGCTGGCTTTCGTGTGACCTATACTACCGGCTTCCGCATAAGTCGGGTGGTTGATCACATACATACGAGAGCGAAGTTGTTGCTCGATTTCGTCGGGCAAATGCTCGATAAAGCTGATTTTGCTGACGCGGACGTCGGAAAAACGGGCAAGAAAATCGTCAATATCCGTTGTTTGATGGGGAGATGTCGGCCAATGAGAGGGGCGTCCGTGACGGTAGTCAATCAATCTATCCTCGCATTCCAAAATGATACCAATCCCGGTTTGCTTGGAAAGTTGCATCGCGAAAGCAATGTCGTCCGCCGACAGCGGCGCCGAGTATAGCACCTGATCGTCCATTTCAATATAAGACCCCAGCCCCGCAACGATGCCGCTCAAAGGCAAATCCTTCAAGTGGTGCATGGGTAAATTTCCCTTGGCTCTCCCTGTGTTGATAAAAATCCAATGTCCTGCTTTGACAGCTTCCTCCAGCGCGTTCCGAGTGCGCTCTGCGACTCCACGATGTGTGATGAGTGTGCCGTCGATATCCAAAAAGATCAAATACTTCATAGCGATTGAACTCCTCCCTCGCGTTTCGTTGGGAATAAGACTATTATACCACAAAATGAGGAGATATGGCAATATGTTGCTGTCATATTTTGAAAAAGTATCGACTTTTTGGTGGACAGGCAACATTGGTCATGGCGCGACATATAATGCACCATCTTTGCCGAAAAAGGAGAATGTGCTTATGCTTGCCGCATTGCTTTCGCTTTTGTCCCGTGTGTTCCATATTTCTTTAGGGATCGGGACGCCGTCTCGTTTCCCGCCTCCCTTGAGTTCAACAGAAGAACACGATTGTTTTGTGGCCGCGGCGGCGGGAGACGAAGATGCCAGACAAACCTTGATTTTGCATAATCTTCGCTTAGTATCTCATATTGTGCGAAAGTATTACGGAACCTGCCGCAACCAAGAAGATTTGATTTCGGTTGGATCAATTGGATTGATCAAAGCGGTGGATTCATTTCGAGTAGACAACGGAACGAAATTTGCAACCTATGGTGCCAAATGCGTTCAAAATGAAATCCTTATGTACTTTCGTCGGCAAAAGCATCAGAGCGCGGAGGTTTCCATGCTCGATACTATCGACGTGGATCGTGAGGGAAATCCGTTGACTTATATGGATGTGATTGCCAGTGAAGAAAACATGACGGAAGAGGTGCATACGGCGCTGTGCGGTCAACGCGCGGTGGAATTGGTCAGTGAAGTGCTGGATGAACGGGAACGGCAAATTATCCGAATGCGCTTTGGCTTGGACGGGGCGGAACCGTTGGCTCAGCGTGAGGTGGCGGTTCTTTTGGGTATTTCGCGTTCTTACGTCAGTCGTTTGGAGAAGGGGGCTTTGGATAAGCTTCGCCGCGCCTTGGGCGGTTAACTTGCGTCTGTTGAAAACGAAGTCGGAACGTCTGCCATGTTCGTTGAAATTTTGCTTTGTGCATTATGTCAAAAAATAGGATGCGTAACGATTGTGACTTGACAAGATTAGGAAAAAAGGATATAATAAACATAAATATAAAGATAAAAAAGCTTTATAACTTTTGCAGATGATTTCTGCACGAAAAGAGGAGGTACAAAGTGAAAAAGTTTTTATCATTCCTTTTAGCTCTTTTGATGGTGCTGTCTTTGGTTGTTACTATGGTAGCTTGCCAAGATCCTGAACAGCCCAACGATGACAAGCCCAGTACGGACACTCCCGGTACCACGGATAAGCCCGGCACGGACACCCCCGGCACGGACGATCCTGATAAGGATGATCCCCAAGAGCCCGACGATCCCCAGATGCCCGAAGAAAGAATCCCCCTGAACTATTTGCCCACAGAGGGCTTTGACGGCGCTTCTTTCCACATTCTTCAGTGGTCCGCGGGTGGTCAGACCGATATCGGTGTAGACTGGATTCCGTGGGAAGAGGGTGACGTTGAACAGGAAGACGGTGATATGCTTGGTACTGCTGTGTTCCAGCGTAACGCTTGGGTAGAGGAAACCTATAAGGTTGACATCACGATGGAGTACGGTTCGGTTGACCAGCAGTATTTCACCGATGTTCGCGCCGACGCTTTGGTGGAAAGCGATATGTATCAGATGTTGACCTTGAGAACGGTTAACATTGTCGGTCTCATTGAGGAAGAACTGTTCGCCGACATGAACGAGTATGAACAGTATATGCACTTTGATCAGCCTTGGTGGGTACAGGACTCCATAGCATCCTTTACGTTGGGCTCTCACTTGTATGTCGCAGCCAGCGAAATCTTGCTGCGTGACAAGGGGGCAACTGCAGCGCTGTTCTTCAATCAGGTCATTGCCAACGACTATAGCGATTTGCCCAATTTCTTTGAATTGGCTGCCAACAAGGAGTGGACCTTGGAGGAGATGATCTTCGCTTGTGAGACGGTTTCTCACCCCAATGACGGTGACGACCAAATGAACTCTGCAGAGGATATTTGGGGCATTAGCGCTGGCGACGACCCTGTATACTACTTGTACAACGGCTTTGGTTATAAATTCGCTCACATTGATGAAGACGGTTACATTGACTATGATTTCGCTGACGAGGGAAGCAATAGCATCGTCGTGATGCAGAACATCTTTGAAAAGGTCATGTATGCTGACTGGTATATGAACACCATGACGGTTGGTAAGAACTTCTTGGAATCCGGTCAGGATATCTTTGTTGAGGGTACTTCGTTGTTCAAGGGCGGTATGGTGAAGGATACCACCAACAGACTCAAGAACATGACGGATATGTACGGTATTTTGCCGTATCCTCTGTATGACGTTGACCAAGCAGAGTACAGCTCGCTTGTTTGGGAGCACCATGACAGCTCTCTTGGTATTCCTGCACACGCAAAGAATAAGGATATGTGCGCTGTTATCATCGAAGCTTTGAGCTGGGAGTCTTACTATAGCGTATATCCCATCTTCTATGAGACCATTCTGCTCAACCGCGCAGCTCGTGACGAAGAGTCTAAGGAAATGCTGAAGATCATCTTCAACACCCGTTCCTATGACCCCGGTCTGTATTGGGACCGTTCTTCCGGCTTGCACGGCAACGAAGGTCTGTTGCGTCTGTCTCAAACCAACAGTTCTGATATCGCCAGCCTTTGGGCAAAGTTTGAAAGCAAAGTTGCTGAGAACATGGACGAGGTCAACGATTGGATTACAGACAAGGAATATTGATCTTTCAAGAGGAGATGACCGACTGGTCATCTCCTCTTTTCTGTCTTCCATAATTTGTGCACAAATGCTAAAAACGAGCGAAATCCCAAGAAAAGTCTTGACATATAACCGACTGCATGATAGAATATAATATAATTTTATCCTACGCTGGATAGGTAGGATGGCAGGAGGTAAGCAAAACATGAAAAAGTTAGTATCGCTGTTTTTGGCGTTGCTTTTGGTTGTGTCTTCCATTTTGACGTTGGCAGCTTGCTCGGAGCCTCAGACTCCGGATGATTCTAAGGACGATCAAACGCAACAGCCCGATACGGATAAACCGAGTGAAGATACTCCCGGTGACAAGGATCCCGAGGGAGAGAAACCCGAGGATCCGGATGAAAGAATCCCTTTGAATTTGGATCCCGCTCAGTATTCTTATGGCGGTGCAACCTACAACATTCTTGAGTGGGCTTGCGGTGGTCAGGATACGGCTCCTTCCGGTTGGATTCCGTGGGAGGAAGGCGATGTGGATATGCTGGATGGTGGTATGCTGACCCAGGCAGTCTACGAGCGTAATGCATGGGTAGAGCAGGAATATCATGTGGATATTACCAAGGAATATTGCTCTGTTGATGCTGATGTCCCTCACATTGCTCGTATGCGTCTGAACAGAGACTCTCAGCTGGATGAATTCCAGTTGGTTACCCAGCGTTCTCGTCAGCTGATTGGTATGGTTCAAGAAGAGCTGATGTATGACATGAACAAGCTCAACGGCACGATTTTACATATCGACCAGCCTTGGTGGGTACAGAACTCCGTAGAGTCCTACACGCTGGGCGCACATCTGTATGTTGCATCTACTGAGATGTTGTTGCGCGATAAGGGTGCAACGGCGGCTCTCTATTTCAACCAGACGCTGGCTGAAGACTATGCCGGTGAATTGCCCAACTTCTTCGAGCTGGTAGATAACATGGAGTGGACGTTCGACAACATGATTTCTGCTTGTGAAATCGTTGCTCACTCCAATGACGGCGGCGACCTGATGGACTCCACAGATGATATTTGGGGTATGATCGGCGGCGATGACCCTGTATTCTTCCTGTACGCAGCTACAGGTCAGCAGTTCGCTCACATTGATGAGGGCGGTTATTTGGAATATGATTTCGGTGATGCGGATAACGATTCCATCATCATTATGCAGAGTATTTTCGAAGATGTTATGTATGCTGACTGGTATCTGAACACTGCCGTGGATACAGCAATTCTCTCCAATTATGAGGGCAAAATGTTTGCTGATGGCAAGGTTCTGTTCTCCGGTGGTATGGTAAAGTCTGCAGCGGATTACAACGAAATGACCGACCTGTACGGCATCCTTCCTTATCCGTTGTACGATGTCGACCAGGAAAACTATTACTCCTTGGTATGGATTCACCACGACAGTGTTCTGGGCATTCCCGCGGATGTAAAGAACATTGAAATGTGTGCTGTTGTGTTGGAGGCTTTGAGCTGGGAATCCTATTACAGCGTATATCCCAAGTTCTATGAGACGATTCTTTTGGACCGTACGGCCAAGGAAGAAAACTCCAAGAGAATGCTTCAGCTGATTTTCCAGACTCGTGTATATGACCCCGGTCAGTATTGGGATACCACAACCGGTCTGCAGCACGCACAGGGTCTGCTTCGTCTGACTGCAAGAGAAAGCTCTGATATCATGAGCGTTTGGAAGCAGTTTGAGGACAAGGTAGTGCAGTGCGTCAAGGATATCAATAAGATGATCAGCGATCTGGAAGAATGATCGTTACATAAACAAAAAAGCAGTTGCTTTAGAGTGTCACTCTAAAGGACAGTTTTCAAAAACACGGCATATCTCGAAAGAGGTATGCCGTGTTTGCATTTGTGTCCACAAATGCAGTGCTTGTCAGGAAAATTGACAAGGCATAGGTGAACAAAAAAGGCTCCCTTTACACAAGGGAGGCTTTTGTGCTGACCATTACGTATGCGTGGTCTGTTTCAAATTCATTTACAATTTTAAGCTTTGTTATTGATAGATAACTACGTATATCGTTAGGGTTATCGGGATAAATTTTTATTTTTCTATCACCCATATCGATATACTCATTCTGATTTTTATCGATCGACAAAACAAAAAGTCCGTTGTTTGTCAGCAAAGTAGCAATTTTTTGTATAGCTGATAATTTATCTTGTATGTGCATAAAGGTTAATGACGAGTATATTACATCGAACTGTGCCTCAAATTCAAAAGACATAAAATCGCCGCAAATAAGCTTTACATTTTGATGCGTCGATAGATTTTCAGCAGCTCTCCCAATTGTCTTTTCGGAAATATCTATTCCACACAAGCTTTTACAAATTGGTGCAACTTTTATGGCAAGTCGCCCTGTTCCTATTCCTATTTCCAAAACGGATTTGCTTTTATCAAGCTGCATACTCTCTATAAACTTCTCTCCGTCCC
>JAZQUX010000317.1:0-9513 GCA_045631585.1 Eubacteriales bacterium | reverse complement strand
CCACCCGTTCTTTCACGCCCTGCCGAAGCGCTTGCTTTACCACGGCCGCTCAACTCACCCCTGCCGCACAGAATTATTTTGATCTCTGCTATCTTCCCGCAGAGCAGTTGCTTTCGCTTGGCGACGAGCAGCTGTCGAAACTCTCATCAAACACAGAGATCGGCGTTGTCCTTCCCCCTGTCATTATGGACCACGAACGCGCCAACGTGGCGTCTTTGCTGTCTCGCCTGTTCGAATGCGGGATCCGATCGGCATTGGTGTCCAATCTTTCGCATCTGTCGCTGGTTACTCGCGCTGGAATGACGCCCCACGGTGACTTCCGTCTCAATGTAACCAACACAGAAAGTGTGCGTGTTTTGGAGCTACTCGGTGTAACAGCGCCCGTTCTTTCCCCCGAATTGAGTCTCCCCCAAATTCGCGACATCAGCGGAGATATCCGAACCATCGTGTACGGACGTATTCCTTTGATGCTACTCGAAAAGTGCGTCATTCGTGAAATCTCGGATTGCAAAACCTGCGATGCAGGTCGTGCGGAGTTGGTGGATCGCCGCGGCATGGTGTTCCCCGTACTGCGTACGCCCGACCACCGCAACGTCATCTATAACAGCGTCCCGACGTATATGGCCGATGCGCAAGATCAGCTGATTCGCTATCGCACGGGCTCTTGGCACTTTATTTTCTCCACCGAAACACCCCGCGAGGTCGATGACGTTGTCAATGCTTATCAAACCGGCAAATCCGCGTCGCACCCTATTCGCAGAATCAACAAATAAAGGAAATAGCACCTGCGGCAAAAACACCGCAGGTGCCGTTTTTCATTTTAAGAGAAACTTGACAATTCTTTTCAAAAAAAATTCCCACAACTGTATAAACGCGTTCAAACTGGCAAAAATAGTGATACAGACCTCAAATGAAAAGGAGCAAGAAATCATGTGGGAAAAATTCAAAAACAGTAAATTCGCATCCAAATTCAAGAGTGAAAACTCATCTCGCGGTATTTATATTACCGTTGTAACGTTGCTTCTCGCCGTTACCGTTCTTATCACAGCCACCACCATTGCCAACCGCGCTAAAAAAAACCAAACGCCAGACATCCAGCCTGCCCCTGACAACACGCAAACCGAAGATCAAAACTCGCCCTCCGAAGATAACAGCGACAAAAAGCCCCCTTCTTCGAGCGATATTGAACAGCCCTCGGGGGACCAGCAAGACAACAGCGCACAAACATCCACCGCACCCGAATTGTCTTTGCCCGTCAGTGGAAGCATCTCCAAGGGGCATGACACTTCCATTCAGGTGTTCTCTCCTACCACGGGAGATTACCGCATCCATCTGGGCCTTGATATGATCACCGCGGAAGATGCCCCCGTTTGGGCGGCCGCCGACGGCGTCATCTCACGTATTTGGGACGATCCTCTGATGGGGAAATGTCTGGCCATCTCGCACAGCGGTGATTGCTATACCATTTATAAGAATCTCGATCACGAGCTGCCCGAGGGCATTGTGGAAGGGGCAAGCGTAACGGCAGGTCAGCAAATCGCAACCGTTGGGGAAACGGCGACGCTGGAGCTGGCCGAAGAGCCCCATTTGCACATGGAAATGACGATCAAGGGATTGGCCGTTGACCCCAGAGAGTATTTCAGCCAGCAGGCACTCTCCGCGCTTGGCAAGGACGAATCTCACGAGCAAACGCAGACGGAGAATGAATAAATCAAAGGGAGTACCGTGCGGTACTCCCTTTGATTTATTTTTGCGGATGGCAACGATCTTTCATCGCACAGCCGCTGCAACCGCAAGAGCAACCGCCCTTGCCATTTTTCTTATTGATGACGCCGCGCACCACAATCGCAATGAAAATGCTCGCGACAATGGCCGCAACAATAATGGTAGGCCACATACAATTATACCTTTTCCTTTTTCGTTTGATATTTGTTCTTGCGAAGAAGCATATAGAAAATGAACGCCAGTGTCAAAGCCGCAAACACCGTACCAACAACGTCTCCGCCGCCCACAAGCCATGCGCCAAACTGATAAATCATCAGGGAAACAGCGTAGGCAAATACGCTCATATAGCCAATGGCAAAAGCCGTCCACTTTCCGCTGTTCATCTCGCGCTTAATCGCGCCCATGGCCGCAAAGCAAGGTGCGCAAAGCAAATTAAAGACAAGGAAGGAGAATCCGGCGATAGCATTCCCGCCCAGAACCGCGGAAATCGCATTCTCTGCGCTTCCCGCGCCCAACGCGCCAAATACACCAACAACCTCTTCTTTGGCCATCAGTCCGAGAATGGTAGCGACAGCCGTCTGCCAATAACCAAAGCCCAGTGGACGGAAGAGCCAAGCGAGGAGAGAACCCAGCATCTCAAGAATAGAACGGCCGGCATTTTCATCGGTGATATAATGCATACCACCCTCAAAAGACAGGTGATTAAGCGTCCAAATGACCACGCTTGCAACGAAAATAACCGTACCCGCGCGCTTGATGAAGTCCCATCCGCGCTCCCAAGTAGAACGCAAGGTATTGGACAAGACCGGTGCGTGATAGGTCGGGAGCTCCATGACGAAGGGGGCAGGCTCGCCCGCGAACGGCTTGGTCTTTTTGAGAATCAAGCCGGAAAGGATGACGGCGCCGATACCAACCAAATAGGCGGAGGTAGCTATCAAAGGATTGCCTCCAAACAAAGCACCTGCAATCAAGCCAACGATGGGCATTTTGGCACCGCAAGGAATAAAGCCTGTGGTCATAACGGTCATGCGGCGGTCGCGCTCCTGTTCAATCGTTCGCGAAGCCATAATGCCGGGAACGCCGCAACCGGTAGCAACCAACATGGGAATGAACGACTTTCCCGACAGACCAAATTTACGGAACAGCTTATCCATAATAAAAGCCACACGGGACATATAACCGCAATCCTCCAACAGCGACAACAGCAAAAAGAGAATGATCATCTGAGGAACGAATCCCAGTACCGACCCCACGCCGCCGACGATGCCCTCTTGGATCAGAGAATACAACCAAGGCGCCACCACCGGAGCACCTTCAGCATTCAAAAGAACCATATCAAGCAACTCAGGAATGCTATACCAGCCTGCCATGAAGGTATCGGGATACGCCTCGGCAAACGAACCAAACAAACCATCATTCATAAAGGTGACGGTAAAATCGCCAATGGTTCCAATGGAAATGTAATATACCAAAAACATCACAGCCGCGAAAATGGGAAGGGCCAAAATGCGGTTGGTCACGATGCGGTCGATCTTGTCCGACATACTCAGCCGTCCGGTGCTCTTTTTGTTATAGCATCGCTTCAGGACCGAAGCAACGTATTCGTACCGCTCGTTGGTGATGATCGACTCCGCGTCATCGTCCAGTTCGCGTTCGACCTCAACAATATCCGATTCCAAATGCGCCAACTTTTCCTTGGGCAATGCAAGCTCGGAAAGCACCTTGGCATCACGCTCAAAAATCTTGACCGCATACCAGCGTTGCTGTTCCTCGGGCAGATCGTGCACCGTAGCTTCTTCGATGTGAGCCAGCGCATGCTCGACTGTTCCGGAAAAATTATGACGGGGCACAGGCTTTCCACGCTTGGCGGCTTCAACGGCTGCCTCCGCGGCCTCTACAATGCCGTCTCCTTTGAGAGCTGAGATTTCGACGATGTCACAACGCAGGATCTGCGACAGCTTGGCAATATCAATGGTATCGCCGCGGCGACGCACCACGTCCATCATGTTAATAGCAAGGACAACCGGGATACCCAACTCCATCAGTTGCGTTGTCAAATAAAGATTTCTCTCCAGGTTGGTGCCGTCAACGATGTTCAAAATGGCATCGGGGCGCTCACCAACCAAATAGTTCCGGGCAACAATTTCTTCCGGCGTATAGGGAGATAATGAATAAATACCGGGCAGGTCAGTGATGATGACGCCCTCCCGTTTTTTCATTTTTCCTTCTTTTTTCTCAACCGTCACACCGGGCCAGTTGCCGACGTATTGGTTGGATCCCGTCAGGGCATTAAACAGCGTTGTCTTGCCGCAATTGGGATTGCCGGCAAGCGCAATTCTCAACTCCATACATTCATCCTCTTTCTTTGGAAATCGCGCGATTTCGTTCATTCCACTTCCACCATACTCGCATCCGCTTTGCGAAGCGACAACTCATAGCCGCGAACGAACACTTCCATGGGATCGCCCAAAGGCGCCATTTTGCGAACGTAGACTTCCACGCCTCGTGTAATTCCCATATCCATTATGCGACGGCGAATGGCACCCTCGCCATGCACCTTAACAACACGGACCGTCTGTCCAACCTTGATCTCTCCCAAAGTTCTCATGCTCTTCCCTCTCGTATACACCGATTGTCGTTTGTTCCCGACGGTTAGCATAGGCTAACCGATCGGCGCAACAATTGGTTAGCATCGGCTAACCACAGGATATTATAACCCTTTCGGCACGATTCGTCAATAGGTTTTGGCAATTTTTTTCATTTTTTTATAAAACGCGCAGGGGCTCGTCACACGAACCCCTGCCCTTTGTACAAATTGTTCAGTTCCCCCGAAAACCAACGACAAAGCCCGTGACGTCTGCCGAGCAGATATCGCCGCCAATGACCCGATTGCGATAGACCAAAACATTGGCATACACCGTTCCCTCATAATCGGGATAATTGGTGACGGTCAACGTGTAGCGCCTGACGTCTTTGTTTCGGTATTTGGACAAATCCAGCCCTTGCCGCTTTTGCAGTTCATTGTAGCCGGTAAACACCTTATCAAACTCCCCGGGCAATGTGACATCCACGGTTTTGGCTGATTCAGCCTCCGTCTGCCAACCGAACTGAGCCAAAAAGCGAATGGCGTCCTCAACCGTTTTGACCTTTTCATAGGAAATTTCTTTGCTTTCTTGTCCCGCCGTCGGTGTACTGGTCTGGGCATACGTCGGAACGAAGGCAATCAGCGCGATCAAGGCGGCAAGCGCCACGCAAATCACGCCGAAAAACTTAATGGTAGTTGCTCGTATGGAATACACAAACATAAAAAATACGCCTCCCGTTTGCCATTGAACTTTCTTGTTCTCACTATATGCAAACGAGAAGCGTATTATGACCAAACCGTGCGCGATCGGTTACGATGAGCGCACACACTGTGCGCCATGCCCAACATCATGTAACTACCCAGCACAGACGATCCGCCGTAGCTGACCAGCGGCAATGTAATACCGACGACAGGAAGGACAGCAAAGCACATACCTACATTGATGATGACCTGCATCATCAAGCAAGCGGCAAGGCCTACACAAAGGTAAGATCCCAGACCACGTTCGGATTGCAACGCAATCAAAATCACCCGAAATACAAGAATCAGCAGGGCAACAAGGATGATAAACCCGCCAAAAAAGCCCAGTTTTTCACAGGCTGTCGCATAGGCAAAGTCTGTGTGCGATGCCGGTAACTGCTCATAGACTTCCCCGCCAAAGATGCCTTTGCCTAAAAAACCGCCTGACATCATGGCATCGCGGCTCATCAGTGGCTGATAGCCGTAGCCCAGCGGATCCAACGCAGGGTTAAAGCCAACAAGTATGCGCTGTTGCTGATATGGTTCGAGCTGTAGCCACAAAATCGGAGCTGTAATTGCCACCAAGGCAGCGCCTCCCGCAAAATACCACAGACTCAACCCGGCGCAAAATAGCATCAAAAAGCAAAAGCAGGCAAAAATCAAAGCAACCCCCATATCGCCCGAAAGAACAATTAAGAGGATAATGGATCCTGCGTGAGCGGCCAATCCCAGCAAAACAATGGGACGGTTGATGGACTCCTTGACACGCGACAAATGATAAGCGAAAGTAATCGCCAGGGCGGTTTTAATGAATTCCGTCGGCTGAATACCGAAGGGCAGAAAGTCAAAGTACAACCAACTTTGGTTGGTTCCTACGCCGACACCGTCCACAAGCAAAACAATCATCAAAAGAACCGAAACGCCAAGGAGAATCGGCGCAAACCGCTCGGAGAGACGGCGATAATCAATGTTGGCCAGTATGGTCATGACAACAACTCCCACCACGGTCGCTCCGATTTGGATGATCACGACACGGGAGCCAAATACGTTGCCTCCGCCAATCATCACCAACAGGCTAATGACGGATAAAATGGTGGAACAAACCAGGAGCACAGGGTCGAGTACCCCAATTTTGGCGCGGCAAAAACGCCATACTTGTTTTAGTATTTGCATTGTCCGCACCTTCCTTTCTCAAAGCGGGGATGGTCACCCACCCCCGCATCATTTCCATTTTCCCCCTACTTGGCTCTCTTTTTTCGCTATGCCGTGGGGTAGGGTCCCACTTCATGGGCTGTCCTGCTGTGCCGAAAGAGACGCCGCACAAGCATCCTTGCTTTTTCAAAAAGGTTTTAAGCCGCCGGAGGCATCAATACTGTCTGCCCCAAATAACCATGTGCTTGGCGGGCTTACCGCAGCATACACAGACATCGGACAAATGATCCTCTACGAAGGGGATACAGCGCGACTTGACGCCGCCCGTCTCGTCCTTGAGCTGATCCTCGCAAGCCGAATCTCCGCACCACATCGCGCGGATGAAACCGGGCTTGTTCTCAGCAATGTCAAGGAATTCCTCATGGGTTGTGGCATCGCTGGTCTTTTCTGCGCGGTTGGCGGCGGCACGAGCCACCAGCTCGTCGTGAACCTGCGCGAGCATTGCCTTGACCTCTTCTTCCAGATTGTCAAGCGACACAAACTTCTTCTCGCGAGTCACGCGGCTGACCAATACGCAAGAGTTGTTTTCCATATCCTTGGGACCGATCTCGAGACGTACGGGAACACCCTTCATCTCATACTGGCTGAACTTCCAACCGGTAGACTGATCGCTGTCATCCAATGTAACGCGCAGGCCCTGCGCCTTGAGTCTGTCATACAGCTCGCCAGCCTTGTCCAGGACGCCTTCTTTGTGCTGAGCAATCGGCACGATAACGACCTGAATGGGAGCAACTGCAGGAGGCAGAATCAAACCGTTGTCATCGCCGTGCGTCATGATGATCGCACCGATCATACGGGTGGATACGCCCCAGGAGGTCTGGTGAGGGTAGCGAACCTGATTATCGCGACCGGTAAAGGTAATATCAAATGCCTTGGCAAAGCCGTCACCGAAATAGTGCGTCGTACCGCCTTGCAGAGCTACGCCATTGTGCATCATAGGCTCGATGGTGTAGGTTTCCTCGGCACCCGCAAATTTTTCCTTTTCGGTCTTCTGACCCGTGACAGCGGGGATCGCCAGACAGTTCAGATAGAATTCCTCGTAAACGTCCAGCATTTCGATCGTCTTGGCCTTCGCCTCCTCAGCAGTCTCGTGCATGGTGTGACCCTCCTGCCACAAGAACTCACTGGTACGGAGGAAGGGGCGCGTGGTCTTTTCCCAACGACATACATTGACCCACTGGTTGTAAATTTTGGGCAGATCGCGGTAAGACTGAATGATGTTCTTGAAGTGCTCGCAGAATACGGTCTCCGACGTAGGACGAACAATCAAGCGCTCAGCCAGCTTGTTCTGACCACCAATGGTAACGATCGCGCACTCAGGAGCAAAGCCCTCCACGTGATCCTTTTCCTTTTGGAGCAAGCTTTCGGGAATGAACATGGGCATATACACGTTCTCCGTTCCGCGCTCTTTGAATCTCTTGTCAAGCTCTCTTTGGATATTCTCCCAAATCGCGTAACCATAGGGACGAATGATCATACATCCCTTCACGCCCGAATAATCGGCAAGTTCCGCCTTCTTTACGACGTCGGTATACCACTGAGCAAAGTCAACGTCCATGGACGTGATCTGCTCTACCATTTTTTTGTTGTCTTTTGCCATATTGACACCTTGGCCTTTCTTCATTGTATGCTGTTGCGCATAATGCGCCATAATAAACATATCAACATTATATACCATCTCTCTCTGTTTGTCAAGAACTCTATGCACACAAAAGAAAAAAGGAATCGTATGAACACTTGTTTTCCCACTCATCTCCCCACCGTATCTGTTCGCGGGCTTGCCTTTGCGGATACGGATCCTGCCGGACTGCAGGCGTGGCTGTCCGGCCGACTGACCTTACCACACCCCACGGTGATTTTTACACCCAACGCTAAAATCGGCGCCGACGCCCAAACGCATCCCCACCTTCACGCTCTACTGTCAAAGGCCGATCTTCTCCTTCCCGACGGAGCCGGGGTACTGCTGGCGTCCCGCCGCCACGCATCTCACCCACTCTCGCACCGCCTTCCGGGCATTGAAGCGGCCGAAATGGTACTTGCCCTCGCCGCTGAACGAAGCGCCCCCGTTTATTTTCTCGGGGGAGAAGAAGGTGTCGCCCGCCTTGCCGCAGCGCGCTGGCAAGAAAAGTTGCCCTCGCTGGTGGTTGCCGGTACGCACCACGGTTATTTTGACACCAAACAGGGACAAGAGGACATCGCGCAAGAGATACGCCAACGAGGCGCTAAGATCGTGCTCGTCTGTCTGGGCTTTCCCGCACAGGAGGAATGGATCCTTCAAAACTCCCCCGCCCTTCCTTCGGTTCGCCTGTTTATGGGGCTTGGCGGAAGTTTTGATGTATGGGCGGGACGGCTGCGCCGCGCCCCTTTGCCGTTTCGTATATGGAAAATGGAATGGCTTTGGAGAATGCTCCGACAGCCGCGCAGGTTTGCGCAGCTTCCCGCAATGATGCGGTATGTTTTCGGCAGATAAATGGGAATTTTGACCGATTTTGCCTCGATTCATCTCTTGTTTTTTTGTCACATATACAAAATTGATAAATTTTCCTCAAAGCTCTTGTATAAAAAGGCAATTTGCATTATAATAGATAGGAATGGGAAGGTAAAACTTTCCACTATCTCTGGATAGACAAAAAATATCATATAAAATGGAGGATTTTTACCATGTCTGTAAAAGTTGCTATCAATGGCTTTGGCCGTATCGGTCGTCTGGCTTTCCGTCAGATGTTCGGCGCTGAGGGTTACGAGATCGTTGCCATCAATGACCTGACCAAGCCTTCCATGCTCGCTCACCTGCTCAAGTATGACACCGCTCAGGGTCGTTACGACGGTCACACCGTTACCGCTGACGACGAGGCTGGTACCATCACTGTTGACGGCCAGACCATCAAGATCTCCGCTGAGAAGGACGCTGCTAACTGCCCTTGGGCTGCTAACAACGTTGACGTCGTTCTCGAGTGCACCGGTTTCTACTGCTCCACCGAGAAGTCCATGGCTCACATCAACGCAGGCGCTAAGAAGGTCGTTATCTCTGCTCCCGCAGGTAAGGATCTGAAGACCATCGTTTTCGGCGTTAACGAGAATACCCTGACCGCTGATGACAAGATCATCTCTGCTGCATCCTGCACCACCAACTGCCTGGCTCCCATGGCTAAGGCTCTGAACGATGCATACCCCATCCAGTCCGGTATCATGACCACCGTTCATGCTTACACCGGTGACCAGATGATCCTGGACGGTCCCCACAGAAAGGG
>JAZQUX010000316.1:0-8395 GCA_045631585.1 Eubacteriales bacterium | reverse complement strand
AGTAACGAATACCATGTCGGCATCCTTCAACATAGCTTTGATTTCGTCGATCGATTCCTCGGCTGCGCGTGCGCCAACCTCAGGATTTGCACCGGCACCCCAGCCCTTGGTGTACTTTTCACCAATGATAACGTGGCTGCTTGCCTCGCTCTTACGGATCACCTGACGGTCCGTGTTGACAGCGACAAAGTGTACGCCGCGGATGTTGGTTGCGATCATGCGGTTAACAGCGTTGTTACCGCCACCGCCGACACCGATTACTTTAATATTTACACCGCAATCGTTGGTCATTTCAGGTTCGAAAGTCATAGTAGAAAACCCTCCAATACGTTATTTGCTTCATGTGCTCTGAAAGGAACAAGATACACCTTCCAGTAGACATGATGATACTACATACTATATGATACATTCTTTTTTCACTTTTTGCAATACCTTTTTTGAATTTTCTTATATTTTTTTTCAAAAAAGACGAATTTTTCTCAAATTACCGATCATTTTGGGACAACGGGCGGATAATCGTTTGCAACAAGCTGTCCACCCCAACCCACAAAGGAGCACTCTCCCCTGTCTTTTGGCGATAAGCCTTCTCAGCGTCCATGGCCTTAGCTATTTGTTCATCCGGCGACGAGCAGTCACCAAGAGCGTACACGTCACCATCATCAAACGTCAGCAGGACGTTATACGGGTCCGTCATATCCAACATTCGCAATCCAGAAGTTCCTCGCGAAGATACAACATTTGAAATTGAATCCAATCGTTCAAGTGCGGTGGGGTTTCCCTGGTATGTCGTACCGACGGCAGGCTTGTCCACTTGTTCTGCGCCTTGAACATACAATTCGAACGAAACGACGCAAAGATCGGGGGCTATCTCAGATCGGGAGCATATCTCAAGCACTCTCATTGCTTCATCCAAAATAGCAACCTCTGTTGAGGAAATGGTAAGCGCCCATTGCGCTGTTCTTTCACTTACATGAATCGAAATGCAGCCATTCCAATGGCGCTCCACAGAGGCGGAACGAAGATAGGGGCAGGCATCAAGAAGCTTAGCCTGAATGTCTCCGGGTGAACAATCAAACAGCTTGTCCCCGACCGAGACACCGCTTTGATCGATAAGATATTGAACATCATAGTAGCTGCAACCTTCTACGGTGATTTGCTTGACGCTCCTTCCCGATAAAACGGGCACAGCCACCAAGCAAAGCACAATCAGAAAGGCGCAAACCAGCATCAGCCGACGGGTCAGCACGCGCAGATAGCGGCGAGCAAACGAAGCGTCCGAGGGAATGGGTATTCCCCCACCTGCGACATTGGAACCCTCCTTTTGGCCCTCAACGGCCACCAGTTGCTGTGAGGTTGCGGGCAAATTCGATGGTTGATCCGGCTTGGTTCTATTACGTTTTTCTGCCACTGCCTCACCTCCCCATTTAGTCTATATTCGATGATATATCAAAATAGCGCCGCTGGCAATCATCGGCGCTATTTTGTTTTTATTTTTTCTGCTTCTCGCGATGTTGCTTCACAGCCTCAACAATCAATTCATAGATTCGTTGATTGGCGTCCTGCATAGCAAAAGAAGTGATATTGTCACATAGTCTTCTTCTCTTTGTCTCATCATCCAAAAGAGATATCACGGCGCGCGACAAAGCACCGCTTGGAAAATCTTTTTCTTCCACGAGCAAAGCCGCTTCACGATCTGCCATGGCCATCGCATTTTTCAGCTGATGATTGTCTGCTACATAAGGCGAAGGGATTACAACGCAAGCCTTGCCCATGCGTGCTACCTCAGAAAGGCTCATGGCACCGGCGCGGGAGATCACAATGTCAGCCGCAGACATCTGCAACGGCATATCGTAAATGTACTCCTGCACGGTAACGTTAGGATACGCATTCAATCCGTACTCTTTGCAAAGAGCGCGCGCCGATTCGATGTTTCGTGTACCGGCGGACAAAACAAATCTGGTATCCGGACGTGTGGGAGCCAACAGACGCAACATATCCAACACAGCCGCGTTAACAGAAGCAGAGCCCAGACTTCCTGCCGAGCAAAGAACCAGCTTCTCCTGTTCCGTCAGACCCAATTTTTCTCTGGCCTGCGAGCGAGAGATGCTTCCGAATCCGCCTCTGAGGGGATTACCGACGACAACACACTTTTTACGTTTTTTCAGATATTGTTCGGTTTCTGCAAAGTTGAGCAATATCCGATCCACACTTCGTTGCAACATTTTGACTGCAAGTCCCGGTTGGCAGTTGGACTCATGCACCATGGTGGGAATGCCCGCGTAAGCTGCCGCGCGCAACAGCGGCCAGCATACATATCCGCCCGTACCGATCACGATATCGGGTTGAAAATTTGTCAAAATATCCTTTGTTTTTTTGCTGTGAGGAGATGTCACCGCCATAAACAGAGCCTTGATGTTGGACAAAGAAAGCGACCGACGAATGCCCTGACTTTCTACATAATAAAGAGGATACCCCGCGCGAGGAACAAGATCACATTCCTTGCCGCCCTTGACGCCTACAAAAGCAATTTCAGCGTCCGGAATATTCATACGAATGGTATCCGCAATGGCAATGGCAGGATTCACATGTCCTCCGGAGCCACCGCCCGTAAGCAATACGCGCATACAAAATCTCCTTTCCGGCGTGCAAGTCTTACGCAGCGCCGTCTATTTTTCCACGCGGGAAAACCGCGAAATATTCAATACAATTCCCATTTCCAAAATCTGAATGGCAAGGGCTGTACCGCCTGAGCTAAAAAACGGCAGGGATATGCCCGTATTCGGCATGGAATTGGTAACGACCGCGATGTTGAGGGCGGCTTGCAAAGCCGTCTTGAAAATAATGCCATATACAACAAGAGCGCTGAATTTGTCGGGCGCATTCGTCGCGATCTTGAAACCGCGCCACACCAACAAGATAAACAAAAGAAGAACCGCAACTGCTCCGAAAAAGCCAAGCTCTTCGCAGATAATCGTGAAAATATAGTCATTTTGCGGTTCGGATACAAATCCGAATTTCTGACGGCTATTTCCCAGCCCCAGACCAAAAAGGCCACCGGAGCCAATGGCATACAAACCTTGCAAGGTCTGCCAGGCTTCTCCCAGCGGGTCCATTTCGTCAATGTGGAACAGCAGTTGAATACGGGTGTCGGCGTAGCTGGAAAAAGAGATCAGCAAAATACCGCCGATAAGTACAATACCACCCAAAAGCAAAATCCAACGGGCTTTGGTTCCTCCCATAAACATGACGACAGCGCCGATCATACAAATGATCATAACGCCGGAGATGTGCTTCTCTGCCGCGACCAAAACGACAAGTATACCCATAATCACGCCTGGCAACAATACACCATATCGGAAATTTCCGCCGAATTTATGGTTTGACATGACTTTATCTTCGTATTTACTCATAAAGAGCGCCAGCATTAAGACCACAGCCAGTTTGGCAATTTCCGAAGGCTGAATGGTAATCGGCCCCAATTGAATCCAGCGCTGCGCCTCTCCCTCACTTACGCCAACCACCAATACCAACAACAGCAGCAGTACGGATACCACGTACACAGGAGGGGTAAACAGTCGAAGCTGCCACGGACGGACGACAGTAATATAGATAGCGGAGATGGCAACCGCAAACAACACGAAAAACAAGTGGCGCTTGACATAATACAAACTATCCTCTTTATGTTGAACGCCATAGATGGAACTGGCGCTGTAGGCCATAATGATACCGTAAAGGATCAATCCGATCACAATCAAGAGGAAGGTTGTGTCAATGCTTCCTTGCGCAAGAGAGCGCTTTTCCTTTTGAGGATGAGAATGTACCGGATCGCTGTAAATGGGATTGCGGCGGTTGGAGCGACTCACACCGCGATGAAAACCGCTTTGTGCTGGCAAATCCGTATCGTGTGATTTGGACATACGCTCCTCCTTTATCCTTTAGAATATCATACTCAAACGCGCAACGAGGTCATGACCAAAATCACGCAAACTGCTCCTACAACAAGACCGAAAAATGAGAATACATAAACAATCTTTTCTTCCGACCACTTCATTTTTTGGAATTGGTGGTGTACCGGCGCAATGCCAAAGACTTTGTGGTGGAACAATCGAATGGAAAGAATCTGAATCAAGCTGGACAGCATATCCAACACAAAAACGAAACACAGCATGACCATCAACCAAGGACGCCCGATCATAAAGCCGGAGCCGATCAGAATACCGCCCAAAAACAGCGATCCCGTATCTCCCATGAACACCTTGGCAGGGTGATAGTTGAATACCAAAAATCCGATCATAGCGCCAATCATCAGCGCGCTGATCATAACAGAATGAGCGTCGGACAGCATAAAGGCAATCAAAGCAAAGCACATACTGGCTACCAACGCCACCGAAGAGGCAAGACCGTCAATACCGTCGGTCAGATTGGTGCTGTTTACCACACCGACAATCACAATCAAAGAAATCACATAGTACCAAATGCCAAGGTCTACGCAAATATTCAAGGATTCAAGATGCAAAACCGTGCTCATGCCTCCAAACGCTGCCATACCCCACAGATACAGCGCAGCGACAAGGATTTGGAGCAAAAATTTCTGCCAGCTACGGAAGCCTTGATTCTCCTTGTGCAATAGCTTGGTATAATCATCCGCAAAGCCGATCATGGCATTGGCGACACCCAAGCATACGGTCAGTGCCAACGGGATCAAGGTTGTGTCCCCTTGCACAGCGCGCACGATGAAGTATGGAACGAGGAGAAGCAAAATAGGAAGAATAAAGCAGATACCGCCCATGGTGGGGGTTCCTTCTTTTGACTTATGCTCCTGCACGTAATCCGCAAAGATGTGCTGACCAACATGATGACGTTTGAGCACCGGGATGATAACGCGACAAAGCAGCACCGTTAAAAACAGCGCCGCCGGTAAAGCCATCAAAAAAATCATCATCAATTCAAAATCCGTCATCATTCTCGCCTCAATCCTTATATGATATGTCCAGTGTTCAAAGTAATTCCTGTTTTGTCGCGCGCAATGCCGCGATCATTCGCTCTGCGGCGATGGCACGGCTGGCCTTGAGCAACACCACGTCACCGGGCTCCAACATTCCCCACAGCGTTTTGGCGGCACAAGACAAATCGTCCAGTTCACGCACCATGGAGATATACTCATCCGCCATACCGGCTCCCAATGCGCCTTCCGCGATACTAACGCCAAGCTCGCCCAACGTCATCAGGCGCGAGATGCCAAGTGTGGCCGCTTCTTCGCCCACGGCCTCATGCATACGGCGGGTACCCTCGCCCAATTCGCGCATATCTCCCAATACCGCGATTGCGCGGCCGCCTTTGGCCTTCGCATAGCTGGAGAGCACGTGAAGTGCCTCGCACATGGATTCGGGAGCGGCGTTGTAGCAGTCGGCCAAAATAGTGATGTCGCCCAGCGAAATCAAATTTTGACGCAACACTTCATTTTGATAGTTCATCAGTCCACAGCGGATCTCTGCTTCTTCCATGCCAAGCTCCAGGCCTACAACCACAGCATAAGCAGCATCATATACCATGTGGGTACCTATCGCGGGGATCGCCAAGCGACGCAGAACACCACCGTTGGGCGTGCGAAGATCAAAGACCGTCTCCCACACCTCGGGATTTTGATGGATATTTTCCACCGTGTAGTCACCTTCTGTGTGAATGGCAACGCTTCGAATGTTGTATCGAGGATGCTGGAGACCTCTGAGCAGCGGCTCATCACCATTAACGACCAACAATCCTCCTTCGCGCAAGCCAATCACAATTTCCAACTTGGCCAGCGCGATATTTTCTCGTGTTTTCAAATGCTCCAGGTGAGAGGAGCCAATATTGGTGATCACAGCGACGTCGGGACGTACAATGCGGGATAGCTGCGCAATCTCGCCTCTGGCGCTCATTCCCATTTCCAGCACCGCCGCTTCGTGCGTGGCGGTGATTCCCATGACAGACACGGGCAGACCAATGGTACTGTTATAGTTTGCTTCGGTTTTATAGCACTTAAAACGCTCGCCCAGCACAGAGCACAAAAATTCTTTGGTCGTGGTTTTCCCCACGCTTCCGGTCACGGCCACACGAACGAGCCGACGGTCGCGAATATACTCGCTTGCCATATCGCTCAATGCGCGTAAGGTGTCGGGGACAATAACCGCAGAGACGTCCATAGCCTCGGGCAATGCCGGAAATTTTTCACACAAAACCGCCCTACAACCCTGCTCGATCACCTGCATGATATAATTGTGACCATCTGTTCGAGCACCGCTGAGCGCAACGAACAAAACGTCTTGCATGGCCTCTCGCGAGTCGGTACAAATGCATTGAATGACACGGTCGGCACCTACCAAATAACCACCGCAGCTGCGCGCCACATCGGATAACATATATTCTCTTGTACCAATATCTATTTTCATTCCGATTGCTCCTGTTGGTCTTTGTTAGCTTGCTTCGTTACTCGTCCGCGAAAGTAGCGTTCGTGTGCGGCCTGAATAGCAATACTCTTTTCATCGAATGGATGCTTCCCTGCGGCATCAATCTCATATTTCTCGTGTCCCTTGCCCGAAAGCAGTATGATATCCCCTGCCTTGGCATTGAAAATCGCCGTTCGAATGGCCAGCGTACGGTCGCGAATGACAAAGTAATCTTTTTCTCGATCGACACCTTCTAAAATATCGCGAATGATCCCGTCCGGATTTTCGCTTCGGCTATTATCCGAGGTTACATAAACGACATCGGAAAAACGGCTGGCTACTGCCCCCATCACAGGGCGCTTGGTCTTATCGCGGTCGCCGCCGCACCCAAAAATCAGGACAATGCGCTCACCGTCGCCGCAAAAACCTCTTGCCGTACGCAACAAGTTTTCCAGCGCATCGGGCGTATGCGCGTAATCAATAAACAACGAAAAATCCACAGGGTGATCAAATTTCACGCGTTCCATGCGCCCTGCCACGCCAGAAAGCGCCGCCAGAGCATCGCGTACAACGCGAACGCCTATCCCCATCTCCAATGCACAGGCCGCCGCCTGCAAGCTGTTAGAGACCGTGAAAACGCCGGGAATTGGGCTTGTGACGGTCGCGTTCACCGCCGAAGAGGATAAGCTGTAGCTTACACCCTGTACGCCTTGTATGTGTATATTTGTCGCGCGGTATTCCGCACATTTATCTCCGGTTGAGGTGCGAACAACTCGCCCCTTACAGTAAGGCATCAACTGCATCGCTGCCTTATCGTCGGCATTGATCACCGCCAGTTTCGCTCTCGAAAATAATGACGCTTTGGCCGAAAAATAGTGTGCCATGGTCCCGTGGAAGTCTAAATGCTCCGGGGTAAGATTAGTAAATATCGCTGCGTCAAACGTCAACGGATCCAACTTGTGGAGCGCCAACGCATGGGAGGTCGTCTCCATGATCACAACCTGCACCCCGTCTTCTTTCATCAGCGCCAGCATGTGATACAATTCCGAGGGATCCGGGGTTGTCATATTGGCGTTGGGATTGGCAGATCGGATGGGAAGGACGCGATTTCGACAAACGCACTGCACCGTTCCGATGAGGCCGCAAGGAATCATTGCCGCGTCAAATATGGCTTTGAGCATGGTAGAAACGGAGGTTTTTCCATTCGTTCCCGTCACACCGATCAAGCGCATCCCTTGGGCAGGATGGCCATAGAACGCGTCGCAAAGGTGGGCAAGAGCACGTCTTGAATCCCCCACACGGATAAAAATAGCACCGCTTCCCTTCATGATCGGAACCTCACGTTCGATCACCACTGCCGCGGCGCCTTGCTCTAACGCTTGCTTAACGTAAGCGTGACCGTCCGCCTTCGTTCCCCGGATGCATACAAACATGCATCCGGGTACGACGGCGCGCGAGTCAATCGTGATGGCATTGATTTCACACGCAGCCATCCGCGTGTCCGACGGGGTTTCCAAGCCCGCCAGAAAGCATAATGTTTCCAGCTTCATACAGTGCCTCCGGATGTTGTTGTTTTTCTTTTTACATCCGGGTCTTACCCTGTATTGAGCTGCCTCTATTTTCTCTTGGTTACATTCTTATTCCAGGTCCTGCTCGTTGAGGTAACGGATGGTCACGTTGACCACCGTACCGGGGGCTACGATCTCTCCGGCGGCAGGACTTTGGGAGACGACTGCGGCTCCCGTGCCGGACAGATAATTTTGCGTTCCGTCAATGCGGATATTCAGACCACTGTTGATCAGCATCTGGTTGGCCGCCATAGCACTCATGCCCGAAAGATCGGGAACCTTGACGGATTGCTGTGTCTTGCTGTCGCCCGTGTAGACCACAACCAGGCCGTTTTCCTTTTCCACCTTGGTACCACCCTGCGGCGTCTGGGAGGTAACGTACGTGCCGTTGCCTACTACGCG
>JAZQUX010000315.1:0-3709 GCA_045631585.1 Eubacteriales bacterium | reverse complement strand
CGCTGATGTTAAAGGTAGCGGTGGCAGTGGGGGCTTCTTCAACCTCCGTATCCACAGCGGAAGCAAGCTCCAGAACGCCGTCGTCCATAGTGCCGCTGTCTTCGGTGAATGCGCCGCTCACGGTGTCAACTCCGTTCTCGAAGGAAAGGGTTGCATGGACTTCTGTATTGGAGTGGTTGGTTACGGTGATGTCGGCGCGATCGTTCTCCCAATAGCCTTCATAGGCACCGGCATACTCATGATTCTCGGGATTCCAACCGAAATGAACACCCTCTACATAGGTGAAGGTCATATCCTCCCAAGCAACGTCAACCGAAATAGTCTGGGTCTCGCTGCTGCCCGTGTACTGAACGACACCGTTGACATTGACGTTTGCCGAACCACCGTTGGCGTCAACGGATTCCTCCGCAAAGACGGGAAGCGCTATTGTTGCAATCATCATGATTGCAAGAAGAAGCGAAAACAATTTCTTCATAGTAAGTAGTTCCTTTCTGTAAAATTCACTTACTGCTTTGCAATGGTTATAGTAACCGTACCAACCTTGCCAGCAGTATCGGCGGTCAGGCTACCGCCCAAGGTCAGTGCAACAGAGTCTGAAGGGGCAGCGTCTCTTGCGGTACCGACTGCGGTAGCAAGTGCAAGCACGCCATCGTTCGTGAAGGTGCCGTAAACTGTCTCAACTTCCCCCGTATAAGTGAAGGTCGCTTTGATCGCTACGTTGGAATGGTTGGTAACGGTGATCTCGTTTCCGCTTGAAGACCAAGAGCTTTCCTCAGCTCCCGTGTACTGATGCGTTGTGGGATCCCATACGCCATCCACGCCTTCAGAGAACTCAAATTCCATTGCTCCCCAAGCGATGTCGACCGAGATCACATCCTCGGCAGTTGAGCCTGCCTTGAAGGTTGCGGAAATGTCGATTGTTGTACCGCTATCAGAGGTAACGGAGTTTTCCGCAAAAACGGTGACGGAGAGGCTCATCATCAGAGTTATGACGAGCGCGAGAAAAAGAATTCTTTTCATAGTGGTTTCTCCTTTCTGAGTTTTTTATGAAATGCCCTTCGGCTATTCAACAATGGTGATTTTGACCTTGCCTTTGGCATCAACCATGGCTTTTTCGTTTGTTTCAGGATCGTAGGCTCTGACGACAAGCTCGCCGTCGTAGCCTCCGACCATTAGTCGCTCCTTTGCCTGCTTCTCCAGAGTCAGCGTATCCACGCCGTGTCCGGGCGTGATCAGATCGGATTTGGCAACAACAAGATCACCAATCATGATCAGAATGGCTACATTTTGATTGGATGCCTGCGGATTTGCGTACAGCAAGGTCACCTTGTTCTCCGAGAGATCGACCTTCACGCTTGTCTGATAGGTCACATTGATAGCTCCTCCACCCTCCGGACTCTCTATTTTTTCGCCATCATCTCCCTCCAGCGGTTTTTGGTTTTGCTCTGTGCCTTGAGGTGGATAATCGGGTGTAATGGGAGTGCCTCCGTCATCACGGAAGAAAACCACCCAAACGGTAGTGGCGACAGACGCAATCAGCACCAACGCAAGCGCAGTAATGATGATAGCAAGTTGTGTTTTGGTTATAGTCATGTTAAATCTTTAGCCTCCTAAAAATTTTTGATCAACGTTTTCTATGCAGATGATTGTACTTCCATTATAAGATCCTATATTTTTTGCTAAACCGATGTTGCTGAAGCAACGTGTTCTGTATTAAAATTGAGCTTGATTTTTTCAAGAATTTCAATGAATGGAAGCTTACCACACACAGTCCTTCGATAAACCTCATCCGAGTTTATCATGATCTGTCCGGGCAAGGCAAGCACTTCGCCATTCTCCCCCGGAAACTCAATATTAAAATACCACAGTCCATCCTTTCTGCTTCCTTGTCTGAATGGGCAGAAAAAAACAATTTTCCTGTCCGGAAATTTCATTTCAAGGGAGCTTCCTTCGGCGAATCCGTTTAACATGCGGCTGTCATAAAACGGCATTGAGCTATCGAAGCATATCGTATAGATTTCTTTCGGCGCATGGATAAACAGATAATCGGTCGTTGCATCCTTGTCCATGATGTGCTCATGTCCCTTCGGAATAGGAACTTCAAACTCACCAAAATTCACTCGTTTCCACACGCACGTCACCTCCGTATCTTATTTCATCGTTTCAGCTTTGTGTTATTGAGTTTCGACACAGTAATTTTATCATATCATATAGCATTTGTCATTCACCCATCGAGGGTGAAAAGCGGGTGAGCGAGGGTGATTTAGGGGTGAAACAGGGTGAGTCATCATATTTTTCGCTTTAAAACGAAAAAAGACGGTAGTCAAATCGACTACCGTCCCAGTTTTATTTACTTTTGAAACTTTGCATATATCTCATCTCTACCTGAAACACCAAGCACTTTATAAAGCATACCTGTGTGGGTCTTGACCGTATTCTCGGAGAGGTGAAGATCGACAGCAATCTCTTTTCTGCTTTTTCCATCCAAAATTCTTTCCAGAATTTCCGCCTGTCTTGCAGAAAGCATCGTGTTTTCGGGGAGGGACTCCATGATGATTTTGATCTTTTCAGCTCGCGGCATACTGTCCACAATAATGATCGGGGCTTTTTCTTCGACGATGATTGGTGGCGGCACTTCACTCTTATGAATATAATCGGAAAGGACTACCCATACGGAAAGGAATCCGCCGGCACTCATCAAATATGTAATGGAGAGCAATTCAAACTCCCACGGCACAACCTTTTGAACCAGCCACATGCCAATATTTCCAAACACTATGATCAGCATTCCCGTAGCATGCATTTGCGACGCATGCTTATTACTTTTAAGAGATACGAAAAGCACCGCGATCATAGCAATAAAGTAAGACAAAACGTAGATCAGGTTTGCTGGGTGTAATATACCGTATTCTTTTTTGAGGACGGTTGCTCCCGCTATTTTTTCGATGGTTGCGCTTGTGTAATACCAATCGAGATGTCCTGTGGTAAGAATTACGGCATACATCAAAATTGCCACACCTACAAGTGCGAACGTCACCCCTTTTTTGAAGCTGTAGCCGCATCGCCCTGCAATCATCATAAACATGCAGAGAGGAAGAATTACCTGACCAAGGTAAGCAATCTTATTTGCCAAAAGCGCAAACTCCACCGTATTGGAAACGGAAATCAATGTGTATCCAAGGTTGACTATCGCAACACAGATACAGAATATGAGCATCCAAGGCTCATCATGCTTTTTACGGACAAGTAAAAAGTATATGGGCAAGAGCAGTAATGATACTAAAAATAAGCCGCCATATACATATTGCATAGTCGCACCTCCTTTGACAATTTATCACCAAATAACAACTCTTTTATTATAACACATTATTATGAATAAATCAAGGGTTTAGGGAGAATTTGCGGCAATATCAGGATGGAACAGGCGTAGAATATTCTTTGATTCCTCCGACGTAAATTTTGGATGGTGAAACAAAAAGAAAATCCATCACAGACTCTTTGTCTATGATGGATTTTCTTTCGGCTCTATCAATCGGTTGTTTTGTAAACTTCCTTATGACAACGAGCCTTTTGGTCGGCTGTTTTTTAAGTGAAAAGTTGAAAGTGGAAAGTTATGGTGAATTTTCTCACTACGCTCGAAAATTTTCCATTGACAAATCAAATATATTATGTTATTATTATATTAGAATAAAAATAAAGGAGTCCGCAA
>JAZQUX010000314.1:0-8404 GCA_045631585.1 Eubacteriales bacterium | reverse complement strand
GCACAATACGGAGCAAGCCCTTGTTTATTTTGACAAAGCATTTGATCATTACAAAGAATCTATGCGTGTCTACAATGAGGGAAATTATAATTATACCGCGCCTTTGCTGTCGGGTATGCAATGCGTGAAAAAAGGCGATTTGGCGCCGGCAGATATGGGAGATTTTTGGAAGAACGAATTAAAAACATATCCGCAAGCATTTCGAGATGAACTTCGCAAAAATCCCAAGTACGCTGAGTGCTTTGCCGAATAATTCCCTGTTCCTTTCAAAGTTTTTGAAGGGAGATGGGGGCATGGGGAAAGAGGGAAACTTTTTTCAAAAAGTTTCCCTCTTTCCCTATTATCATATCCAATTAATCAAAATAACCCAGCTTATACAGAAGCTCTGCGTTGAGCACAGCACCGCCGGCAGCACCGCGCAGGGTGTTGTGGGACAGGCACACGAACTTATAGTCAAACCAAGCGTCCTCGCGCAGTCTACCGATGGTTACGCCCATACCGCCATAGATGTCGCGGTCGAGTTTGGCCTGAGGACGGTTGTCCTCCACAAAATAGGTAATGAACTGTTCGGGTGCGTGAGGCAAAGCCAGCTTCTGAGGCAGGCCCTCAAAATTCTTCCAAGCCTCCAGAATCTCCTCCTTGGTGGGCTTAATTTCAAACTTTACAAACACAGCCGCCGTGTGACCGTCCGATACGGGAACGCGGATGCACTGAGTGGTGATCAGCGGCGCTTCTGCCTTGACGATCTCACCGTTCTCAACCGCACCCCAAACGCGCAGGGGCTCCTGCTCGCTCTTCTCTTCCTCGCCGCCGATGTAGGGGATGATATTATCCACCATCTCGGGCCAATCGCGGAAGGTCTTGCCTGCACCGGAAATGGCCTGATAGGTCGTGGCCACAATCAAGGTAGGCTTATATTTCATCAGGGGGGTCAGCGCGGGAACGTAGGACTGAATAGAGCAGTTGGGCTTAACAGCGATAAAGCCGCGCTTGGTTCCCAGTCTCTTCTTCTGTGCCTCGATCACTTCGTAATGCGCATGGTTGATTTCCGGAATAACCATAGGAACGTCAGGCGTCCAACGGTGAGCCGAGTTGTTGGAAACGACGGGAATTTCTGCCTTCGCATACGCTTCCTCCAGCGCCTTCACCTCATCCTTCTTCATATCGACTGCGCAGAAAACAAAATCAACCAGCTTGCCGATCTCTTCGATCTGAGAAGCATCCATAACCATCATATCGGCAAATGCTTCGGGCATGGGCGTCGTCATCTTCCAACGATCGCCAACGGCCTCTTTATACGTCTTGCCTGCGCTACGGGCAGATGCTGCCAGGGCAGTTACTTCAAAATAAGGGTGACCTTCCAAAAGGGTCAAAAAACGCTGACCAACCATACCGGTCGCGCCTACGATACCAACTCTTTTCTTGTTCATGGGATTGCCTTCCTTTCCGAATACACATATCCGTTAAAAATGATGCTTCATTATATCACATCATATTCAAAAATGCAAGTCTTGTTGATAAAAATTTCATTTTTCGTCAAAAATAGATGGCTGTCGGCCAAAAAAGCCGACAGCCATGGGTATATTTACGAAAAATCAATCAAAATTATTCATCCTTGGGAATAATCAGACCATAGTCGCCGTCGCGGCGAGCATAGACAACGCACACTCTGCCCGAGCCATCGTCCTCACGGAAAACGAAAAAGCTGTGTCCGAGCAAATTCATCTGGAGAATGGCCTCTTCGATCGACATGGGCTTCAGAGCAAATTCTTTTGTGCGAATGATCACTTCCTGATCCTCATCCTCGGGAGCAAAGAAGTCATCCTCAGGAATCGTCTCACGCAGTCTTCTGGCAAGTCTGGTCTTGTTTTTGCGAATTTGGCGCTCAATGATCGCGACACAGCGGTCAATAGCTTCACGGAAATCGTCTGCGTCCTGCTCACTGCGGTACAGCGTTCCCGAAGCGTTGATGGTGATCTCTACACGGGAAGCGCCATGCTTGCGGGACAACGCGACCGTTGCCTCGCCTTCTCCGGGAAAGAACTTATCCAGTTTGGCGAGTTTTTTGGCGATCTGCTGTTTGGTTTCCTCAAACACGTTCATTTGTCTACCGATAACGTTCAATTTCATGGTGTTTCCTCCTTGTTTTGTGTTTTTTCCTTTCGTCCGTGCAGTTTCGTGACCATACACGCTATACTCACGGAACATTCGGCCAATATAATCGTTGTCCGATTACAGCCTGATTATATCATATTTTCTCTTGTTTGTAAATATGCTCCATGAAAAAATTATATACAATGATAAAGTTTGTGCATTTCGCCGAGATGTTTTGAATTGATTTTCAAAAAGACCAATCAGTCATTGACAAACGCCGTCATCATTGGTACAATAATGTAATGAAGAAAGATTTGACAAGGAGGAGTTTCCATGTCTGAACAAATCAACCCTTTCCATCTGGCGGGCGAAGCGTTGGAGCGCTACGTTGACGAGCTTCGTCAAACGATACTATATCACGCCAAGCGCTATTATGTCGATGACGATCCCGAAATTTCGGATTTTGAATATGACCGTATGTATGCCGAGTTGCTGAAATTGGAAGATGCGCATCCAGAACTGGACGATCCTGCCTCTCCCACCAAGAGAATCGGCGGCGCACCGCTTGATAAATTTGCAAAGGTGACGCATTCGGTCGTCATGAATTCGCTCTCAGACGTATTCTCCTTTGACGAGCTGCGCGAGTTTCTCCTTCGCGTAGACACCACCTTGGGCAATGATGCCCATCCTGTCTATTCGGTCGAACCGAAGATCGACGGCCTATCTGTGTCGCTTCAATACGAAAACGGTGTTTTTGTGCGCGGTGCCACTCGAGGCGATGGAACGACAGGCGAGGATGTCACGCAAAACATCAAAACCATCTTCTCTGTTCCGATGACGCTTCCTGAGCCTTTGACCCTATGCGTGCGCGGTGAAGTTTATATGCCCCGCCACGTATTTGAGCGCCTCAACGTTGAGCGCGAAGCCAAAGGGCAAGCGCTGTTGGCCAATCCGAGAAATGCGGCGGCCGGCTCGCTCCGCCAGCTTGATCCGTCGGTGTGTGCCGAACGAGCTCTGGATATTTTCGTATTTAACTTTCAGGACGGTAGCCTCTATCTTGACGGCCACGCTCCCGAAAATCATATCGAAACGTTGGAACGTCTCTCTGCGTTGGGCTTCCACACGCTGCAAAATTATACTCGCGCTGATTCGGCCGAGCAAATCATTGCTCACATCAAAGAGTTGGGGCGTTTGAGAGATTCTCTCCCCTACGACATTGACGGCGCCGTCATCAAAATTGACGATCTCTCCACCCGCCGCCGTTTGGGCGAGGGTACCAACACCCCAAAATGGGCGGTCGCTTACAAATATCCGCCCGAATGCAAACAAACCAAGCTGGAAAGTATCAGCATCGCGGTCGGTCGCACCGGTGTTCTAACTCCCACGGCCAATCTTACCCCCGTGCGTTTGGCCGGCACAACCGTTTCCCGTGCTACGTTGCACAATATTGATTTTATTCGCGAAAAAGGCATTCTTCTGGGGGATATCGTATCCGTTCAAAAAGCGGGAGATATCATTCCGGAGGTTGTGTGCGCTCACCCGGAAAAACGCGATGGTAGCGAGATCGAATTCTATATGCCGACCCACTGCCCCTCTTGCGGAGAGCCGGTCACTCGTGATGCCGACGAAGGTGCCGCTATGCGTTGCACCAACGCGGCCTGCCCCGCGCAACTATCTCGCGCTTTGGAGCATTTTGCTTCCAAGGATGCCATGAACATTGACGGTCTTGGACCTCAGATCATTGAATTGTTGTTGAGCAACCATCTCATTT
This sequence comes from Eubacteriales bacterium, assembly GCA_045631585.1. Taxonomy (GTDB): domain Bacteria; phylum Bacillota; class Clostridia; order Oscillospirales; family CAG-272; genus SIG644. Next base: position 4,539 of record JAZQUX010000314.1, on the reverse strand, counting down.
CCGATGCTGCCGATCTTTATGCGCTCCTTCCCGAGCAGATCGAACATCTCGATCGCATGGGCAAAAAATCCGCGCAAAAGTTGGTTGATGCTATCAACGCATCCAAAGGAGCGGGCTTGGAGCATCTCATTTACGCTCTTGGCATCCGCAACGTTGGCGCCGTCGCCGCGGAAGCGCTGGCCGCCCGATACGGCTCGTTGGAGGCTTTGATGAAGGCTACGGTCGAGGAGCTGTGTGCCTTGAACGATTTTGGCGCCATTACAGCCGAGTGCGTCGTCAACTATTTTTCGCATCCGCAAAACGTCGCTCTGTGCGAGCGCCTCACCGCCGCGGGATTGACCACCATCTCCACCGCCGCTCCTCGAACGGAGCAACTGGCGGGATTGACCTTCGTCCTAACCGGCACCCTTCCTACCATGAGCCGTGATGAAGCAAGCGCCCTCATCAAGGCGCAAGGCGGCAAAGTATCGGGATCGGTCTCCAAGAAAACAGACTATGTTGTCGCAGGCGAAGCGGCCGGAAGCAAACTGACCAAAGCACAGGACTTGGGCATCAAAATCATTGACGAGAGCGAACTGCTGAATCTGTTAGGTCAAGCCTCTCAAGCGACACTTACGACAGACCCAGATATCTAAGCAGTCCGTTGTAAATCCCCTCAGCAAACAGATCCGGGCGATCGCTCATCAGCGCCGCATCTTCGGGGTTGGTGATGAAGCCCAACTCGATCAGCACCGCCGGCATTTGTGTCTTTCGCAACACGTACAAATTGGTACGCACCTGCATACCTCGATTGCGCAGTCCCGTGCTTTCGCTCAACTCTTCCAGAATGATCTCACCCAAGCGGAACGCTCTTGACGGGCGGAAATATGCGTAAGCCTCAATCCCGCTGGCACCTTCAATGGAGGAAGCGTTGGTATGTAGGCTAAGAAAATAGTCTGCGTCCCATTCGTTGGCCTGATTGACGCGCGCGGCCAGACTGCTTGCCGTAGAGGTTCCCAGTTGTGTTGTCAACGTCGGACGGGAAACCGTTACTTCAAAATTTCCGTTTGCCAACAAAAGATCCGCCAATAAAATGCCAATGCGGAAAACAATATCCTGTTCCCTCAGTCCACTGCCCTCTGCTCCCGCATTGGGGTTCTTCGGATTGTGTCCCTGATCGATATATACCTTGATCGCCATACTTGAGCATCCCCTCTATCTCTTTTATTTTCATTCTATGCAAACGCGCTCGCTCGTGCCCCACTCTCACAAAGAAAGAAGATAATTTTCATGAGTCTTGACGATTTTTTTGACGATATCCCCCCCGCCCTTCTTGCTTCACTGGAGCGAGAAGACAAAAACCGCATCGAACCCTCCACGCTATATTTGGTAGCTACTCCCATCGGGAACTTGGACGATCTTTCGTTGCGCGCCATCAAGGTGCTCTCCGGCGTTGATTTTATCGCAGCGGAGGATACCAGAAATTCTGCCCGATTGCTGACCTATCTGGGGATTTCCAAACCAATGGTTTCTTATCACGAGCACAATCGCCGCGAACGCGGTCCGCAAATCATTGATCGATTGAAGCTGGGGCAATCCTGTGCCCTCATCACCGATGCCGGAACGCCGGCCATCTCTGACCCGGGTGAGGATTTGGTTGCGCTGTGCGCCCAAGAGAAGGTGACGGTCACCGGCATCCCCGGATGTTGCGCAGCCATCGATGCGCTGACGCTCTCCGGCCTCCCTACCGCCAAGTTTTGCTTTGAAGGCTTTTTGTCGGTCAACAAATCGGAGCGTCGAGAACAGCTCGCTCGTTTGAAGGGGGAGAGCCGAACCATGATTCTGCACGAAGCGCCTCACAAGCTGCGTACGACCCTGGAAGATCTTGCTTTGGCGCTGGGTGAAGCTCACCGCATTTCTCTTTGCCGAGAGTTGACCAAGCGCAACGAGGACATCCACCGAACCACGCTAGGCGAGGCCATCGTTCACTATCAAACTCACGAACCGCGCGGTGAATATGTATTGGTTCTCGATGGCTGCTCTTCTTGTCAGCAAGAATGCTTTTGGCAAAATATGAGTATTCCCGATCACGTCCGCCACTATCTTTCGCAAGGAATGAGAAAGAATGACGCCATCAAGGCAACCGCGCACGATCGAAATCTCCCTAAAAACGAGATATATCAGCAAGTTCTTGATCTTTAATTGAAACGAAAAAACAGACGCGAAATCCAAGGATTTCGCGTCTGTTTTTATTGTTTTTTACTTAGGCAAGTAAGAATATGCCTGCAGCCATCTGTAGTAGAGCTGGTAGAGATTGATCTTGTAACGATATACCTCATAGGAACCAAGCATCACGTCGGTGAAGATGATCTTACCGTTCTCGTCCTTGAGAACGTTGCCATTTTCATCCGTCATAACTTCGTAACGAGGCGTGGGATCCATCGTTCCAACGATCGTGGGGTTCGGAACCAAAGGCTGTTTCGTAGCGGGATCAACCGAAACCTTACCGTCAGGGTCAAACTTGGACGGAGTCACTTCAAACTGCATCGCACGCCAGAGGTCAGGATACATTTCGGGATTCAGCTCTTTTTCCAACAGCTTTTCGATTTCCTTGTCGAAAGCCTCTACGTCCTTGCACTTCTCGATTCTCTCCCAAACGGTGTCAGACAAATCAGCGATAAACTTAATCTGATCCGTGTCAACAGTCTCGATCATGTAAGACTTCTTTTCCTTGTACTTATAGCTATTGATATCCATCAAATCGCTCTCATCATCCAGCAGGCTGTCTGCATCGTTCTTGAGCGTGTTCAAGATATCCGTCTCAAGGTCACCCGTGTTTTCAGGATACTTCGTACCGGTGATCGCTGCGAAATCCAATCCCAAGAGCGGGTCAACCAAAGACTCACGGTTTTGGAGCTTTGCATATTCCCAATACGAGGGATCCGTACCCTGAGGAATGTATGCCAAGAATTCGTTACCGGTCTTGGAAATATCCATCAGATACTTGTTGCTGTTGGTGTAAGAAACCGTACCGTCGGAATGACGAGTGTAGTTGGTTCCCTCGATACCATACTGGAACAAGTTACGGAACTGAACGTCGGTGTTCAGCAGGGTAATGACCTGCATACTCTTCTTGATATTGGAGGAATATGCGCTAACAGCAAACATATTACCATAGATATCTTCGCTCGTAGCCAAAGGATAGTCAACGACAACCGTGTAGTAGTCGTCTGCATAAGCAGCGGCATCCGCAGCGGAGCCCTTAACAAACGATACGGCACTTCTCTGACCCTCTTCCGCAGTACCGAAGTAACCCTCGTACTTGAAGGCCATCAAGTTTCTCAGCGCGGTCAGGTAAGCATCATCCTGGAACAAGTTATCAAACTTCAAGATGATTTCGCCGCGGTTGACTCTGTCGGTGTTCTTATAGGTGTAACCCAAAACAGAGAAATCACCCGTAATAGCCAAGGTGCTGGGGTCGACATCCCAGTAGTGAGCAATCATGCTCATGCAGTAGTTAACATCAGCATTGATCGGCAATACGCCGTCCTCATATTCATGAACGTCCTCCAGGAAGGAACCAAGATCGGCAACACTGTAAATGCTATCCAAAGAAGCGGTGTGATAATACTTATCAAACAGTTCCTTGTCAATCAGCATATATGTATATTCGCCGATGACGTTGTTGTTGGGAATAGCATAAACCGTATTCTTATACTTTGTCGAATTGATCAGAGAACTGGAAACGAAGCTGGAAATCTTCTTGGATCCGCCGCTCAGCTCACTGTTCAAAGGTGCCAACCACTTCTTGTAGGAGTATGCATCAATTTCCGACTGTGTAAGTCTTTCTTCTGCAAGCAACTTGTTCAGCAACTCTTTGATCGTCTTCAGCTTGTCAGCCTTGGTATACTCTTCCTGAGTAATTCTACCTTGTGCATACAGCTTTTCAACCAGCGCCTTCAGCGTATCGGTCTCGGATGTACCGTAACCGGAAATATAATCCATATACTGGTCGTAACCGGAAATATAGAGAATATCTACCTGATACTTCAACTGATCTTCGGTCAAAGTAGGATACTTGGTCGTATCGATGATGGGATTGCCATCCTCATCATACTTGATCTTACCGTCATCCTCTTCTTCCTCTTCTACCTCAGGAGTTTCCACCTCGTTTTTGTTGCCCTTGTCCTTGGCTTCCTCACGGCGCTTAGCCTCTGCCTGCTGCCACAAGAATGCCTCCTCAAGCTTTTCAAGGTATTCTTCCATCGTGAAATATTTTACAATCAGCTTAGTCTTGAGCTTGGACTGGGTGATGGCAGTCATCTCCCTGACAACTTCCTTCATCTGCTTGTCCGTTTCCGCATCAAAAACAGGATTGCCGTTTTCGTCCAGCACCTTCGCGCTTTCGGTAACGCACCACATGACAAGCGTTGCTGCGTCGTCTGTCGCCTGTTCCGTCTTGTTTTCTTCCTCTTCCTCCGTGCTAGCGCAACCGGTCAGAGAAAGAGCAAGAGCCGACAACAGCATTGCCAGACACAAAAGCAGGCTGACTACTCTTTT
>JAZQUX010000313.1:0-16750 GCA_045631585.1 Eubacteriales bacterium | reverse complement strand
AAGGTTGAGCTATTCCGTCAGCAGAAGAAATTGCTCGATACCTTCCTTCAAAACGGCGCGATTTCTCAGACACAGTATGACAAGAGCTTCGGAGATCTGCGGAATCTGATGGAGATGCACGGAGTTGAATAAATACGAAAGTTGAGGGAGAACCCCTATGATCATAGAAACAGAACGCTTGATCCTCCGTCCGTTCACCGAGAACGATGCGGCGGACGCATTTGAATATTTACACGAGCCGATGGTGCATTGCTTTGCTTGCATGAAAACCGAAACGGTGGAAGATGCGAGAAAGGCTGTGCTTGACAGAGCCAAGGACGGCGAGTATTATTTCGCTATCACCCTCAAGGAAAACGGTAAGGTCATCGGCGAGATTGATGCCATGCCCGAAGCGACCGCTCCCGACGTAGAGAATGCCGCAAGGGACACCTTCAGCCCTTGTTGGATGCTGAATCCCGAATACCACGATAAGGGATACGCCTACGAGGCGGCACACGCCTTCTTTGATTATCTCTTCAACGGAAAAGGCGCACGACGCATTTACGCCTATACCGAGGACTACAACGTGGCAAGTCAGAAACTTTGCGAAAAGCTTGGCATGCGCCGCGAGGGGTTCTATCTGGAGTTCATTTCCTTTGTGAATGACGAGAACGGTAACCCTATTTATGAGAACACCTATGAGTATGCGATACTGAAAAGGGAATGGGAGAGGCACAGTAAATAAGAATTTCATAATGAAATTAACGGAGGCTCTTGTGGAGAAAATGAAAGGATACCTCTCGCTATTTCTGACAATGCTGAAAATCGGCTTATTTACCTTCGGAGGTGGATACGCTATGATCGCGCTTTTGGAAAACGAGTTCGTTGAAAAAAAGAAATGGCTTGAAAAGGATGAGTTTTTGGACGTGGCGGCGATTGCCGAATCCACGCCCGGTCCGATTGCCATCAATGCGGCAACTTACATAGGATACAAAAATGCCGGAATTATCGGCTCAATGATAGCAACGCTCGGAATTTGTATTCCGTCATTTGTGATTATCTACGCGATATCGCTGTTTTTTGATGCGTTTCTTTCGCTGACCTTGGTTGCATACGCCTTCAAGGGTATTCAGGTATGCGTGGTATATCTGATCCTTTCGGCAGGACTCAGGATGCTGAAGCAGATGAAGAAAACCGCGTTTAACGTTATCATCATTTCGGCAACGATTATCTGTATGGTCGTGCTTTCATTGTTTGCGGTGAAGTTCTCGACGATATTCTATATACTGGTCAGCGGCGCCTTGGGTGTCGTGGTGTTTCTTCTTGGTAATCTCGGGAAGGAGGAAAAACAATGATCTATCTTGAATTGTTCTTAACCTTCCTCCAGGTCGGTGCGTTTTCCTTTGGCGGTGGATACGGAATGATCTCGTTGATCAGAGAAAAGGTATTGATGTACGGTTGGCTTACCGAGGAAGAGCTGCTCAATATGATTGCCGTGGCTGAGTCCACGCCGGGCCCCATCGCGGTCAACATGGCGACCTTCGTCGGCTCGGCAAAGGGCGGCGTTCTCGGCTCGCTTCTCGCGACGCTGGGAGTGGTGTTGCCATCGTTTATCATCATCCTCATCATAGCGGCTTTGATACGCAATCTGCTGAAATACGCAGGCGTCAAGGCGTTCCTCGGCGGTATTCGTCCGTGTATTGTTGGGCTCATACTCGCAACGGGAATCACGATGCTTATGAGCACAGCTATCGGTTTTGGCGGCATAGGCGATGCACTTGCGATAGACCTCAAGGGCATAATCATATTTGCCGTTCTGATAGCAATCACCGTCGTTGCGAAGCTTGCGTTTAAGAAAAAGCCGTCTCCGATACTGATGATACTCATATCGGCAGGACTCGGTATGCTGATGTATTCGGTATAAAGTTTTTGACAATCAAATTCCAATTTATAGGTGTAATATGATTAAAGAACTGATGCACGATCCGATATTTCTTGCAGGGAAGTCGGAGGTCGCAACGAAAGAAGATTTGCAGGTCGCACAAGACTTGCTTGATACGCTGATGGCGCACAAAGAAACTTGTGTCGGCATGGCGGCGAACATGATTGGCGTGCGCAAGCGCATCATCGCCTTTCTCGATGAGAGCGGACGAGCCCCGGCCCGCGGTGCATCCGCGGGTGTATACACGGTGATGCTCAACCCCGAGATCATCAAGAAGGACGGCGCGTACGATACCGAGGAAGGCTGTCTGTCGCTTCTCGGCGGGCCCCGTAAGTGTAAGCGCTATAAGACCATCAAGGTGCAATATCAGACCTTGGAGATGCAAACACGCACGAAAAACTTCACAGGCTGGACGGCACAGATCATTCAGCATGAGGTGGATCATTGCAATGGCATTCTGATATGACAAACGTCTCTATATGAATGATGATCATAAGAACGAGGCTGGTTTTCCAGCCTCGTTCTTATGATGTATGATGAATTTATTTTTGAAGTTTTGCAAACAATTCTGCGTTGGTGACCTCAGCAAAGCTGTATTGTGCCATGTATTCTCCATGGTAGAGCTTTTCAAGAGGCGTTTTCCCGTTGAGATAATCGTAATAGTCACAATCGATTTCTTGAACGGCAAGTCCAAGCAACCCTTTTTGCTGCAATATCAAAGATTCGCACCCGATGCTTGCAAAGGCCGCGCGCAGATCCGAGCGGAGTCTTTGATAGTAGGCGTTGTGGTCGTCGTCATCGAAGAGGGCAGCATCAGTTCGCCGGTCGAGCACATGGAGCCATTTCTGTCCACGAGATAGGCGAGCATTTCTTTGGTTTTTTGATATTTGAATCTCAATGGTGTGTTGTCATACAGCACTTCGAAATTACCAAAGGTGCGGATTTGTAATCGCTTGGGTACACTGAAGGGCATGACCTCGCCGCGAGAACCGCAGGTTTCGTAGCGAAGAACCTCCTCCAAGCGATCTTGTTTGAGCTTGAAGTCCTCAATCGAGCCTGTCGTTCCGCGAGGATAGGACACGGTAATCGGCGCGGACGGGACGTCGATTGCGATATCAAGCGGCAGTATGTTTTTGATTGGACGGCTGTCGCTGTCGGCCGTGTTTTCCAACCATAATGTCCATTCGGCCGCGGCGCTGTCTGCATAGCGCTCGTAGATGCAGCGCAGCTGAAGTCCTTGACCATCATCGTAGGTCACGGTGTGCTCGCCTGCCGCTGTTTTGAGTGAGAATGGCTCTGCCGAGGAAAAAATTCTTGCCCATCAAAGGAAAATGGAATTCTGTTTTGTAGTAGTTTGTCGGTGATGTTGTGCTCGTCCGGCGTAGAATCAACCTGTACCATATCGTGTTCCTTTCTGCTCGGTGCTGTGCCAAGCTCCGATGGTCTATGGTTGCCTTATTATAGCAAACGTCGCGTGGATTGTCAAGCGTTGGTGTCTTGGCCAAGATTCTTCGAATGGGAGGATGGGGGGGCAAAGCTCTAAAACGAAGCGTTGACTTTATCGGGGTAGGATGTTTTGTTACAATTCATTTTTGATTGAGCGCGCGAGATTCTGTTGAAATGAAACGTATCATACGGCATCATCACTCTGCTTTTTCTAAAATCTCGTTGAAAGAAAAGCTTTTTGTGGGATAACACTTGCTTTTTTGTGAAGGTTATGGTATCATAAAATAGTAAACTTTGTACGGGCACATCCCGAGGATTGCTGATTGAAAGGAGTCCGGCATGAACAAACAACTTTCTCACGTGTTATATGTTATTTTGGCTATTGTTTTGGCGGCACTGTGCGTCATGACCGTTGTGGCTTCTGCCGGTGGGCGAGCTTGGGGCGGTGACATGACCGTCGCTGTTTTGTTCCTGTTGGGACTTGCTATTACGATTTCTTTGGTGGCCTTCAATCCCCGCAAGGGCCTCTACTCCATTGGCTTTTACCTTGCCCATTTAGGTATCGTCGCGTTTCTCGCGGGAAGTTGGATCTATGCCACCGGCGGCTATTCTGTAACCGTGGCTGTGCCGAATGGTGGTTCTTTGACTCCTACAATGGAATATCAAATGATGCAAATGGGACTGACCGGCGATCAGGTCGCAGGTTTGAAGGGCTACTATAACCAGATACCCGGCGATCAGATCGACGAGGCGACCGGGAAAAAGCTTCCCATAGATCTTGGCTTTCATCTTCGTATCACGGATTTTGTGACCGAGTACTATGACGAGACGAAAAAGGATGTTAAGCATTATGAAGCGACCGTTGAACTTTTGTATTCGGACGGTAGCAAGGAGACGCGCGCCTTGGCTGTGAATCACACGTTGCGCGTCAATGGCTGGAAGCTCTACTTGATGGACGTGGGCGTGGATGAGGTCTATGGATATGAAAAGGTACACGTTACGTTCAAACGGGACCCGGTCGAATTTTTGTCTACACTCGGAATTCTCATAACCATTCTTGGTACCTTCTTGATGTGCTTTGGCAAACCTCGTTCTGCTAAGAAAAAGGGCCGACCGAGCACTGCGACAGCAGGAGGCAAAAAAGGAGGTGAGCGCCGATGACTGGGAACCTTCTTCGCGTGATCTGTCTTGTGTCGGCAGGCTTTTACTACCTTGCCTTCGCAACTTCATACTTAAAAAAAGAAAAGGGAAGTGTGGCTTCCTTCATCCTCTGGATGACGGGGCTTGCTCTGAACGCGGCCATTGTGATCAATAATTGGATCGTCAACGGTTATATGCCCTTTGTCAGTATGTATCAGGTGCTGACCTTCCTTGGCGTGACCTACGGTCTGATCTATGTCTATATCCGTTACGCTCATGGGGGCGGATGGATGAGGCGATATCTAATGATCAGCCAGGCGGTCATTATGACGGGCGTGTTTTTTATGGCGCAGGATGCACAGTGGTCCTTCCCGCCTGCGCTCCAGTCACCCTTCTTTATCCCTCACGTATTCTCGTATATGATCTCCTATACGTTGGTTGCTCTTGCCGCTCTCCTTTGTGTCTTTTCCTTCTTGGTCGCAAAGAAAGAAAAGAAACAATATGAGGATGGCGTCTATCAGCTGATTTCCGCCGGATTTCCTTTTATGGTGGCGGGGATGTTGCTCGGTGCCATCTGGGCAAACGAATGCTGGGGTAACTATTGGTCATGGGACCATAAAGAATCATGGTCGCTTGTGACCGTGCTTGCTCTGTCGGTATATCTCCACTTCCGCCGACATGAGAAGCTGAAAAAATACGCGCCTTGGTTTGTGCTCCTTGCCATGGCGTTTGAAATTGTCACTCTCTTTTTTGTCGGTATGTTCGGCGGCAATTCCATGCACGCCTATGGCTGACGTCATCTGAATGTAAAAAAGTTTATTACACTTATACCTTTATGCAATGGAGGAAATTGCTATGAAAACTATGCCTAAATGGCGTGTGCTACTCTGCGTGCTGGCAATTATTGCCGTAGTCGCTCTGGTGATGGTCATCGTGATCAACTCGAACGACCAGGGGACCCCGGACACCCCCCCACCAAACGACCAAAACAACCAAAACAACCAAGGTAATCAAAGCGCTGAAATTTCGGCCAAGGTTTCCGGCGGCGTAGTGGGAGATTTGTCGTCCTATACGTCCATCAACGGCCTGATCACCTTGGGAGATGATTTGTACGTGTCTGATGAGACGGGTAAGCACATCTATAAGCTCACGCTTAAAGGAGAGGTGCAAAAGACCTACACGTCTGACAGACAGATTACCAACGTGGCCACGGACGGTACATACATATATTCGCTTGAGGGAGGGCTCGATGGCACGATCGTCAAGCTTTCTTCCGACCTTACCGTAGTCGCCTCGGCCGAGGTTGGTCATACGCCAAGCGATCTAACTGTGATCGCAGATAAGGCCTATGTCGCCAACCGTTTCTCCGGCACCGTTTCCGTTCTGACGCTTTCGGATATGAAGGTGACCACGACCATTGAGATTGACGGCCGTGAGCCGATCGCCCTTGTCGCTGTTGGTACCGACGTCTACGTTGCTTGCCACCTTCCGGACGAATCTACCGATGAAACGGTGATGAGCGCCAATATCAACGTCATTTCCTCTGCGACCGATGCCGTCACCAAAACCATTCCCATGGTCAACGGTACTTCGGGTGTCAAGGATATCTGCGTTGATCCTGCGGGCGAGCGAATTTACATCTCGCACATTGTAGGTAGATACGCTTATCCCACCACCCAGCTCGACAGAGCTTGGATCAACTCCAACTGCTTCACCATTCTGGACACGGCAAGCAAGGACATCCTTTGCACCGTTTTGCTTGATGAAGTGGATCAGGGTGCGGCTAATCCGTGGGGTATCACCGTATCTGCGGACGGCTCGACACTTTGTGTCGCCCTTTCGGGTCTGCATGAGGTCATGCTGGTAGATATTACCGAAATGAATGAGAGAATCGCGGCTGTCGAGTTGCAGGCGAGCGACGCATTGGTGAGCAGTCTGTCGCGAATTGTGGATTACTTGCCCTTCTTAAACGGTTGCCGCCAGCGTATCACGGTTGGCGAGGGTGTTCGTTCGATCGCAGAAAAGGATGGCGTATTGTATTGTGGTAACTATTTCGACGGTACCGTAAGTACAATTGCCCTTGCCGGCGACAGGGAGGGAACACTTCGCTTTATCAAGCAACCTTCGGCCAATGAAGTGCGCATGGGTCAGATGCTGTGGTCTGACGCAAACAACTGTTATCAAAGATGGCAGTCCTGTAACTCCTGCCACCCCGATGCGGTGGTGGACGGCTTTAACTGGGATAACCTCAACGATGGTATCGGTGGTGGCGGAAAGAGTGCGCGTTCGATGCTCTATTCCCATAGAACGCCTCCCGTGATGTCCACGGGTATTCGCCCGAACGCCGAGGTTGCGGTTGCTGCTGGTATGAAGTTCATTCAGTTCAATACCCTTAGCGAGGAACATTTGGACATGATTGATGAGTACCTCAAATACCTCTATCCTCAATCGTCTCCTGCGTTGAACCGGGACGGTACGCTGACCGAGTCGGCAACGGCCGGTAAGGCACTCTTCGAAAAGAACTGCGCCTCCTGCCACCCCGCTCCCTTGTATACGGACAATAACCTGTATGACGTAGGCACCAAGCATTTTAACGGTGATAGCGGCGTGTACGATGTTCCCACACTCAACGAGGTTTGGAGAACCGCCCCCTACCTGCATGATGGCTCGTTGAACACCATTGAAGAGGTGGTAAGATTGTTCGCCAAGGATCTGACGGATGCTGAGGTGAAGCAGCTTGCTGATTTTGTCCGTTCCATCGGTGCCGAGGGCGAAACCTACGGCGTTGAGCAAGCGCACTTTACCGCCGAAGATGGCACTGCCTTCTACAATCAATACAAGGCGGGTGCCAAGCTGAATCAGGTGGTCATCCGCAAGCAAGCTGCCACGGCGGATGCTGTTGTTACTGTACAGATCGTCATCCTTGATAAGGAAGGCAACCAAATCTGCTACGCCCGTACCGAGGTAGCTGATCTCGGTCTGCATTCCACTGCTGTGATTACCCCCGAGCAGGATATGATCCTCCCTGAGGGCGGCTCGTACACCATCACATTTTACAATGCGCAAGGAACAATGGTCGCCACGCCGCTGACCATTTCCGCGCAAACGAAACAATAAGAAAGGAGCGCGCACATGAGAAAGAGAATTCTTATCATTATCCTCTGCCTCTCCTTGGCTGCCGGCCATCTGATCGGCTTGGACAGTATGCCTATCTCGGCGATCTCGGCCGATGACAGTTTCCCCCAAACGGTTACGTACCTGGAGGGCTCTGATCTTCTCTATGACCTTATGGAAACGGCTACGACGTTCGTTGTTGTACAGCATCAAGCGCTTGGCGCCTCTCACTACGCGTATACCGAGGCTCTCTATGAGGAATCGGGAAGAGAGGCAGCCACCGATGTTGGTACGGAAATACAGTTTCATCCCGGCTCGCGTCTGGTTTTGATTACCTTGGATGCCGCAGGTGATAGGGTCAAGAAGACCGAGACGGTGATTCTTGACTGCCCGTATGGCGTCGTTCGTGACCCCGATGTTTCGGCAGACGGAACCAAGCTTCTTTTTTCCATGAAGGAATATGACAACGATGATTTCCATATTTACGAAATGGATCTCACCTCCCCGAAATACTCCTATGAGCAATTAACCTTTGGCTCCGGTGTTGCGGATTTTGAATGTATGTATCTCCCGAACGGTGAGATCCTCTTCCAGTCCTCCCGAGCAATACAGACGGTTGATTGCTGGAAGACACCGGTTTCCAATCTCTACAAGATGTCCGCTGATGGCCAGAACATCGTTCGCCTCGGCTACGATCAGGTTCATACCACGTATCCTACCCTCACCGAGGACGGTCGTGTCATCTATACCCGATGGGATTATAATGATAGAACGCAGATGTGGATACAGGGTGTGTTCCAAATGAATCCCGATGGTACAAATCAAACAGAGCTGTATGGTAACAACTCGAATTTCCCAACGACGCTGTTGCATACAAGACAAATCCCGGGAGAACCCACTCTTTATGTATCCATTGCCGCCGGTCACCATACCCTTCAAGCCGGTAAACTTTGTATCGTCGATGTCTCCAAAGACAGAGACGGCGCAGATTCCATTTCTTTCCCTTTCCCCGACAACTACACCACTACTCAAGACAACATTGACGCTTATGGTCAGAATGGCGCAATTTATAAGTATCCTTATCCCATCAGTGCCACGCAGTATTTGGTATCTTACAGCGAGACCGGCTGGGCGGCCGATAAATGGAAGACTCCTTTCGACGTTGTTTTGATGGAGCAGGGAAGTGAAGAGAAGATCGTGATTTGCGAGGGTTCCCCTGAATATCCCGCCACTCAGATCGTTCCAGTCCAGACCCGCGACGTGTTCGTCCGTCCCAGCATGGTGGACTACGCGAAGAGCACAGGCACCTATTATGTGGGTGACGTTTATCAGGGCGAAGCGATGGAAAATGTCGCACGCGGTACCGTCAAGCAGCTCCGCGTGGTTGCACTGGACTATCGTGCCTACGCGGTCGGTGCAACCATAGCCTCCGGCTCCGGCACCGCTGACCCCTTCACCCCCATCGCTACGGGTAACGGCTCGTGGGACGTCAAGGTGGTTCTCGGCGTGGCTACGGTCTATGAGGACGGCTCGGCTCTCTTCTCGGTGCCCAGCGAAACTCCCGTATACTTCCAGCTTTTGGATAGCGATGGCAACGTGATTCAGACCATGCGATCTTGGTCTACTCTGATGCCAAATGAGATCTATTCCTGCGTGGGTTGTCACGAGGATAACAACACAGCTCCCCCTGCCTCCGCGACGGTAACACAGGCCTTAAAGGCGGGCGTGGAGACACTGCAACCGGAATCCTGGCAGTTGGAGACCGATCCCGACTTCGATCCTTACACTACAGACAAGGGCTTTGATTACTTGGAAGTGATACAGCCCATTTGGGACGCCAACTGCGTTTCCTGTCACAACAACAAGCGTGCTTCCTATGATAAGATTGAAGTTGCAAAAATGAAAGAAAGCGGCGTGAACGTATCGAACGAAAAAGACCAAGGAACTCCTTTCTCTTTGGAGAGCGACAGCATTGGTTCCTCCAGAATGTCTCGATACTTCCCCCTGTCCTATCTGGTTCTCACGGGATCGACCGCGTCAAACGGCATCCAATGGGTTGGTAAGGCCAATAATAGCTATATCCATTGGCTTTCTTCCATGTCGGATCCCGGTATTCAACAGGCAGGCACCTTCGGTGCTTCTGTTTCCTATCTGATGGATATACTTGAGGAAGGGCATCATGGTGTGAATCTGTCGGAGGCGGAGTTCCGTGCGATCGCCGCTTGGATTGACCTGTGCGTACCCGCATACGGAACATACGATGCCAATAACCATTGGGATGTAAACGAAATGCGAGAAGCGGAGGAGGAGCAGAACAAGCGTGATTATTACACGATGCTCAATGATTACGCCAGAATGGCTCTTTCGGGAAGCCTTCCCCAAGGCCTGATTCAAGCAAGCTTTACCGATATCAGCCGCAATAGGACTTATAAAGATGAGGCAGAAGGAATTTTGCAACTTTACGTCCCCATTCGCTATGAAACCGGCGACTCAGTGACGGTTACGCTGCCCGAAGGTCAGAAATACATCGGATTTACCCTCTCTCCCAAAATGGGCGAATCCATCATCTACTGTCCCGATGGAATCTTTACCTACGTTTTGCCGGATGTCACGACCTTGGTGACCACCATTGGTAAATCCTATGCGAATACGACAAATTACGTCACGATCCGTATTTTGACGAACGAGGAGCTGTCGGAAAAGCGGAATCTGGCCGAAAATGCATACGATTACGCCGAAAAGTCGGTAGACCAGGAGAGTATGTCCTACCAGTACCCCCACGTATCGGCTTCCACCGAGTGGGAAACCAGCCCCGGCCAGCCCTTCTTCTACGCCAAAAATGCGATCGATGGCTTCGAGAATAACCGAGGACACGGCAACTACCCCGTTCAATCCTGGGGGCCCGCTCCCGATCCCGGACAATGGCTGGAGATTGACTTCGGACGCCCGGTCAATGCCGAGGAGCTGGGGATTGTGATTCGCTATGATATGCCGCACGACACCTACTTCGAGAGCGCCGTGGTGCAGGTGACCTATGAGGATGGCACCACGACTGAGCAGACCATTTTCCTTGACTGCGTCGGTACCGAGCAAATCTTTGTGTTGGATGTCAACGAGCCCATTACCAAACTGCGACTCATAGAGCTGGTCTCTCATAAGGCAGGCGGCTGGGCAGGCATCACCGAGGTGAAGGTCTACGGCACGGAAGTCATGCAGAATTGAACATCCGTAATGATTTCATACAACAAGGCCCTGACATTCGTCAGGGTCTTGTCTTTTCGAAAAACACTCAGGGAGAGGAATAACCGAGCAAAAAAAGAGGATAGTACCTTTTCCTCCCAATTATATTAAGGGGCGCCACTAACATTTAGTGGCGCCCCTTTGGCGTTAATTATTCATTTTCCGAAGCCGTCTCTACAGTTGTTTTGACGCTTCTTTTTCATGATGCAAATCCACAAAGCAACGCCTGCGGAAATAACGGTGAATGTGATAATCGCGGTAATCGAGCCGCTTCCCAGCATAGCTCCGACTGCGCTACCTTCATCCATTTTGTCTCTGGTTTGAAGCAGATAAATGTAATCGCCGAGGGCTCCGGCATTCAGGTCAGAGGACTTGCCGTTCTCGTCGACCACGGTTTTTACAACATATCTGTTATTCTCACCATGAGACCAGTTCGCCACACTCGCACTTGTTCCGAGCGAAGTGATGGCGGTGCCTGCCGCTGCATCCTTCGTGTAGTACAAGAAGATATCGTCAGCAAAGATGTTGGTGTAGGAATTGAGGTTGCCATCGATCTTGTGGTAGGTGGCTCCATTCTTTACGAAGCTTTCCACCGCATTGTTATGCGTGGTCTTCAAGTCGCGGATTGCCTCGTTCGGATCAGAGGTTCTCTTGTACCCGAGGTAAATATAGTCACTGTGGATTCCCACGTTGCTGTTCAGATCCTTCTCAAGCATATAGTCGCAGCCCGCGGCGATAAGCTCAGCCTTTGCATCCGCAGCGTTTCCGCCAATACCGATCACGATCTCGGAGATGTACTTGGGATCCATGGTTGGCGCTAAGTGAATTCCCAAAGTAAATTCCACAGTGGAATTTACTTTGGGAATTCACTGTAAAAAATATTGAGCGTTCCGCTCACCGGTTAAGGTTTGACAAGCCACACCGTTTGTGCTATAATAAACTACCAAATCCAAGGAGATTTCCATGAAGATCGTTTTATTTTCGCTGAATGCCTCGCGCACCCATACCAATCTTGCCATCCGATGCCTTGCCAAAAGCCTAAAGCAAAACGGGTTTGACGAGGTTGTTCTCATCGAGCGCACCGAAAAAGACAATCGAAACGACACGTTGGCGTCTCTTTATGGGGAAAGAGCCGACCTTTACGGCTTTTCCACCTATATTTGGAACGTAGATGCTCATCTTACGTTTGCTCAAAACCTGAAGCAGCTTTTGCCGAACAGCAAGATCCTTTTTGGCGGGCCTGAGGTTTCCTATCACGACGAAAGCTTTGTTGATTGCCACCCCTATATTGATCACCTGATTCGCGGAGAAGGGGAGGATGCCATCGTCACCCTTGCTCAAGCGATCGAACAACATTTGACAGCGCCCAAAATCATTGACGGCGGTGTATATCAAGGCTTTTTGGAAGCGGGGGTGCCGTACGAAAGCCGTGAGGACACAAGCGGCAGTATTCTCTATTACGAATCTGCGCGCGGATGCCCCTATTCCTGTGCGTATTGCCTTTCTTCGCTCCATACCACACCGCGCGTGCGCGCCAAAAGCGTGGAAGCAACGCTTTCCGACCTTGACGCCTTTGAAGCGTTTGACCATATTCGGATCATCAAGTTCGTTGATCGTACATTTAATTTCGATAAAAATCGAGCCAGGGCAATTTGGCAAGCCTTGCAATCGCCGCGATACACCAAAAACTATCACTTCGAAGTCTGCGCGTCTCTCCTTGACCAAGAAGTGCTCGACTTGCTTTCCCACTTTGAGAAAGGAAAGATTCAGCTTGAGATTGGTGTGCAGACCACCAATCCCGGGGTCCTTGCCGCCATCCACCGCCGAGACGACACGCAAGAAGTGCTGAAAAATCTTGAGACGCTGTGTTCGTTTGGCAATATGCACATCCATGCAGACCTCATTGCAGGGCTCCCCACGGAGGACTATGCCTCCATTGCCAATTCGTTTGACGACCTTTACGGCAAATGCGATATGCTTCAGCTCGGCTTTTTGAAGCTTTTGCACGGGTCTCCGCTCATGGCACAAAAAGAGCGTTACGGCTATGTTTGCCACACCGAAGCGCCTTATGAGGTGCTTGCCAACAATACGCTTTCATTTGAAGAAATCAACCGGTTGCACCATATCGAAGCCGTCCTTGAGCGTTTTTCCAACAGCCAACGCTTTTCTCACGCAATGAAAGTCTTAACCAAGGACAGAAAACCATTTTCGGTCTTTGAATCTCTGGCAGATTATCTGCCAAACCCCAACCTGCTCTCCCAGCGCGAGGCGTACAGCGTGCTTCTTGCCTTTGAAAAAGACAGATGGGGAGAAGATCGATATCAAAAATTAAAAGATGCCCTCTCCCTTGATTTTCTTCTCAATGAACAAGGACACCTACCGCCGGCTCTTGGCTATCGCCCACTCACACTCTCTCGTGAGGAACGGCGAAGCTTTTGTGATGCTCATCCCGAGGTCTTTCTCCCCGCCGTCGAATGCTATGACATTCCCACCTACGGCAGAATCTTCGTGGATCGAAAGAACCAAACAAAATATTGACAAAACACCCTTGCGTTTTTTCGCAAGGGTGTTCTATATTTATAGCTGTTTTATTCAATACTGAACCAACTCACAGAACTCGTCGATCTCCTTTTTGATGACTTGGAGTCCCTCACACCAGAATCCCTTGTCAGTAAGATCGATACCTGCAATTTTAGCACAGTCTTCTATATCTGTAACGGCAGTTGCCCTAAGCATCTCCTTGTAGGTATCAACGAAGGCTTTGCCCTCCTTCTCATACTTGGCATACAAGCCTCTTGCAAAGAGACCGCCGAAAGCGTAGGGGAAGTTGTAGAAGCTGAGTCCGCCGCTGTAGTAGTGTCCCTTGCATACCCACATATATTGGTGCATAAAGTTCTCGTCAAGACCGTCGCCGTATGCCTTTTTCTGTGCCTCAAGCATTAGAGTAGAGAGTCGGTCTGCGCCCATGAACTCATTTGCACGGTTGTCGAACACACTCTGTTCAAAGGTGAATCTTGAGTAAATATCACAGATGATCTGACATGCGTCCATCAGTTCGCTCTCGATCAGGGCAATCTTTGTATCCTTGTCGACAGCTTCCTTGATGGCCGTTGACATCACGAGAACCTCGTTGAAGGTCGATGCCGTCTCGGCAACGGGCATGGAATAGTCCTGATTCAAAATCGAGTTTTTGAATACCTGACGATCATGGAAGGAATGTCCAAGCTCGTGCGCCAGCGTAACTATGTCGCTAAACGAACCGTCAAAATTTGTCAGCACGCGGCTCTGTTTTGCCGAGGGGACTCCACAGTCAAAGGCCCCGCCGACCTTGCCCTCTCTCGGATAGAAATCGATCCAAGCGTTATCAAATGCAGTCTTAACCATTTCGTATAGCTCGATATCAAATTTTCCAAAGATGTTCAGGAGGTACTCTCTTGCATCCTCGGTCGTGTATTCCTTGTCATTCTTGCCCATAGGCGCGAAGAGGTCGTACCAGGGAAGGGAGCCCTCGTGACCGAGAGCCTTTGCCTTTGCTTTCAGATATTTTCTGAACACGGGCATATATTCTTCCATGGCCGACAGGAGTGCATCCAGCGTTTCCTTCTTCATTCTGGAGGTGTACAGCGTCTTTGCAAGAGGACTTTCGTAGCCTCTCATTTCACACTCGTTCAGCACCTGTAGCTTGATGCTGTTGAGGGCGAATGCAACCGAGTCCTTGATCTTGTCGTAACACGCCAGCTCTGCTTCGTATGCCTTCTTTCTGGTCTCGGGGTCAGGGGAGTAAGCGAGATTGCGTACGGAGGACAGGGGGATTTCCTTGCCATCGACGGTTGCGGTAACCGAGCTTGTCAGGTTGCTATGCAGGTCGCTCCATGCGCCTGCTCCCGAGATGTTCATTTTAGCAAACAACTCCTCCTCCTTGTCAGAGAGCAGATGCTTGCTGTCGCGCTGAATGTTGTTCAGCATATATCTGTATTCTTCGAGAGCAGGATTGCCGGCGATGATCGCATCCAGGTCGCTGATCTGTGCGATCGCCTGGGAGATCTTCGTGGAAGGCGCTGCCGTGGCGCTTAATAGACCCATCAATCTGCCGAGGGCCGATGCCGCTTCGGAGTCTTTGGTATTTGCCGAGTACTTGAGGTTCGCAAAAATGCCAAGCTTGCTTACAAGAAGATTTGATTTTTCGCTTATTGCAATATATTCGCTGACAAGCTTGTCCTCTCCAATATTTGAAATGTTGCTCGAGAGAGCACTTAATGCTTCGATTTCTTTTGTCAAAAGCTCAGTGTCCTCGCTGTATTTGGGGTCATCAAAGCCCGAATAGAGAATATCCAAATTCCATTCCTTGTTCATAAGTTCCTCCGTTGGTTTTTTTATATTATATCATGGGAAAGAGAAATAGTAAATAGATTTGCTAATAATTGTAACACAACCTGCGTAGCAAGTTAAGGTAAGTTGCGTATCATCCCAAGAAATTCATTTTGTCGTTCAAAACAGTTATTCTATTGTGGTTTGTTCTTAAATTGCGTGAGATTTTATGGTGTAACATAGGTGAGTTTTCTTGCATATCGGCTTTTTCTGAATTGGTCGAAAAATGAAATGTTCTTTTTTTCTCATTTTCCTTGACATCCCCTTGATTTTGAGGTATAATATGGTACGGACTGGTACATACAGCCCGTTGGCTGTGCGGCCTTGTCCGTACCGCCTTTGGTTTTCCCATTTTTAAGAACAACAATGGCGGCACATGGTTTTTTCATGAGCTGCTTTTTTTATATGCTTTACGAATCTTTTATCTGTTGAAAGGAATCACTATGGACATTTTTTCCATCTTATCCATGCTCTGCGGCCTGGCGCTGTTCCTTTACGGAATGGACGTCATGGGAACGGGATTGAAGAAGAGCGCCGGAAAGCGGCTCAAAACCATCCTCGCCAACCTGACTTCGAGCAAGATGAAGGGCTTTTTGCTCGGTCTTGCCGTCACCGCCATCATTCAGAGCTCCAGCGCAACGTCCGTCCTTGTCGTCGGTTTTGTCAACTCGGGTACCATGACGCTCTCGCAGGCGCTCAGCGTTTGCATCGGCGGTAACCTTGGCACAGCCGTTACCGCCTGGCTGACCGCACTCAACGGCATCGAGGGCGGTGCGGATGCTACCGCTTGGCTTAGCTATCTCAAGCCGGATGCATGGATGCCTTTGCTTGCGCTGACGGGCATCATTCTTCTGATGTTCGCCAAAAAGAACAAAAACAAGGACGTTGCCTCCATTCTGCTCGGCTTTGCCGTGCTGATGGTCGGTATGTCTCTGATGTCCGATTCGGTCAGCTCGCTCAAGAGCGATCCCAACTTTGCCCAGCTCTTCACCATGTTTGAAAATCCCCTCCTTGGCGTGCTTGCAGGTATGATCTTCACTGTGGCCGTGCAATCGTCCAGCGCCGCGACGGGTGTCCTTCAGGCATTGACGGTAACGGGCGCCATCACCTACGGAACGGCCATTCCGATCCTGCTCGGTACGTCGATTGGTACCTGCGTGACCTCCATGCTCTCGGCCATCGGCGCCAACAAGAACGGCAAGCGCACCGCCGTGGCTTACCTGTATTCCAACATCATCAGCGTCGTCTTCTGGCTCGGCTTTGCCTACCTGGCGGGCTGGATCCTCAAGACCGCCGGCGTCTATGACATTTTTGCATGGGCAAACACCACCTCCATCGATATGTTCTCCATCGCTATCGTCAACACCATCTATAAGGTGCTGGCCGTCGCGTTGACGCTTCCCATCACCAATCTGCTCGTTCGTATGGCCAACGCCACCGTCAAGGGCGATGACAAGAAGGGCGACGAATACACGGCCATGCTCGACGATCGCCTGCTCGACACAAGTCGGATCGTAGCCA
>JAZQUX010000312.1:0-5197 GCA_045631585.1 Eubacteriales bacterium | reverse complement strand
TGGGGGCGACCATGGCCGTGATGCTGTCGTAGTGTTCGGGACGCACAAACAGCGCCACAATGTGTAGCTCAATGATTTTGTCCTCATCCGTGACATAGTCGGTGGAAAACTCAACGGCGGGAATGGCCTCCACCGGGCGATCCTTGGCCGCCGCCAAAAACGCATCCAGCCCGCAGATGGTGTTGTGGTCGCACAACGCGATAGCGGATAGTCCTGTGCGCTCGGCCTCGGCGATCAGCTCGGCAGGGGAAAACGTGCCGTCGGAGAAGTGAGTGTGAGTGTGGAGATCGATCATGATGGCCTCGTTTCTGATGTATTGCGAGAAATTTTCTTTTTCAACTTGTCTTTGTAAATTTTATAGGAAAATGCGAACAAGTAGGTAGCGGCGCTCGAAAGCAGGGTAAAGATCGCGCAAAAAATCACGCCGCCTAGGTTGTTACTTTTATTGCGTTGATTGTACTCATCCAGCGACAAAAGTTGGGTGTTTGCCTCTAACTCTACAATTTCATAATCAAATCCGTGTGCGGTCGTTTCAATTAGGTAACAATGTATATCCGTCCCTTGTTTCAGGTTTTTAAGGATTTGCAGAAGTTCTTTATCCATGGTGATGGAGGTGATCAGCAAGGGCTTTTCTTCTTGCTTGACGTATACGTAATTCTTCCCGTCCTTGTTTTCAAAAAAGTCAAAGGTGTACTGCTTCTCCTGCACCTGACTGTGGGTGAGAGCGCCGTTGATATAGTTACAGAGAGAAGAAATGAAAAAGCAAAGGAAAAGCACGGTAGCAACGATACCGCCGATCAGTAATATTAAATTGTTTTTTTGCGCTTTTAGCAGCTTTTCTTTTTTCGTCAATTTCTGTGCCATGCCGTTTCCCCCTTTCAGGGTAAGCGCTTGCTTTTACACTTGGCAAGCCTTTACAAATTCCGTAAATATCGCCAAATTGTCTTCGTCGATCTGCCACAGCCGCTCGGGATGCCACTGGTAGGCGCGGAAATATGGCTTGCTGGGCAGATACACCGCCTCAATGATGCCGTCATCGGCGCGCGCCATGACCTCAAGCCCACGTCCCAAATCCTTGATGGCCTGGTGGTGAAAGCTGTTAGCGAGCATACGCGTCTTGCCTTTCGCCATAGCGGCAAGCGGCGTGTTTTCCAAAACAGTCACGCTGTGCGAGGGGGCAAAGCGACCCTCGGTTTGGCTGTGAACGAGCGTGGTTTGGATTTGGCTGGGAATGTCTTGATACAGCGTACCGCCAAGGCCGACGTTGATCAACTGGATGCCGCGGCAAATGGCGATCATGGGCTTATCGGTTTGGATGGCCCGTTCAAAAAAAGCCAACTCAATGGTGTCGCGGTGATCTTGGATGTTGCCGCAGGCGGGGAGGATTTCCTCGCCATAGCGTGCGGGATGAATATCACAGCCTCCCGTAAACAGAAATCCGTCGCAAAGATCAATAAAGCGATCGTATATTTCAAAATTTTCACCGCAAGGCAGAACGATGGGGGTCCCCCCCGCCTGTTCGATGGCCTTGGGATAGGTTGTCGTGGACGTGAGATCGTCGACGTCTTTGGCCGACGCGATGATTCCGATGATGGGAGATGGGAGCATACCTTACCTCTTTCTGATTGTGAATAAGTTTACCAAAGATAGGGAATCAAACGATATTTAACTTTATTCTTGTATTGAGCGTAACCGTCAAGGCCCTTGGTCAGAACGGCTTCCTCGTTCAAAATGCGGATGACGATGATGACAGGGTACAGCGCAAATGGAATCAATCCCCAAAACGACCCCAAGATCAAAGGAAGGGGAAGAAACATCAGCATGGTGGCAAAATACATAGGATGACGGATCAAACGGTATAGGCCATGGTCAATCACCTTTTGCCCTTGATGTATTTCAATGGTGCGGGAGAGATACGAGTTTTCGCGCATGACCTCGGCGTACAAACCGTAGCCAAGGAGAAACAGCCCGGATGCGGTCAGGGTCAGCCACAGCGGTACGTGTGACCATCCAAAGCGGAAATCAAGGGCGGAGAGAATGAAGCCTGCGGGAAACATCAGCCCCGAAAGAGCGATGACACCCTTCTGCACAGACTCTTTTTCTTTGCTGTTCAGACGTTTTTCTAAGAGAGCGGGGGACTTGATCAGCATGATGCCGCCGAGTAAAAGCATGGGAACAAACAACAGACCCAAGAACAGCCACGCGCCGGGGTAGTTCCAGCTCCAAGCGGGAAGAAAGAGCATGCTTCCAACCAGCACAAGTCCTGCCGTTATTTTGATCAGCGCACTGCAAAATAATTTCATGTTGGTGCTCCTTTCCGTGAGTTACTGCTGTGTTTGATAAGTGTAAAGAGTCGATGCATTCAGATCTACTGCACGCAAATGAACTTGACGAATCGAGCGGTTGTGATAGGTCGTGTAATAATAAACACCGAACTCCGTATTGCAACAAGAGGAATATCGGGTGTATTCATAAAGGCCGTTGTGAGCAAGGACACAACCGCGAGGCATGGCAACCGAAGAAAGAATGTGGAAAAACTGATGGACACTTTCTTCTTCACTGCCGCCACAAACAGAATTTTCTTTGACATAGATGGCTCGCACAAAGCGAGAGGCGCTGGAAAAATCGCCGGGAAGTCCCAAGGCGCCCATGCCGAGGCTGTAGTTGGTCACAGGGAAATCGTCACTCAAATGGTTGCGGGACGCTCCTGCGTGCAGGTGCATATAGTTACTGACGTTGGTCAGATGATAATCAAAGGTGGGATTGTTGGTCAAAACACCAAAGGGGTTATCGTATATTTTCATTCCGTCACGGGTACATTCCAAAGTAATGGAACGTCGGGCATCCGAAATGAGCCAGTGCAACGGGGAAGTGGGTAGCTCCTTGCTGACATTGGTGTCGACAACACGAAAATGATTTGGCGCGGCCGTTATCTCGTCGACCGAGGCGTAGTTGCCCAACAAATATGGGATCAATTCAAAAGAGGCGACGTTGTCGTAGCCCTTGGCGACCGTCGCGTACGAAGCATTGCCGGGAAAATTCAGCCCTGCTATGCTGAGCCCCTTTTCGTTGGTGGCTTCAAAATATAGCGGATAGTTGTTGGCAACGGCGGCCATGCCGATCATGGCATAGTGCTCGGTCAGGGGCGGCAGATGACGAAAGGGAAGGGGATAGCGCCGCGGCGTGATGACGACGCCCTCGCCGTATCCACGTTCCAAGTCTAAATTTCGTCCGAAATAATGAGATGTTGTTTGATAGCTGATGGCGGTGCACATACAATTCTCCTTTGGGAAGATTTATTTGTGCTCGCGCGCGACCTCGTAACGTAATCTGACATAAGAGTTTGGCAGTACGGAGCACTCTTGTAGTTTGAGCACTCCGACGGCAGACAATTCGTCGCGCGACATCAAAGATGGGCCGTCGATCAGCGTTGATGTGTCCTTGCCGCCAATCAAAGCCGGCGCGATGACGATGTCTACGAAGTCCAAGAGTTTCTCGCGCAAAAACAGGGCATTGAGCGTGCCGCCGCTTTGAATCGTCAAGCGCTCACAGCCAAATCTTGATTTGAGCGTGGACAGCGCGTCGGACAGGGACAGTTCCGTTTGAAGAATGATATGTAAATTGCCTTCGTTTACCGAAAAGGCAGGGTGTTGGTCATTTGTTGTGACAAGGACGAAGGTTTGCGATAGTGCGCAAAAATAACGCACACCATGCTCAGTCAGATGTTGGCTGTCAACCAGCACAAAGGAGACAGGCGACTTTTCGGGAAAAGGTTTGACATTGACGCCCATTTTAGCCTGCACGCGCCCGGTGTTGAGCGACCACAGATCGGTTGTCTGCTCGATCTCGTAGTATTGAGGCAGTCCTTCCCCAAGGCCGGGAATGGCAGGAAAATCGCGGTCGACGTCAAGGTCGTCCGAGGCCCCCGTGCTGATCTTGCCGTCCAGCGATGAGAGCATAAATAGCGTGGTAATGGGGCGATCCATAGGGGCTCCTTTCGATCAATTATCTTAAACGCCTATATTTAATCGAACATAGACTTCCCAAGCATAAAATCTTCGATATATTGCTTCGCATGATTTACATCGTATGGGTGCGCGTGCGAATACGTTTCTTCTCCTGCTTTATCCAAAAGGGCAACAGAAAAAACGAACAGATCGCCCTCTTTGTACAGATCGAATCTTCTGTCCGTAGCTGTTCCTCGAATCACGGGAACATCTATGGTATAGCCATCGTTCAATGAAGAGGTGTTAGTTAAGATCAAATCGTAGTTGCTTTTTAGATTTTCGTATATGAATTTGAGGTCTTCCATAGAAATTACCTCCTTTAATCAGTCAGGCAAAAAGCCGGCGGTAATTTTGTGTGTTATCACAACATCTTCATCGGGCATTATGAAAACATACTCCCAATAATCGTAGTCAGCGTATGTTTGCGTAAGCTTCACGCCGTTAGCATAGAATGCAAGATCGGCATCCATGAGTGGATATGTGCGGAGCACTACGGTATCGCCGGGTTTTGCTTCCGTCGGGGCGAAGCCTTCAATCAAAAGCTCTGCCGTTCTATCGCTTTGATAACTTATAGAATGGCTTGCTCCGCTTGGTGGAATAATCGTTATGGTTTCTCTTTGCTTATTTCCACACAGTGTGCAAGTATATTCCATAACATAACCACCCAATCCGCCTTCAACCTCTACGCCGTCATCCCATTGATGGTCGCATTCAGCGTATTCATATCCGCAAGAATCCTCGTCGCATTTTCCATCACCGTCGCCATCAAAGTGTGGTGCAAAGTTAGGCGGAGTCATGCAACCGCAGGTATAAGACCAACCATGACCTATATTATCGTGATTGTATGCATAGGTATGCTCGTGTTCGTTCATTACATATTCGCAGATATCACAGATAAAGTTTTCATCGTAATCACTGTGAAGCTCTGCGATATCGGGAGAAGGACAACCGCAAGTGTACTGATAGTAATGGGTAGATTCGCTTGTATGCCATTCGCCTGTATGCTCGTGTTCTTCCTCGTTCAAAGCATATCTGCCGCTTAACGGTGCTTCTGACTTATAGCGAAGTGTGATTAAGGTGTTATACGCAAAATTCTTTGTTCCGTATTCGAGATTCTTTGCTTCATAGTCGTAAATGGTGAGAATACAGAAGATTGGATCGCCGCCCTCATCGAGCGTACCGTCTGAATA
>JAZQUX010000311.1:0-2251 GCA_045631585.1 Eubacteriales bacterium | reverse complement strand
CCTAAGACCGCTTGGCCTCCGACTTGGTAACGGAACTACCCTGGGTGGAATACGGCGGGACCGGGTTCTTCTACGATAAGGCCCCGCCGTTGCCACCAGAGATTGAGCACATTATGCCAGACTACCATTTGTACGATGAATTTGTGGCAGAGAGTTTGACGAAGGGCGTCAGCAAAGCTGCACTGAAGTATTACACAGATTTCTCTTTAGGATTTACGACCAGGGGTTGCATTCGTGGCTGTTCGTTCTGTGTGAACAAGAATTACCGGGCCTGCCTGTTACATAGCCCTGTGGAGGAGTTTATGGATCCAAAGCGCAAGTATATCTGCTTACTGGATGACAACGTCCTTTCCTGCAAGGACTGGCACACGGTATTTGATCAGCTGAACGCCACCGGGAAACGATTTCAGTTCAAGCAGGGGATGGATGAGCGACTTCTGACCGATGAGAAATGCGAGGTGATATTTTCATCTAACTGGATTGGCGACTATATCTTTGCCTTTGATAATATCCGGGACCGGCGCTTGGTAGAGCGAAAGCTGCAGCTTATGCGAAAACATACCTCTAAAGAGGTCAAATTCTATGTTTTCTGCGGGTATAACCATACGGATCCGGATACGTATACGGAGGCTTTCTGGCCGGACGATATCCGAGATATATTTGAGCGTATTCGAGTCCTGATGTCCTATCAGGCGTTGCCGTACATTATGCGATACGCCGGATATAAGCAGTCACCGTTTCGGGGGCTGTATGACACGATTGCCCGGTGGTGTAATCAACCAGGTTTTTTTCGGAATAAATCCTTTCGAGAATTCTGTTTCAATACGGCAGGACAGAGCAAAGCTGCACCAAGATATGCGGAAGAGTTTGAGCGACAACACCCGGAGATCGCCGCAGAATATTTCGATATGAAGTGGAGGGATTTTCTTGAACCGGGAGACAGCGCTCCAAAACCGAATCATCGTGGCCCTATGTAAGAACGGCTGCGTGGCGAGAAACCATACGGTAGGACAGTTTTTTACTAAGTACGGCTCGTTGGTGAACATAGGGCGTCACGGTGAGTCGGATATCATGGGCCACCGGATATCGGATGGCAAAGCATTCTACATAGAAGTAAAACTTCCCGGGGAGGAACCCCGGGAAGATCAAAGACGATTTTTACAAGCTATGGCGAAAGCCGGTGCCATTACCGGCTGTGCACACTCGGAAAAAGAAGCACTGGAAATTGTGATGAGTCAATAAAAGGAGGAAAGAGTTATGTTGAAGCCCCCTTGCAAGCGCAATTGCCCCAATCGTCAGGTAGGATGCCACAGCCGGTGCGAAGAGTACCGGGAGTATGCCACCGTAGTCGGTGAAGCCCGGGAGCGTCGCAATCGTTTCAAAGAACAGGAGGCCATTTACTATGGCCATCGCAAGAGAAAGTAAGGAGATGAAGTATGTGGCAGCATTTGTTTTTGTGCTCTTTTTCGGAGCAGTAACGCTATACCTCATGAGAGATGATGTATGAGAGAAGCGAGATCAAATTTACGACAGTGCGCCAAGTGTAAGCGCACATTCAATACATTGACGGTCCGGCAGTGCCCTCATGAAGCAGTAAAAAGAACATATGGTACGCATATCTGCTATTTCTGCTGCAAGCACTGCCGGTACCATACAAAAGTCCCCCATTGCGGGGCGATAGGATGTGGTTATCCCATATGATTCAAGAAATTAAACAGAGACTATCCTGTCCCGAGTATTTGGCTCGGCACGGCATCCATGTGAAAAACCACGGGCGCTGCGTGTCCCCTCTGCGACCGGATGCCAAAAACCCCACCTCGTTTCTGGTGGATGACGACTACTGGCACGACTTTGGCTCCGGGGACGGCGGCGACGTCATCGACTTGGCGGCCATGCTGGAACACAACGGCGATGTGGGTGCGGCAGTCCGCGCCCTCGCCAAGGAGCTGGGGCTCTATCGGGAGGATACGGGCCCCAACACTTGGCGACGGGACATTCAGCATTTGTGCAACCGCACGGCGGCATACCATGCGGCCTTGACCGAGGAGGACTTTGCCTATCTGGAGGCTCGTGGCTTCACCAAAGCCGATGCCGACCGGTTGATGATTGGCCGGGTCACCGACGGCTATTTGAAGGGGCGACTATTTTTGCCTTACTTCAAAAACGGTGCCGTGGTCTACTACGCCACTCGTGCCATGGATGGCAGCTCGTTCCAAGAAAACAAATATATGAAGGCGGCTCTCTCGGAGTC
>JAZQUX010000310.1:0-8289 GCA_045631585.1 Eubacteriales bacterium | reverse complement strand
GGATGAGCATGTGCTCAGCCATCCAGCCTTCCTTGCGGCCAAGGTAGGATGCAATACGCAGAGCAAAGCACTTCTTACCCAGCAGAACGTTTCCGCCGTAACCGGAGTTAACGGACCAGATAGCGTTCTCCTCAGGGAAGTGAACGATATAACGGTTTTCCTCATCCAGCTCTGCTCTTGCGTGCAGACCCTTGATATAGTCAGCGGAATCACCGAGAGCCTCCAGAACATCGAGACCAACGCGGGTCATGATGAGCATGTTCAGAACGACATAAATGGAGTCGGTCAGCTCGATGCCGTACTTTGCAAAGGGAGAGCCGACAACGGACATGGAGTAAGGAATGACGTACATCGTACGGCCCTTCATGGAGCCGCGGTACAGCTTGGACAGCTTTTCCTTGCATTCGGCGGGATCCATCCAGTTGTTGATGTTACCTGCGTCTTCCTTCTTGGAAGTACAAATAAAGGTTCTGCCTTCAACGCGAGCAACGTCGTTGACAGCGGTGCGGTGCAGATAGCAACCGGGCAGCTTTTCTTGGTTGAGCTTAATCATTTCGCCCGTCGAGCAAGCCTCGGCGCGCAGTGCCTCTGCCTGTTCCTCGGAGCCGTCAATCCAAACGATCTGATCGGGCTGCGTCATAGCGGCCATCTCTTCGATCCAGGAAAGAACATACTGATTCTTGGTCATGGTAGTTTCCTCTCTTTATTTTGATTTTTTTAGATTTCGATTGTTACGCGGGGCCAATATGCCCCAATCGTTCCCCATTGTATATAATACACCAACTCCTTCTTTTTTTCAAGTATCTTTCAAAAAGGTTACAAACTGTTCACATTTTTGCTTGGATTGTCCATCCCCCCGCGCGCCAAAATGAAAGTTTTAACATTCCTTTATGCAAAATCGTCCCATCACAAAAAATATATTGCATTGATGAGAAAAGCGTGATATAATAAAAACAATGATGGATAAGGAGGAAGCTCATGATCTCACATTCTTCCCAAGAAACAAGGAAAACGCGCAAGGCCGTGCGCGGCGCCTTTGGAAAATCTCTCCACAATTTTTCCTCCCACATAGCATTTCTTTTGGCGCTTCTCATCGTTCAAACGCTGTACACCGTTCTATTTTTGTCGGCGGCCACCGACATCGCCACAGTGCGAAAAACGGTGACGGAAACCTACGATTACGAATTAGAATATCGCGGCATGACACAGCCTCAGTACGTCCGGCTGTACAACGACTGCGGAACCGCGCCAAAGTCCACGCCCGAATCCGCTCCGTATTCCGCCATTCGCTACGAAAAAATGTCGGACGGAAGCTATAACGCTTACATCACCCTCAAAGGCATCACCCGTCGCATCGCCGCCGAGAATTTTCTGTATCATTACGGCATTGACGACTTAGAGGTGGGGTACTCTCCCCTATACGACTACAAAACCGAATATCTCCCCGATATTCTTCTGTTTGTCGCCCTTGCCACACTGGCGGTATTTGGTCTTTCCGTCTTTTTGCTCATCCAACTGTATCGAATGCGCTTGGACCGCGACACGTTTGACTACGCCATCTACATGACCTGCGGCGCCAACTACCGCCGTCTGTACCGTAGCACCTGCCGCGAGCTGTTTGTGTTGGCCAGCCTCACCTTTCTCCCTGCCCTCCTCATCGGCGGCGGTTTGACCGCATTCCTTTACGCCGGACGCGGACGTTTTCCCGTCAGCTTTCCGCTTTCGTTGATCGCCGTTGCCGCTTTTACTTGGCTTTCCATTCGCACCGCTGTCAAGCTCCCCATGCGCTGGCTCTCGGAAAAAGCGCCGGTGGATCTGTTGCGCGCGCGTGACAACGCCAACCACGTTGTCTCTCCTCGCCGCTCCCGCCGTATTTTCGGTGCCTCTTTCCCGCGGGACTTTGAGCTTCTCAGCCTGTGGCGTTATCGCCGCTATTTTGCAGGCTTGCTCATTTCCACCGTTCTTCTTCCCGTTCTGTTCCTCGGCTCTGTAGCAGCTGCCTCCATTCATGAGCAACGAGAGGCTGCTCCCGCCCCCGACTTCACCCTGACTTTTTCTCCCTCCGAGATCAACGAGGCCGCGCTGAACGAAAGCACCGCCGCACTTGCCGATCGTCTTTCCACGGTTCCCGGCATCTCCCTTTGCCTGCCGGAGGAAATCGCTTTTGACGCATCCGCTGTCTGCGGGCATATTCTGGTGACCGACCGCAATCTGGGCGGCACCGCCGGGGTGAATTATGACGGAGGCGCCAAAGAGCTCGGATTTTGTACCGCCACCAACGCCTACCGCTACACGGCTTTGGATGAAGCGGCCATCCGCGCGTTGGTATCGCAATATCCCAACATAGAAGGAGACCCCTACTCGGTGCTCTCCGACGATCACACCATTCTCGTCAGCGAATCCATCAACGGCGCGTCTTTGTTCCACTTTACCGTGGGCGACAAAGTGCTGATTGCCACGTCTGCGCTGGACGCCGAGGTGGAGGGTCTTGCCCTGAACAATAACAGCGCTCTTCTGTTGCAACTGGAAAACGGAACCTTCGCTTATGAAGAATTTACCGTTGGCGCCGTCATTCACGATGCGACTCCCCATCAAAAATTACTGCTGGGCATCAATTTCGACCAATACACCACCCTGACGGCCAAGACGCCTGTCCGCGATTCGACCGACGTTTACATGGATCGCGACGCCGACTTTGCCACGTGGGAAACTGTAAGAAATTCCGTCGTTTCCGCAGGATTTCAATACTACAACTGCAACGTCACCGACCATGATGTCTTTTTCGACCGTTACATCACCTCCCTGTCCAACACCGAAGGCAGACTGCGCCTGTTGGCCGTCGGCTTCCTTTTGATGATTCCGCTCATCTCTGTTTTTTCTCAGCGCGTCTTTTATAAAAAGAGAGAGAACGAATGGGAAATGCTGCGGGCGCTTGGCGCGTCCTCGGGCGCATTGCTCCGCTCCTCTCTGATCGACGGCGCCATCACCGCTCTGGTATCGCTCGTCATATCGTTTCCTGCCATGTTGGCGGGGCATGGCCTGCTGTTTTCTCTGTTCCATCGCTACCTCCCCGGATTTGGTCTGATCAAACCGACCATTCTGGACAGCTCGATCCCCTGGAACGCCGTTCTTCTTGCCGCCGGAGTGTCTCTTTTGTGCGGCTTTCTGCCCCCCATCGCGGCAGGACTGCGGTTCCGTCGCCGCAATCGCCATCGCTCCACCTCGCTGATGGCGGGACAATAAGCTCACCCACGAAAGGAGTCTTGCTATGTATCCAAGAAAAGACAAGGCCGCAGAAAAAGCGCGCCGCATCATGCAGCAATCCATAGAAGACCAT
This sequence comes from Eubacteriales bacterium, assembly GCA_045631585.1. Taxonomy (GTDB): domain Bacteria; phylum Bacillota; class Clostridia; order Oscillospirales; family CAG-272; genus SIG644. The sequence continues at coordinate 4,952 of JAZQUX010000310.1, read as the reverse complement.
ACCGCCGATCTGGCCCCCACCGTTGACGGGCGCAAGGTGGTATTGGAAACCGTCGACGTCATGCGTCAATATCATCAGTACGACGAGGTTGTTACCGCCGTCCACCGCGCCAACCTGCAGGTGTTTGCCGGTGAATTCGTAGCCATCGTCGGTGCCTCCGGCTCGGGCAAAAGCACTCTGCTCCACCTGTGTGCCGGCTTGGATCGCCCCAACTCCGGCAGTATTTCCGTCCGCGGTCACAAGCTGGAGGAAATGTCCGAGGACGACTTGGGTGAATTTCGCGGCAACTTTTTGGGCATGATTTTCCAGAGCCACCATCTCATCCCCCAACTGACGGCGCTGGAAAATATTTTGGTACCCACACTGATGTGCGACCGCGAGGAAGTTTCCTACGAACAGCATTTTAAGCGCTTGATCACAGCACTGGATTTGGCCGACCGCCTGCATCATCTGCCGAGCGAGCTGTCCGGCGGTCAGCAACAGCGTGTCGCCATTGCACGCGCGCTGATCAATCGCCCTCAAATTCTCTTTGCCGATGAGCCGACGGGCAATCTCGACCGCGCCAACGCCGAAGAAGTCTTGGGGCTGTTGCTTTCCACCCGCGAGGAGCTGGGTTGCGCGTTGGTCATGGTCACCCACGACCTGTCCATCGCCGCCCGCGCCGATCGAGTACTGAAAATGGAAGCGGGACGTCTCCGTCCATGGAACAACCGTCTGGACGGCGCGCTTCCGGGCTATGAGGGCGGAGAGGAATAACCGCCGGAACCAATACGAAAACAGAGGACGCTTGTGTTAGCGCAAGCCCCATAACGAAGTATTTATGTAAAAGGCGGTGTGATCGAAAAGATCACACCGCCTTTTGCTATTCATACGGCTATCTTTTTGCCTTTGCATCTGCCATGCAAGGCGATGCAATCATCTTCTTTGATGGTAGTCTGCATTGACGATCTCGTCCAAGTGTTTCTGTCGATCAGCCTCCGTCTTGAAATCTTTTTCTATGTTACCGCGCTCAGAGGTGAGATCGTATTTCTTTTGGGGCATCGACTACCTCCTTTTCTTCAAGCGGTGCATTACACAGACTGCAACTCCTTGTATCTTCAGATTTCTCGGATAGATGTCGGGATAGGTTTCCTTATCCTCATTACAAGAACGAAGAATGTATATGCCGTTATCCACGACAAGCTCCTTTAGATTGTTCAGACCTTCATAGAGAGCCACAACATAATCTCCGTCGCTTGCGGTATTTTGCTTGCGGATAACAACGTAATCCCCTTCGTTCACTCCGGCATCAATCATAGAGTCACCCTTTGCAATCAGCACGAAAAACTCTCCCGTGCCGACTAAACTTTCGGGGAGACGAATATACTCGATAACTTCCTCTGTTTCTTCTTCGCCTTCACCGCAACGGACGTAACCGAGAACGGGCGCAGAAGCATGGCGCGATTCCATATCGATACGCTTGGTAGAGATCGACTTTCGACCATTGTATTCAAGCTCACCGCTTTCTTTGAGCGAGAGCAGATAACGATGCACAGTTGCCAAAGCAATTCCCGTGCCCTCCGCGATAGTTCTCACGGCAGGGATCTCGTTATATTCGTTGTAATACTCGTCGATGAAATCAAGTATCACACTCTTTTTCAATTCGTCTTGTCTTCGCATAACGCCTCCGAGAAACAAAATGTTTCAGTATTCGCAAAAAGTAAGCGGTGAGCCTCGGCTCACCGCTTTGGTGTTTCAGTTGGATTATTCTTTAGAATAATCTCTTTTTCTTAATAAGTGTCCAAGCGATCAGTGCGATGTTGCTTATGAGTGCAGTGCCGCCGACAGCGGTTGCAACAATGATTGCGCTGTCCTTGCCGTCATCTCCCGCAGCTTTCACGCCTGTATCGGTATCGCCGATCCACCAGTTTCCGTTTTCGCCAATGTAGGGAGTCTGACCGTCTTCACCGTCAGTGCCATCTTTTCCGTCAACGCCGTTGGTTCCATTTGTGCCATCCTTACCATCAACACCGTCCTTGCCGTCCTTACCGTCCGTTCCGTTTGTGCCGTTGGTTACGGTGAAGGTGTATGTAGTTCCGTTGGTAAGTGTAATGGTGTAGGTGTCTACGTTTCCGTCAGAGGGGGTCTTTTCGATATTTGCAATACCAACACCGTCTGCACCTGCGGCGCCTGTATTACCTTTTTCACCCTTTCCGCCCTGTGCACCGGTGTCACCCTTGTCACCCTTGTCACCCTTTTCACCGTTGGTCACGGTAAAGGTAGTGGTAGTGCCGTCGGTGTAGGTGATGGTGTAAGTATCTACAAGACCGTTTGTACCGGTCTTGGAAATGTCGGAAATGCCGTTACCGGTATCACCCTTGACACCCTGTGCGGCTTGGTTGGTGTTTACACCGTCAATATACCAGTAGCCGTTCTGAATGGTGATAACCGGAGTGTGACCGTCAGCACCGGGAACACCCTGAATACCTTGGATACCCTGATCGCCCTTGTCACCCTTTTCACCGTTGGTCACGGTAAAGGTAGTGGTAGTGCCGTCGGTGTAGGTGATGGTGTAAGTATCTACAAGTCCGCTTGTGCCGGTCTTTTCGATTTTTGCTACTGCCTCAGTAAACTTTGCATAGATGGTTTTATTTGCGTAGATAGCATCACTGAAATCAAATTCGGTGGCAAAACTGCTGTTTGTATACCAACCGACCAAAACCTTGCCCCCAAATACGGGTGCAGGAGGCGTAACGGTTTCGCCACTCAAAACCGTTTTGGTTTCGCTACCCAGTGTGCCATAGTCAAAGGTAACGGTGTACTGTTCGGCATAAGTAAACGGGGCGCTATAGGCGACAATTCCTTTGCCGCCGTCAGTAAAGGTTGCCTTTGCCACGTACTGTTTCCCGATTTCACCGGTGGAAAACGTTGTACCGGTGAAAGCGGCAGTATTGCTAACAGATACTCCTGCGTAGATCGCCTTTGCGGTAGTTTCTATCCTATTAGTCACCAAGACATATCTTCCATCCTCGGGGATCGTGAACAAAATTACATTTTCTGCCTGCGCCTCCCCGAAGAAAAGATACCCCCAATCACCGGTCATCATCGCGACAGCTTCAACATCGACGTCGTCAGCAAAGGTCACCGTTACGGTGTCGCCACTCTTTAGTGACACGTCAAAATATAAATATAAGTATTCAATTGAATCCGGGGTCCAGCCTGTTTCCGGGTCGTAAGTGCCAAATGAATACTCACTATCATAAATAGCAGATTCATCTGTGATTTCACTAGACCCAAAACTATACTCGTGCCAGCTGTAGGTCACATCATCCCTCGACGGGTCAATTGTCGCCGTATAAGGAGCATAGCTGCCGCTTACAGAAACGGTGTAAGGCTTCCACAATGTGTCGATATACACCGTGCCTGTCGTGTACTGGGGGATGGTCAGGGTGTTTCCAACTACCGTTACCCCTTCTAGACCTTCGTCAACCTTCCAACCATCAAAAATATACCCGGCTTTTTGAGGTGCTGTCAGGGTGATACTATAGGCCTTGTCGTACGCATATCTTGTGGGATTTCCTTCTCCGCCTGTACTACCATTCATGTAATAGTAGATGCTTGAATTCTTATAAAGCGTTTTCACACCTTCTGCCGATTCGGATACGGGAAGTGCGGTATAGAGATTGCCCTGCTCATCAGAGTACGTATAAGTAAGACCAAAAGTATCAGCATAAGGGTTGATTTTCGGTGTTTTCAGGGTCAGTATCTCTGCAAAGGGGAGTAAAGATTTGTTTGAGCTTGCAGCTATACCGCTCAAGTCAAAGCTCGACAAATCAAGGTACGCCAGGTCATAGCATGCATAGAACATAAACGCCATGTTCGTGACAGCTGCCGTATCAAAGGAGGATAGGTCAATAGTCTCCAAATTATTACATTGATAAAACATATTTGCCATGTTTGTAACATTGGAGGTATCAAAATGAGACAGATCCAGAGAGGTCAGCTTCTCGCAGCTAGAGAACATACTTTCCATAGTCGTTACATTTGCCGTGGTGAATTTGCTCGTGTCCCACGTCAACGTCGTCATGGAAGAGCAATGTGTAAACATGGCCTTCATGGACGTAACACTGCCGGTATTCAGAAGCTGAAGGTCCATTTCGGTGCACTTGTACAGATCGTAAAACCAATAAGCGCAGGAGGCGGGCTGAATCTCCGACTCTACCACGACTTTTGTGATCTCCATATACCAAGCCTCATAGGGTTGACCTCTGTAGCTCCCAAAAACCATGTCATCGGTGCCCTGTGCGCCATCGGCATACAAGGTTTCGCCGGTTTCCATCACGTGTGCAGCATTGCCCAGATACAGAATGACATCACTATCTTTCTGTACGACAGCCCAGTGGATCTCATCAGTCACCCCCGCCGCACTCGCGCAGACGCTCATCACGGACACAAGACCGATCAGCATCACGAGTGTAATGAGGACGCTTAAAATTCGTTTTTTCATGTTTCTTTCCTCCAAAATTTATGTTGCTTTTTTGTTTTTCACGTTGTGGCATACGCTGTAAAGCACGCCCCGTCGGGCATCGGTTTTCACCTGCTCAATGTATTCCTGCTTGCGGAAATCCGAGAATTTGCAGAAGAAGCAATCGTCGCCGCAGCAGGGCTGCGAGGCGGCTTCGCCTTTTTCAAAAAACGGACATCGGTCAAGCTCGGATACAATGAGATATCCATCATCCGCATATCTCTTTTCTGTCAATCCCATCGCTCCTTTCGCGCGTATTGATATTATTTACATTACAATAAAAAACTCCCCAAAATGGGGATTTTGGCGTAGATTGTATCTGATTTGGCGTAGATTGCAGTTTTTATTTCAAATTCAAGATGATTTTGGCAGAAAAGACGCCATCCTCGGCGGTGAAATCATACATGCCTTCATACTTGCTTGTGGTGGAGATCACCGAGCGAATGCC
>JAZQUX010000309.1:0-7579 GCA_045631585.1 Eubacteriales bacterium | reverse complement strand
CCTACATGGCTCTGGTTCCCTTGGTGCAGCCAAAAATCATCCGCCTTCTTACCACGCAGAAAGAACGGTGCATTACCATGCATTATGAAAGCTGCGATAATTGCCGCGAGGTCTTGCAGTATCTTCGCGACCACGATGTCCGCGCCGCCATCGGGGGCATCTGCCGCCGCCCATGCACCGTTCACCACGGTCAGTACCTTGCCATTTTGCGCCGCTGTCACCTCGGGCGCCACACGCTGAGACAGCGCCTCGATGTTCGCATCGAACTCCGTTTGCATCGCGGTCAATGCCTGCGAGATCACCTTGTTCTGCACGGGATGTTTACTGGTCACGGACAGGTCTGTATCTACCACCACATCCGCGCCGCCGCCCAAAAGATCTGCCGCCGACCATGCTCCGTTTACCACGGTCAGCACTTGCCCCTCGTTCTCCTCGTTCACCGACGGCAGAGCTCCGGCGTGCGGCGATTGAGATTCGAGCGCATCGATGCGCGCCGCCAACTGCTCACTCACCCCGACGGGCAGCTCGGGCAGAACCTCTCCATCCAGCGCGCCGCTCTCTTCCACCTTGAAATCGCAGACATTGGTGGTGATTCGCAAGACCACCTGCCCGTCGACTTGCTCACTGCCGTGCAACCAAACGGACCACACGCCCGCGCCGAGATTGAGGTGATCCTCCTTTCGCGTTTTGTCATCGGTCAAGTGGACGGCATACGTCTGTTCCCCTTTCCTCAAATGCATCCATTTGTCAAGTCCGCGCCAATCTTCCCCTTGAAACGAAAACTTGGCAATCAGATAGTCGATGGTGTCTGCCACGATGTGCGAACGGGCCAATTTGAGTGTCTGTCCCTGGACAAAGCCTTTGATCATGCGCATTCCTCCTTTCGGTTGTCCTTTTGTTTGATTTTGTTTTGTTTGATTTTGTTTTGTTTCACTCTGTTTCCTCCTTGTTGTTTGTTCGGGCGCTGTGTGAAATCCAATCATTCGGTTTTCATACATCATTACAAATCTTATTTTCGGATTTCATAACTATTATAGAATAAAAAAAGGGGCTTGTCAAGCCGTTTTGCGGCATTTTTGATAGTTCGGCGCTATCACCAATGCCCTGCCGATATTTCGGAAATCCGATTGTTGTTTGTGCAAAACAGCCCTCTTGACCGATTGCATTCAAGAGGGCTGTTTTCAGTTTGTCTCGTTTTTCGTCTCATCCCATACCGGGGGTTGCTCGCCGATTTCCATCGACGCAATCACACCCAAATAGCACCAAGCGCCATCCGAGGCGCGCAGGCCTCTTGCGCCGACCGAGTAATATGTGATTTCGACATAGTCTCCGACAGAAACCTCCATCTCATCCGCAGGTAACAGATAGTACTGCGTGTCCGACAGCACAACGTAACCATTTTCTATCCGCTCGACAACGCCAGCATCGCGCTTGGGTCTGTAGTACCCGTTCATTTCTCCCGGGGTTGCTTGTATTAAATCGATGGAAAGATCATCGTCCAGCATTTCGGGAGATGCATACCATACACCACCCAACTGATAAAACGCAATGTCGGGCGAGTCAAATTCGATCAAAAACAGGTCGTTATAATAGATTTTAATTTCTTCAATCGTATACTCGCAGACCTGCGTAATATCTTGGATGTTGATTCCCACTTTTTCAAAATACCCTGCCCAAGCGTCGCAAAACGCTTGCAATGTTTGCTCCGTATTTTCCACGTGTTTGACCGCGTAATCCACCCGGCAATGGGTAAAGCCTACCGTATCCGCTACCACCGTGGCAATTTTTTCATACGCACCTTGCGCATCATACCCTTCTTTTTCAAATACGGGATAGATACGATCCTTCAGGATTTCCTCCGCAAACAAAGGAAAATGCTGTGAATAATCGAACGTTGCCACAGAAAGTAGCCACTGTCCCAACATTTCCGCGCAAACGTCTTTTTCCGGCTCGATGCCGAGCAGGTCGTCATGCGCTGTCCGCAAGGGCATATAGTCAATGCACAACGTGTATTGCAAACCGCTCAGTCCTTTTTTTTGCTTTTTTACCAGCGTATGATCGCTGGCGACAACCACCCAGCCGTATTTACTTTCGGGGTCGCTCTGGTCGGTCGGGCGGTCCATGAACAAAACGCCAAACAGGAAGGATACCAAAATCACAGCGCAGGCCGCAACGACGGCCAAGCGTTTCCCAAGCACTCTCTTTTTCTGCGGTACGTTGGCCGCAAACTCGATCAAGGCATCGTCAATGTCGGCAAACGCTTCGTTGATTGTTTGCTTGCTGCTCATAAAAGAACTCCTTTCTTGATCAAATAGGATTTCAGCTTCTTTTTCATGCGATCAAGGCGAAGGTATATGGCCGCTTCGCTCAACTGCAAGCTTTGAGCAATGGCCGGGACATCCTCCATATACCAATAGCGCCGCAGAAAAATGTAGCGATTGCGATCATCCAACGCCCACAGCCATTCTTCCAAAAAGAATCTAAGCTCGTCTGTTTCAAATTCTCGCCCGCCCATTTCGTCATCGGCAATGAAATCCGCTACTTCCTCCAGCGCGACCTCGTTGGCGCGATCACGCATCTGCGCGGTGCGATAGCGGTAGCGGGAGAAGGAAATATTGCGAACCATGCGACAAACAAAGGCATACAAAGATCGCGGGCGTGCGGGCGGAATGGCGTTCCAGAGCCCCAAATAAGTATCATTGACACATTCTTCTGCATCCTCACGGTCTCCCGTAATATGATAGCTGATGCTGTAGAGCGTCCGTCCGTATTTGCTTGCCAGCTGTTCAAGCGCGGACTCTGAGCGTTGCCACAGCAATTCAATGATCAAGCTGTCATCCATATTCGATCTCCTTTCTTGAAGGTCCTTCATCTATATAGTCGCATCCGGCATCCCGTTTTTATCGCAAAAAACTAAAATATACTCAAAATATCCTATCAAACATCAAAAGACATGTCAGGCATCTTGCCTTGGAACGTATTCCGTGATATAATAGAACCATCGAAACGAAAGGAGACCCGATATGCCAACCAAATATCCGATCATTCTCGTCCATGGGATTGCCCTGAAGGACGTTAAGTTTTTCAAAGCGTTCGGTCACATCGAGTCGCTTTTGAAGGAAAACGGACATAGCGTATATACCAGCCGCACGGATGGCTTTGGCAGCATTGAAAACAACGCCGCGCAGCTCAAAGCGCAAATCAAAGAGGTTCTTCAAGCCGAAGGGGTGGACAAAGTCAATTTGATTGCTCATTCCAAGGGTGGACTTGACAGTCGCTATATGATCGACCGTCTCGGCATGGCCGAGCACGTCGCTTCCCTGACGTTTCTTTGCACCCCTCACAAAGGTTCCAAGCTTGCCACACGTCTGTACGCCATGCCCCGTATCTTCAAATATCCTCTTGCCGCCTGGTTACACGTTTGGTACCGTATCTTCGGAGATCAAACGCCGGAGGTGCTCACCGTTTGCCGACAGCTTCAATACACGCCCGACGGCGTTTTGGAATCCTTGGATTTTGCCTCGGATGCTGCGCACAACGGAATTTTCATGCAAAGCTATTCGACGGTCATGGAACGGAGCCGAGACGATTTTATTATGAGCATTCCCCACCTGTTTTCTCGCCGCTGGGAAAACGGCGCCCCTACCGACGGCATGGTTTCTCTTGAATCCAGCCAATACGCAGACTATCGCGGTCATTGTGTCGAAGGGTCGATCTCACACTCCGAAATCGTCGATTTTATGGTCAAAAAATCAAAGAAGGAAAGTATCTACGCATTCTACCGCTCGCTATGTGAGGAGCTGGCCGAGCGCGGATGCTGAAAACAGCGTGACTTCCCGACGGAAGCCACGCTGTTTTGACATGGTATTTGATGTTTTCTCAGATGGACAGAAGAACCACCGCAACCGCGCCGACCGCAACGCCAAGCCACTGTCGAGAGCTCATTTTTTCTTTGAACACCAAAAGCGAGAACACCGTTACAATGCTCAGGCCGCCCACACCGATCAAGGGATAGATGAGGCTGGGAGATAGGTCAGTCGAGGCCATCAGGATGGCCATCAGATTGAGGATCAGATTGCAAAGTCCCGCGCACACGGGAATCCATCCCGAGCGTTTGAGCATGACTTTGGCATCGCTCTTGTCACTTCTCGAAAAAATAACAAGATACAAAACGGCACAAAATCCGGTGGCAAACAGCATCAGCATATTGCCATGCTGTCCTGCGTAGGCCATCTGCTGGGTGCGCTGAACAATAGAACAGCCGGCATTACCCAAAAACGCAAGTGAAACGTAGAAGAGCCATTTAGGAGAGATGGATTTCTCCCCCTTCTCCTTGGTATATACGCAAAGCGTGATAGAACAGACCACCAGCAAAAGACCCACAACCACAAACACGGTCAAGTCCGCACCCCAGAAGATCAGGCCCCAAATCGCGGTCAGAATCAAGGACAAGCTATTGAACAGCGCGGTCAGGGTTGCAGGACCATGCTTCAGCGCGTGAATGGTGCCGAACTGACAAGCCGCATAGCAAGCGGCAAACATAGCGGAATACCAAAGAACACCCGCGTCAAACGTAAAGCTTGTCGCATACAGCACACCCCAGCCGACAAACACGCTGATCATCAGCATGAAGTTATAGAATATGCCGTTGTCCTTACAGCGACCGACCTGTCGATGAAACAGCTTGCCGCATACACTGGAGGACGAGCACATGATCACGGCCAATGTCAAATAGAAATAAGGCATGGATTTTCTCCTTGTCGCCCCATCGGCGCATCGGTGCGTGGGGCTCGTATATTTTTTACATCAAGCAAGCATCCGCTCGATCATCCCAAACGTCCATCCCGCAGCGTTGCGGATGATTTGCGCAGCGATCGGTAGAAAGAAACGATCAAAAGCGCCGTCACCAACATAGCGATCAAATCAGAAATGGGTGCAGCATAGAGAATGCCGTCCACACCCCAGGAGGTCATGGGGAGGACGAGAATCAGCGGAATAAAGCAGACAACGTCGCGGATCATAGAGGCAACCGCGGCATAGCCCGGCTTACCGACCGCCTGAAAGAAGATGGAGTTGACTTTGATAATACAGCTGATGCTGATCAAAGATAAGAAAATCCGCATGGTTTTCTCACTGAATTCCCAGTAATCCTCGGGGTTGGGAATATTGGCAGGGGCGCCAAACAATCCCACAACGAATCGAGGTGCCAGTACAAACAGCACCGTAAAGGAAAGCCCGATCAAAATGGCGCAGGTCGCGGTTTTTCGGTACAGCTCCTTGACTCTGTCAAATTTTTCAGCTCCCATGTTGTAGCTAATGATGGGCTGACAGCCCAGCACAATGCCTACGACAAGATTGATCACAACGGTGAAAATTTTACTTTGAATACCAAAGACAGCGATCGGAATGTCCGCGCCGTACTTAGACATCTCGCCGTATTTGGCCAACTGGACGTTACAAAGAATCGCCACGATCACAATAGCCAACTGGGTGATAAAGGTCGAAATTCCCAAAAGAACCACTTTGCCGACGGACGATATCCGAGGAACAAAGCTTTCCTTGTTCAGTTTGAATGTTCTGGTATGGGAAAAATAGATCAGCGTCATCAAAAAAGTAACCCCTTGACCGATGACGGTGGCCAACGCCGCGCCCGTCATGCCCATGTTCAAGCCAAAAATAAACACGGGGTCAAGAATGATATTGGTCACAGCACCCGTCAGCATGGAAATCATGGCCCAGGCGGGACTTCCGTCGGCGCGAACAATCGAATTCATCATATTGCAAAGAATATACACAGGCACCATGGCCAAGATGACGTTCAAATATTCCACCGCATACGCCAGCGTGTTTTCCGAAGCGCCAAACAGCGTCAAAATCGGCACCTTGAACGGATAGATCACCGCCATCATCAAAAGGCCCGACAAAAACGCCGCCGTGATACTGCCACCGATGGCCTTATGGGCATCATCTGCTTCGTTCCTTCCTTGGCAGATATTCAGATAGGCCGCGAGGCCGTCGCCCAAGCACCAAGCAAAGGCCTGCGCGATGATAAACACAGGAAACACAACACCCGTCGCGGCATTGCCCAGCGTACTCAATTCGCTGTTTCCGATAAACATTTGATCGACGATATTATATAGAGAGCTGACGAGAAGTGACAAGATACACGGGAAGGAAAACTTCACCATCAGCCGATTGATTTTTTCAGTTCCGAGCGCTGAGGAACTTGCGATTCGGCTCATAAATTCTCCTTGTAAACATCACACATTTTTACCCGACTAGTATACCACAAAACTCCCCTGCTGTCAACGTTCTTGACAAATCAAAAAGGACATCTTGCGGTACCTGCGATAAAGCAGTATTTTACTTCTTATCAATGTAAAGTACTGCTTTATCTATTTAACAATGAATTGATAATTGAAAAAAAGAAAAATTATGCTATAATAAAATCGTAAGCTTACAAAATTTATTTTGGAGGTACGATATGAATATTAAAATAGGTGCGATCATCAAAAAACTTCGCGCAGAAAATAATATTACACAAGACGTTCTTGCCACGGCTATAGGGGTGACACCTCAAGCTATATCTCGTTGGGAAGCAGAAGGTGGTTATCCCGATATTGAACTTCTTCCGGCGCTTGCTGATTTCTTTTTCGTCAGTACAGATGAACTCTTGGGATATAAGCTCTCTCAAAGAGAAGAAGAAATTGCAAATATCAAAAAAGAAATCTCTCGTCTTGCAGAAGTGGGTACGATCAAAGAACGGATAACTTTCGCAAGAAATGCGATTTCCCGCTACCCCGCAGATTTTGAGATCAAAGAAAATCTCGCTGTTTGTCTGTATCATTTGTGGTGCGATACAAAGAATAATGACCTCATAAAGGAAATCGAAAATCTTTGCTCTTCCGTGGTGGCTGAATGTAAAGATGAAGATACCCGATATGATGCAATCAATGTTTTGATCAATATTTATGGAGGCACCAAGCAGGTTGAGAAAGCTATGCAATCAGTAAATCTGCTCACGCCTATGAAGTACTGCCGTGAATTTGCAAAATCATCGGGGATTGGTGATGGCAATACGGAATTTTATATTCAAGATGAAATCGACAAATTGACCGATTGCTTGGGCACTGCTATTTCAAACTATCCGCTCGCGGATGAACTCCCCAATGATCCGTCCACATGGGATAGAAAAATTGAAATGCTTACTATTTCCAATCATCTTTATAAGATGATATACGGGGATAACCTTATGTTTTATCATGTTCGCCTCTCCCAAAATTATTGGTTAATTTCCACGTATCAGATATCTCAGGGTAAAAAGGATGAAACACTTGCTTCTCTTGAAAAAATGTGCTATCACGCGATTGAATACGATAAAGCATATATCAATGATCACGGTAAATTTTACACATCAATTTTTACCGATAAGTTAATTTATCCTGAACCCAACAAAGATTTTCACGAACTTACGGAACACACCAATTGCTACCATATGCTTGACAGATTGCAAAATAAACGATATGATTGTGTCCGTCAAGATTCACGTTTTGTTTCAATTATTGAGAGATTAAATCAG
>JAZQUX010000308.1:0-1875 GCA_045631585.1 Eubacteriales bacterium | reverse complement strand
TAAAGTAACCGGCGGCGATTGCGGCAGGCACCCCGTCCGCATACACGATCACACCGTTCATATTCAGGGCATCCCAGTGCTCCAAAATAATTCTTTCCGTACTCCGCGTGGAGAGTGTCCCGACGTTTTCCATACCGTTTTCCCGCGCGCGATCCAAAACCACCTTTGCCTGTTCCAAATTTTCCGAGGTGATTTCTATGGTTTCAATTTGGTATTTTTTCATTAGTCGATTCAGGGAATTACGATGATGGCGAAATTCTTTGCCCTGCAAAAGAAGTTGCTGTTCTCTGTCATACAGATATTCATCGTCATCGGGGGTAGCAACCAAGGAAAAGCGATTGGGGAACTCACGGTTCAGCATCTCCGCATCCTCCGTACGCATATAGCAAAGGCGCAAAGGAGCTTTGACGGTATCCAATTGCTGATGTAGAAAATTTTTGATCGCCTCGGGCTCGCCACATGGGAAAAACCAGCAGTTTTCTCCTCGCCTGTTGCATTTAACAGCAAATATATTGGGCGTTAAGCACATCTGTAGGCTCATTTCCTCTTTCCACAAAAACAGGGATAAGAAGGCGTGAGAAGACGTTTGATGTCCATACCGCTTTCGTATTTGTTCAACGGCATCGTGATGCCGCAGTGTAATTGGCTCTAATATCATAGAATTCCTCTTTTATGTATGTGCAGACTCAAGGATGATACCGCCTGTAACGGCATATCCCCGACGCCCCGGCACAAGATCAGTCAAGGTACCGAACGGCAAGGTGTGCTGCATTGGCAGAAATTCACCCTTTACGATGCAAATTTCCATATTGTCATGAAGTTTTATATAGCAATCAAAGCCGTAAAAAGCACGAAGTATTTTTTCGGTCTCTTTCGGCGGAGTATTCAAAGTAATAGTATAATCTTTTTTTTGAGGACAAGGCCAATATTCGAAGGTGCCTTGTGGAACCGCGCGATTCCAGTAATCCTCTAAATTAGAAGCAACACGGGCACACAGATCTGCCGCAATTTCACAGATAGTCTCGGTCATGGTTTCAAGATTATCATGCACGGTAACGTCAAAGGATCTTTGGATCAGAATATCACCGGCATCCAAATCTTGTTCCATTTTATGAAGCGTCACACCGCTTTGGGTCAGTCCTCGCATGATAACAATCGGCATCGGCCACGACCCGCGCCCTATGGGTAGCATGGCCGGGTGTACGTTTATAATGGGTAATGAATGGTCAATGGGAACCTTATGAAAGTACCCCGCGCAGAAAATAGCCTGACAACCCATCGCTTTCAGCCTATGAATATCGTCAAGTGTAATTCTCTCGATATGACAAGGAAGACTTCTTTGCTTGGCAAACGCGATCACCTTGGTATTAAATTCGTACACGTTGTCCGTCTTGCAGGTAAAAAGCTCCATCACGGTGCACCCAGCGGATTCCAACGCCAAGAGGCACGGATACAGAACATCATATCCCAGATACGCAATTTTCATAAAAGGTCCTCACAAGTCAAATGTTTTACTAAATTTTTTAGTATGCTCGGAGGATATCCGTCTGTAAACCGTATATCCTTCCAAGCATATCAAATCAAGAATTCGTCCGATATTCGATGCAAAGCATCGTGATATCGTCAAACTGCGGTGCTTCACCGACAAAATCATCAATATCAGACTTTACCGAAGAAAGCGTTTCCTTCGGCGTTTGTCCTTTGTTCTTGTTGAGTACGCTCAACAATCTTTCCTTGCCGTACAGTTCGTTACCGGCGTTTGTAGCTTCGGTTACACCGTCGGTATAGTGGAAGAGCTTATCACCCTTACCGAGTGTAATTCTTCCCTCCGTGAATTTCGTTCCCTCCATACCGGCAAGGACAAAGCCCGACTTT
>JAZQUX010000307.1:0-4725 GCA_045631585.1 Eubacteriales bacterium | reverse complement strand
ACTCTGCACGAACGTAAACGTAACCCTGGTTTGCACCGATTGCATAGCCGGCGATTGCCATAGCCTCGATCAGCGCGTGGGGGTCACCCTCGAGGATGGAACGGTCCATGAATGCACCGGGGTCACCCTCGTCTGCGTTACAAGCAACGTACTTCTTTACCTGACCACGGTTGTTGGAAGCAAACTTCCACTTCAGACCCGTGGGGAAACCGCCGCCGCCGCGGCCGCGAAGACCGGAATCCAAAATGGTCTGGATAACGGAATCGGGGGTCATTTCGGTCAGCACCTTGTGCAGAGCGAAGTAACCGTCCATAGCGATATACTCTTCAATGTTTTCAGGGTTGATCACACCGCAGTTGCGCAGAGCAACACGGTGCTGCTTCTTGTAGAACGTGGTTTCGCTCAGCGAAGCGGGCTCAGCGCTCTCGGTCTTATCAGCCGTTTCGTTGTAGACCAAACGCTCAACAATACGACCCTTTTCGAGATGCTCGCTGACGATCTCAGGAATGTCCTCGACGGTAACTCTGCTGTAGAAGGTACCTTCGGGGTAAACGATCATGATGGGACCGAGTGCGCACAGACCGAAGCATCCGGTCATGACAATCTTAACTTCTTCATCCAGTCCCTTTGCCTTGAGTTCCTCTGCCAGCTTTTCGCTCAGCTTCATGCTGCCCGAAGAGCTACAGCCGGTACCGCCGCAAATAAGTACATGAGAACGAATCATAACTCTTTATTCCTCCTTGATTACTTCAGTCCGTTAACGGTGTATTCGGCAATGGGATTGCCGCCCTTGATGTGCTTTTCGATGACTTCCTTTGCCTTGTCTGCGGTCATTTTCACATAGGTGACCTTTTCCGCATCCTTGGTGTAGACTTCAACGACAGGCTCGTACTGGCAAATGCCAATGCAACCCGTCTGGGTAACGATAACACTCTCGCCCAGGCCTGCCTCGGTAATACCCTCGACAAAAGCATTCAGAACGGGACGTGCACCTGCTGCGATACCGCAAGTAGCCATACCGACTACGATACGAATGTCGCCGCTGGATTTACGCAGAACAACCTTGTCCTGCATTTTGGCCTTTATGGCCTTCAGCTCTTCAAGTGACTTCATAGTGATGATCCTTTCGATTATAATATAAAATTTTAATTTAATTCAGTTTGTTGTCATACCCTCATACTGTTCCCTCAGATACGAATCTATCCAAGACAGTATTTCGGGCTCTGAAAGCGAGATGTCCTCGCCCAGTATTTCGCGCAGCGACGCGGTGGAAAGAGTGACTTCTCCCGCTTCGTTGGCATGTCGGTAGGTGAAATCAATATCAGGCGAACCCTGAATGAGTGTTTTCACCGTTTCCACCATATCGCCAAGCGGAATAAAATCAATGTGATGTCTGCCGAAACGCGCGGTTGTTACTGTGCCATGTTGTTCGCTGACGGACTCATGCACCGAGGTGATATTCACCCCTCCGCCTGTCATTTCAGCCAGCATCTTCAAAAACGGGATGCCCAGTCCCACCTTACGGGTAGTGCGAGTCGTGAAAAAAGGATTTTCCAGCTTTGCAAGCTGTTCCTCTGTCATACCGCAACCATTATCTCGCACGGTGAAATCCAACCATTCGCCGCTCTCCTCAAGCTCGATGGAGATATCCGTCGCGCCTGCTCTTACCGAGTTCATCGTGATATCCAGAACATAGAGTGAAAGTTCGTCCATACCTATCTCCTTTCCTTAGCGCAAGCCAAGCAGATGATCGATCAAGCGATTTCTCACCAGATCGGAAGAATAGGGCTCATCATCGATATCAATGGCGAATCCCTCCTCCGAAATATCGGTCAGGTAGTGTGCATCCGAGGATGTTACATGAACCAAACTCCGCTCGGTCAGAATCGGATATTTGGCAAGGCAACCTTGCAGTGATGTCTCGTTATTGAGCTCAAACGCGGTAAAATGCGGCTCGGGCGGAAAATCGCCCAGCATCGAGATAATCCCGTTGGAGCTTCGATCGATATGTGCCGGATAGCACACACCGCCGCGAGAAGAAACCTCACGGTACGCATCTTCCAAGGATAGATACGACGCGTTAATCAGAAGATACTCTTCTTCTCCGCATATCTTGTCGTTCTCATCCATGATGAGCTGTCTGCCGAAGATGTCGGGCTCGTTTTTGATTTTGAAACGCTGTTTGTCCACATACTCGCCAAATGACATCGCGCTCTCCAAATCGCGGAACAAGCATACCGCATGAACGTCCTCTGACGTTGTCAGCTCCATGCCTGCGACGGGAATCACGCCGTGTGCTTTGGCAATCTTAAAAAAGGCGGGACAATTTTTAGTGGAATTGTGGTCTGTCAGGGCCACGATGTTCAATCCGTTCAGCAAAGCCATACCGACGATGTTGCCCGGTGTCATATCCTCGTCACCGCAAGGCGACAAGCAGGAATGAATGTGCAAATCACAACGGTATATGCTCATTCTGAAGGCTCCTCGGTCAACTGAGCGATGGCAACGCAAATTTCGTACGTCGACAGCGGTGAGGATAATACCGTCAATCCATTGTCACGCGCCGCCTTCAGAGCATCGTCTTGCAAAACGACGTCCTCAGCCAGCACGATCGCTGCCGGTTCGGTAAGCGTAGCTACGGCTATGACGTTGACATTGGCCATGATGGTCACCCAGATGCAGTCAAACTCAACGCGGCTCATCGCACGGCTGAGAAAATCACCTGCATAAACCCCCAAAAAGGGTTTGTCCGTTTCACCACACAGCACCTTGGCATCCAACAAATCACATAATGCATTTACAGTCATTGGTTGTCCTCCTTATGATTTTTTTGGAGGATCGCGTCAAAATGAGACAAAATTTCTCCCCGCTCCATATCAATTCCCCGCTCTTTCATGATTTTTTTCAAAATCACGGTGCATTCATCCGCGCGAGATTCGCACTTGACGACATCCTCAGCAAATGCCGTACAGTTGGGAGCACCGCACGAGCCGCAATCAAGCCCGGGAAGTGCCTTTGCGATCGCTTCGATGTCACTCATCATGCGCATGGCTGTTTTTCGGTCGCTTGAAAGCAAGCTGTACGGATTGTACTCGACGGTTTTCTCGTGGAAATACTTGTCGGGAATCCAGTCACTGGCAGGACGGTTGGGGGAAACCGGGAGATAACGCTTGAGCGATTGCAAGCGCGCTTGGGCGATGTAAGGGTTCGCCACCGTCATCGCGCCGCCGACGCAGCCGCCGTTGCAAGCGTTAAGCTCAACAAAATCAAGAGTCGTGATGTCCGCGCTGTCGATCTGATCGAGCACGCGAATGCAGTTTTCAATACCATCGGCCGCCAGATAGCGTTCATTGAGGATGGCACTGGATTCACCGCCCGTCGTAGCCCAGCCGATACCGACGATACCGGCCTCGGTCGCCTCGTACGGCTCTTCACGGTACTTGTTCATTTTGTCAAGCAGTGCGAAATAAATATCTCTGACAGAAACGGTGGCCGACACGTAATTCCGCTCGCCGGCAAAGTTATTCTTCACGTAACTGACCTTAGCAGGACAGGGCGAAATGAACACAACGCCGATATCGTCATCCGAAAGTTCGGGATGCTCACCTTTTGCCTTTTCGCGCGCCAGCATGGCGGCGATATCAATGGGCGGCAGGATGGGCATGATATTTTCGCACAAATAGGGATAATTTGTACTGATCAGCCGCGTGATCGTAGGACACGCAGAGCTAATGATCGGTTTTTTTATGTTTTCTCTGGTGATATATTTGCGCGTATACGCACTCACCAATTCAGCAGCGCAAGCAACCTCAAACACATCGTCAAATCCAAGGTCGAGAAGTCCTCTGATGATATAGCCGATATTGTCTAGATTATCAAACTGTCCATACAACGACGGCGCGGGAAGAGCCACCGTGTATTTGTAGTCATTCAAGACAGACAGCGCGTCATGCGTTGCTTTTTTTGCTTTGTAGGGACATACACGAATGCACTCACCGCAATCGATACAGCGCACGGAGTTGATCACAGCGTGCCCGTCACGAATACGGATGGCCTCGGTCGGACAGCGTTTGAGACACGCCGTACAGCCCCTGCATTTTTCGATATCAAGTGATACCGAGTGTTTGTAATCTCTTATCATACACACCTCGATACATTTGATTTTTTGTCCGTTTGAATCAGAATTTCACCTTCATCGTGATGGTTGTACCCTGTCCCACAACGGTGTCGATACGCATTTCGTCGGTATATTTTTTCATATTGGGGAACCCCATGCCGGCGCCAAAACCAAGATTTCGAATATGATCCTTGGCTGTGGAATACCCCGCCTGCATAGCAAGGGCGACGTCCGGAATACCCGGGCCCTTATCCGCAAGGACAATGACAATCTCATCATCCGACGCCTCTACGTCGGCAACACCGCCGTTTGCGTGGATGACCATGTTGATTTCCCCTTCATACATCGCGATCGAAACGCGACGAATGACCTCGGGGGGATATCCAAGCTGGCGCAGTTTTTTCTTGACCGTGACCGAAGCCTCGCCCGCGGAAGAAAAATCCGAACCATCGACATCAAAATGAAACTTTACCGTATCAGACATGCTTTCCCTCGGCAGATCTTGACAGTCCCGCCGCATACAGAATACCGCTTGCCTCAAACGCACGCTTTTCGGTGCACATGACGGCAATGCCGCATTCCTCAGCCAACTCGACCATCTCCTCCGT
>JAZQUX010000306.1:0-3735 GCA_045631585.1 Eubacteriales bacterium | reverse complement strand
GATTCTCGTAGCCATGGTCATAGCCTCGACCTGGTCGTGCGTAACGTATACGAAGGTGGTTCCAACGCGCTGGTGGAGCTTGGTCAGCTCGGTTCTCATGGCAGCACGGAGCTTAGCGTCCAAGTTGGACAGAGGCTCGTCGAGCAAGAATACGGCAGGATGACGAACGATAGCACGACCCAGAGCAACACGCTGCTTCTGACCACCGGACAGAGCCTTGGGCTTACGATCGAGCAGGTGAGTGATGTCCAGAACGCGAGCGGCGTCTTCAACACGTCTCTTGATCTCTTCCTTGGGCGTCTTGTTCAGCTTCAGACCGAAGGCCATGTTTTCAAATACCGTCATGTGGGGGTACAGAGCGTAGTTCTGGAAAACCATCGCGATCTTTCTGTCCTTGGGAGCAACGTCGTTAACCAAACGGTCGCCGATGAACAGCTCACCCTCGGTAATCTCTTCCAGACCTGCGATCATACGCAGAGTCGTGGACTTACCACAACCGGAAGGACCGACCAATACGAGGAACTCTTTGTCCTTGACTTCAAGGTTAAAGTCAGATACGGCGGTAACGCCACCGGGATACTTCTTGTAAATGTGACGAAGGGAAATGCTTGCCATGGGTAAAACCTCCTGAAATATTTATGACATATTTAGCACTATGACATTCTTATAATTTTGCTATACTATTGTACCAAATTTTGCGCGTTTTGGGAAGTGGGACATTCCCCAAAATTTAACGATCGCAGTTGTGCAAGTGTGACAATCCAAGATGGATAAAGTGTGAAGAAACAACGAAAAAATTGATGTTATTTTAATATATTAAAATAACAAAAGAGGGGAGCACTTCTCCTGCGGATGACCGGTTGCTTGGCGTGGAGAAGAAGGGGCAGGGACCCACTTCTTGTGAGAGCCCCTATGGAACAACAAAGTTCATTCCCACACAGGGTTAGGAGAAGTTGTCCCGGCGACTCTCTTGCTTTTTTCTTAAAAGTTCTTGAGGGGAACTTCTTGAAAGAAGTTCCCCTCATCGTTCCTTATTCCTTCTTGCTCTTCATCGACAGAGCAATTCTCTTTTTCTTGACGTCAACCGAAAGCACGCGGACGGTGACGACGTCACCGACGGATACGACCTCGGAGGGGTGCTTGACAAAGCGATCGGACAACTCGGAGATGTGAACCAGGCCGTCCTGATGCACACCGATATCGACGAACGCGCCGAAGTCAATGACGTTGCGGACGGTTCCCTTGAGCATCATGTCGGGCTTCAGATCGGACAAATCCATGACGTCGGTACGAAGTTCGGGCGGGGGCAGGGTGTCGCGCAGGTCGCGGCCGGGTTTTTCCAACTCGGCAATGATATCCAACAGCGTCGGTTCACCAACACCCAGTTCTTCGCAAACGGAGGCCACGCCGCGCTCTCTTACCTTGGCGCCCAGCGAGGACAGATGTCCTGCCCGTACATCTTCGGCTGAGTAGCCGAACAGGGCGATCAGCGCGCGGGCGGTTTCGTAGGATTCGGGGTGAACGGCGGTGTTGTCAAGGATCTCCTTGGAGCCGGGGACTCTCAAAAATCCGGCGCACTGCTCATAAGCCTTGGCGCCGATGCGCGGAACCTTGAGGAGCTGGGCGCGCGAGGTGAACTCGCCGTTTTCTTCGCGGTACTTGACGATGTTTTTGGCACTGGTCATGTTGATGCCCGAAATATAGGACAGAAGCGAATAGGATGCTGTGTTGATGTCGATACCGACGGCGTTGACACAGTCCTCAACGACACCCGTCAGCGCCTCGTCCAGACGGGCGGGCTTCATGTCATGCTGATACTGACCGACACCAATGCCCTTGGGGTCAATTTTGACCAGCTCTGCCAAGGGATCCTGCAATCTGCGGGCAATGGATACGGCCGAGCGTTGCATAACGTCAAATTCGGGGAATTCTTCAGCGGCCAACTTGGAGGCCGAGTAGATCGAAGCGCCGGCCTCGCTGATGATGATATATTTGCAATCGTCCTCGATCTCACGGAGCAGTTCGGCAACGAAAATCTCGCTTTCTTTAGAGGCTGTGCCATTGCCGATGGCAATGACATCCACCTTGTGGGTGTGGATCATGCGGCGCAAAACGCGCTTGGCCTCATCGGTGCGCTGGCGAGGTTTGGTGGGGAAGATAACGCCGGTGTCGACGACCTTTCCGGTCTTGTCAACCACAGCTAGCTTACAGCCGTTGACGTAGCCGGGGTCAAAGCCCAGCACCGTCTTGCCCTTGAGGGGCGATTGCATCAAGAGGTGGGACAGATTATCGGCAAACACCTTGATGGCGCCTTCGCAGGCGGCATCGAACATATCGCTTCGGATTTCACGCTCAATGGAGGGAGCGATCAGGCGATCATAGCTGTCTACGACAGCGGCGGTCACCTGCTGTGCGGCGGGACTCTTGGGATTTTTCACCACGCAGTTGAACAGATAGTTGAGAACGATATCCGCGGGAACGGTCACATTCACCTTCAAAAATTCCTCTTTCTCGCCGCGGTTGATGGCCAATACGCGGTGAGGAGCCACCTTTTTGAGCGGTTCTTCGTACTCATAGTACTGGCTGTAGACCGAATCCTCTTCTTTGGCGGCGCGGACAACCAGCGAGCCGTAGGAGAAGGTCTGACGGCGCAATGCCTTTCGGAACTCAGCATTGTCGGACACGTCCTCTGCGATGATGTCGCGAGCACCTGCCAGCGCTTCTTCCACCGTCTTGACGCCCTTTTCTTCGTCGATATAGGCAGCGGCTTGCTCCTCGATGGAGGGGGTGTAATCGTTTTCCTGCGACAGAAGCAGTTCAGCCAGCGGCTCCAGTCCCTTTTCGCGGGCGACAGAGGCGCGCGTTTTGCGGTGAGGACGGAAGGGACGGTAGATATCGTCGACCTCGGTGATGGTTACGGCAGCTTCGATGGCGGCTATGATCTCGTCGGTCAATTTTCCTTGTGCATCGATGAGATTGCGAACCTCCTCCTTGCGCTTTTGAATGTTGCGCAGGTAGTTCAGACGTTCCTCCAGCGTACGCAGAATGGTATCATCCAAACTTCCCGTGACCTCCTTGCGGTAACGGGCGATGAAAGGAATGGTGTTGCCCTCGTCGATCAAAGCCACGGTCTTTTCCACTTGGTCGACGGTCAGATTGAGTTCTTTTGCGATGGTTTCGATAATGTTCATTGGGATATAATTCTCCGGTAGTTAAAAGTTGTATTATTGGGAAATGACGTTGTTTGTGATCAGTTGATCTACGTTCTCCTCGCCCTCGACAACCTTGGTCGCTCCGACCGAGAAGACGTCGCTGACGATGGCAGTGTTCACGTGGCCGCAAGGATAGACCTTGAGAATGTTGCCCGAGCGGGAGACTCCCTTGTCCTTGACGGACAGGACGTTCTTGATGACGAGGTTGCCCACGTCACCGAACATTTGGAACTGCTCCATGCCCTCGCTCTGCTCGTTTTCCAGTACGGTCACGCCGTCGATGATGAGGTTTTGGATGAGCGGCTTTTTGCCCGACGGATAAACGTAATTGGCAATCGTATCGGGGGTGGTTGCATAAAAAGGAAGGCCGAACTCACCGATGGCGCGCTTGTCGATGGGATATTCGTGGCGCACGTTCCTGATGGTCAGGCAACGAATGTCGCCGCCGACCGAGAACAGCATGGGCGGGCGGTAATCGTAGTTGGGAGCGGTGTGGGTCAGGTTGACGTTTTCGATGAAAATA
>JAZQUX010000305.1:0-2489 GCA_045631585.1 Eubacteriales bacterium | reverse complement strand
ATGGCCTCCGAGGTTCAGTAGGGTAATGCGCCGGAGGAAAGAAAGATTCAAAGATTGTTCCGCAATCCTGACGTCACCCGTCTGATCAAGCGCGGCAACGACTTTGGCGCGGGCGGTGTATCGGTTGCGATTGGTGAATTGGCCGACGGCTTGAAGATTGATCTGGACGCCGTTCGCAAAAAGTACGACGGTCTGGACGGCACCGAGCTTGCCATCTCCGAGTCTCAGGAGAGAATGGCAGTCGTCGTCGCCGCTGAGGACGCCGACAAGTTTATTGAATACGCCACCGCCGAAAACCTGGAGGCGTATCGCGTCGCGGTTGTCACCGAGGAGGCAAGAATGGTCATGTCCTGGAAGGGTCAGATCATCGCCAACCTCTCCCGCGAGTTCCTTAACACCAACGGTGCGGACAAGCACACGACGGTCGAGGTCAGAGAGAAGGATCTGTCGGTGATGAGCGAGCCCCTTTATGCCTCTCTTCGCGAGATGGCAGGAGATCTCAAGACCGCCTCCCGCCGCGGTTTGGTCGAGCGTTTCGACGGCTCGATCGGCGCAGGATCGGTGCTGATGCCCTTCGGCGGTAAGACGCAGAGAACCCCCGCACAGGCCATGGCCGCTCTGCTCCCCACCCTGCCCGGTCAGGTAACCGACACCGCCAGCGTGATGGCTTGGGGCATGGATCCCGATCAGATGTGCATTGACACCTACACCGGTGCTCGCGCCGCTGTTTACAATTCGATGGCCAAGCTGGTTGCCGCCGGCGCGGACTATCACGCAGCATACCTGACGCTGCAGGAGTTCTTTGAAAAGCTGAGAACCGAACCCACTCGCTGGGGCAAGCCCTTTGCCGCCCTTTTGGGTGCCATGGATGCACAGCTCGAATTGAACGCCGCTGCGATCGGCGGTAAGGACTCCATGTCGGGCTCGTTCCTCGATCTCGACGTTCCTCCCACACTGATCTCCTTTGCCATCGCGCCCATCAAGGCAGACGCCGTCATTTCCCCCGAGTTCAAGGAGGCAGGTCACCCCGTATATCTGTTTGCTCCCACCGACGACACGCCCGAGGGCACCAAGGAAGCGTGGGACAACTTCCACGCGCTGTGCCAAAGCGGCAAGGTCCGCGCCGCTTGGGCGGTTGAAAACGGCATTGCCGAGGCGGTTATGAAGATGTCCTTTGGTAACAATATTGGATTTAAGTCCTGCGGCTATATCGAGGGCGAGACTTGGCACACCCGCGGCCTGTACGATTTCATCGTAGCAGAGCTGACGGAGGAAATCGGCGGTGTGGTTAAGATCGGTGAAACGACCAACGAGCCCGTGATCGATCTTGGTGACGACAAGGCAACCATCGCCGAGCTGCTCGCCATCAACGAGGGCAAGCTGGAGAGCGTATATCCCACCGTGGCTCCCGCCAAGGAGAGCGCGTTGGGTCTGCCCGTGTTCGCCTACGAGGGCGGATCGAACAAGGCGCCCGCCATCAAGGTGGCTCGTCCCAAGGTATTCATTCCCGTCTTCCCCGGCACCAACTGTGAGTACGATTCCGCCCGCGCGGTCGAAGCGGCCGGTGCGGAGGCTGACATTTTGGTTGTTCGCAACCTGACGGCCGACGACGTCTCGCGCAGTGTTGAGGCGGCGGCACAGAAGATCAAACAGAGCCAGATGATCTTTATCCCCGGCGGATTCTCCGGCGGCGACGAGCCCGACGGCTCGGCCAAGTTCATCACGGCCTTCTTCCGCAATCCTGCCATCAAAGATGGTGTAACCGACTTGCTTGACAACCGCGACGGTTTGATGTGCGGTATTTGCAACGGCTTCCAGGCGCTCATTAAGCTGGGACTGGTACCTTACGGAAAGATCATCGACACGGACGAGACCTGTCCGACTTTGACCTTCAACACCATCTCCCGCCACCAGTCCAAGCTGGTTCGCACGCGCGTTTGCACGAACAAGTCTCCTTGGCTGTCTTTGGCTAAGGTTGGCGATATTTACACCGTTCCGATCTCGCACGGTGAGGGTCGCTTCCTCGCCTCCGACGAGCTGATCGCAAAGCTGGCTGAAAACGGTCAGATCGCGACCCAGTATGTGGATCTTGACGGTGCTCCCACCATGGATACCGCCTTCAACCCCAACGGCTCCCTGTCCGCCATCGAAGGTATCATCTCTCCCGACGGCCGTGTCATCGGCAAGATGGGCCACAGCGAGCGTATCGCCGACGGCCTGTACCGCAACGTTCCCGGCGAGTACGATATCCGTATGTTCGAGGCCGCTGTCAAGTATTTTAAGTAAGGGAGGACTTTTCTATGGCATACTATTATTCCGAGCCCAGCCATACTTTTAGTGAGTATCTGCTCATTCCCGGCTACACCTCCGAGGAATGTATTCCCGCCAATGTTTCTCTGCGTACCCCCTTGGTAAAGTACCGCAAGGGTGTAGAAGAGCCGGCAATCAGCCTGAATATCCCCATGACCTCTGCGGTTATGCAGTCGGTC
>JAZQUX010000304.1:0-13596 GCA_045631585.1 Eubacteriales bacterium | reverse complement strand
AAACGCCAAACCTGTGGCCAAGTGCATCAACGTAAGAATCCACATAACTGTCTCCACAGTGACAAGTATAGGTCGTGTACCCCTGCTCTGTGCAAGTAGGCACTGTTACAATCGCCTCATAGGTGTGTTCTGTTGTTGCGATCTCGCGGGTTTCGAAGTGGTCACAACGGTTACAGTCTCTGTATTCTTCGCCGAGTTCGGCACATGTAGGTTCTTCGACTATGTACCAGTCACCGAAGCTATGATTGAAAGCATCAACATAGCTGTCAACATAGCACTCGCCACAATAACAGGTATGAGTTGTATATCCTTGCTCAGTGCAAGTGGGAGCGGTTGTAACCGACGTATAGTCATGCCCGGTTGCAAAAAGGTTTGATCGAATTTGATAAGCTAAGGTGTGCGAGTCTTTTAGCCAGCCTCCGAATGCCTTTCGATCATAAGTATAAGCCCCCGGCTCGAACAATTTACCGCGGATCGTTACCCTCTGATCTGCTCGTGCACCTACCGTAAGATGGTAAACTTGATTTGGAACGATGCTGATGGGATGAAGACAGTCAAAGATTACCCATCCTTCATCTTGAACAAGATCTTCAATGTCATAGTCCAGACAAGCGACAGAGGAATCTCCGGGACTGTTACCAATCATAAGTGTAATGGTTCCGGACGTTGCCTTGATATTCAATGAAAGAACGATCTCAGTAATTTGATCAAAAGAAGCCTTGAACTCCTGCGAAACCATGTTATTTGGCAAATTCAAAAGATAAAGCTCAAACGTATCATCAAATTGCGATACCATTTGCGTGGGTAACGCCATGACGCGAACCTCAAAGCCACCGCATCTATCACACCATCTGCGTTCCTCACCAAACTCGGTACATGTGGGAGCTTCGGTTTGGACCCACTCGCCGTAGTTATGGCGCAATGCGTTTTTGTAAAATACAGAGTAGCTATCGCCGCACTGGCAGGTATAAAGCTTATAGCCATGCTCCTCGCATGTTGGGGGGATAATAGTCTCTGCGTAACTGTGTCCCGTCGCCGCCGTGTAATCGTCCTCATAGCTGTCGCCGCAGTCACAGCTATACGTAGTATAGCCCTGCTCCGTACAGGTCGGCGGTATCACTACACAGTTGTAAGTATGGTCATGTTTCTTGATCTCACAGGCTTCGCCATAGTCGCAAGTGTCGCCGTTTCGACGTTCCTCGCCAGCCTCAGCACAAAATGGTGCCTTGGTTTGTGTCTGGTTGCCGAAGCTATGAATATGCCAATCGAAAAGGAATTCAACATTGCTCGTTACAGTCATGTCGTCAATATAACCATCCCAATCCATGAAACAAGCACCCTCATCGTATTCCGGCTGAACAATTGCCTCTGTTCGTAGCTCCTGCTGCTCCTGAACTATATTCTGATTCATTCGGTATAATATAAGCAGTACAGCTCCCGTATCGTCATAATAAGTAAGAGAAGAATAGTGCAGGACAGTACTATTCCAAGCATTTATCAAAAAAAGATGCGGTGAAGATTCAATATTTATTGCGAATTTATACGCCAACGTTGCCTTCTCTACGTCATCATAATTATAAATAACGAGCATATCGTCTGACAGTTCAGGCACGGAGATTTCAGCATCCTCGCCCACATAAGCACGAATACTTGCCTCGACCTGTTCCTGGGTAACAGTAGGGATAAGAGAAATATCAGTATCAATGTCTGTCGCATTTCCGGTCAGTCCCTTCGCCTCTCCGTTTTCATCCGTAATAACGACAAAGGAGCATCCGTAAACAGGGATGCCTTGATAGTTCTGTTGAAGTCTATAATAGGTTAGATTGTCCACCGTGTTCGTGCTTTTTGGGGTCAGTTCCTCTACAGCATTTGTGAGTCCGAGTTCCTCTGCGATATCCTGCATGGCGAGGACTGCGGATTCTTCATTTTTGATCTCACGGTCTGTGAATTTACCCACAAGTGTGCCAAATTGAGATGTTTTGTTTTCAGAAAGGGGATCGTTGGGATGGATAGCCGAACGATCTTTGAAAAACAAGAAATACATCCCTATGATTACTGAAAATAACAGTATGGTGACGGTAAATACCAGCACCAGTGTTTTGGTAATGGATTGATTTCTTTTATAACTGTCGTACGATTTCATGATTGCCCTCCTACGATATTTATTGCTAATTTATCAACAACGATTATATATTCATTATTATATCACACCCCCTGTATTTTTTCAATGTTTTTGAATAAAACATTCTCAAAAAGCCTTGATTTGTTTATAAATTCACGACATCTTGCCATCACCGATTAGGAGGGGGGGTACTGTTTGGGGAGGTATAGTAGAACATCATGAAAAGGGCGACAGCTATCAAAGCCGTCGCCCCATATCATATACGGAATTATTCAGTTTCCTTATCAGCGATCCAGTTGTTAACGCGGTTGATCGCTTCCATAACCTTGCTCTCATGCTTTGCCCAGATACTAGCGATATCAGCAGTACCGGTTTCGCTCAGACGGAGATAACCGGAACCACCGTGCAAACCGGAGGTGCTATCCCAGTACTGACCGGGGTCATAAGAACGAGTGGAGAAGATGATCTTCAGCATTTCCTTGGACTCCTGGTCCTTTGCTGCACGGTTCAGGAGAATCGTCTCATAGAATACCGGATAAACCGAGTAATAAGACTCCCAGCTCAATGCTTCCAGAACAACAGCACACATTTCCTTGTCGGCCGTGTGTGAAGGAATACCAACGGAGCTGTCATGGTGCTGATATACCAAAGAGGAGTAATTTTCCTGGTCAATATCAAACATAGGATGAGGAAGAATGCCGTACAGATCCGTCATATTCTTGAGCACGTTGGTGGTATCCTTTACCATGCCACTCTTGAACAGAACATTGCCGTCAACAAACAGATCCTGATCTTCTTCCAAGATTCTCTTACCATTCAGACGGCCGTGCAGATACCAGTCAGCGTAAATAACGTCCTCGAAGATATCCTGCAAAACCTGAATGCTATCACCATCCGGCTCAGCAAAGTCATAATCAATAAAGCCATCTTCATCTACATGGGCAAACTTGTGACCCGATGCATTGAACAAGAAGTATACAGGGTCATCGTCACCAAACCAACCCCAAATATCGTCGGCAGAGTTCAGCAGCTCATCGCCATCATTGGAGTGTGCTACGATCTCACAAGCATCCAGCATTTCCTCGATTGTCCACTCATTGTTGGCAGCCAATTCAAAGAAATTGGGCAGATCATCAGCATAATCCTCAACCATAGACTGGTTGAAGAACAGCGTGGCAGTTGCGCCCTTGTCGCGAAGCAGCATTTCGCTCGATGCAACGTACTGATGAGAACCAAGAGTAAAGGAATCTACCGAATCCTGAACCCACCAAGGCTTATCAAAGCGGAGGTACTGCTCATATTCGTTCATATCAGTAAACAACTCTTCTTTGATCATGTGAACGACCTCGATCGTTCTCATGGTAAACAACTGATACAGGTTGCTGTCAACGGTAGCATCGTTACGAGCCATCGTCATGTAAGTAGGAGAACCATCAATCGATGCGTATTCCTTGGTAATATCAACCTGGTATTCCTCTTCTACCCAAGCGTTACGCTCGAATACGGCAGAAGCCAGCATATCGCCGTCCTCAATTTCAACGTCGCCTTCTTCCCACGGAATCCAAGATACACCTACCTCAGTAACACCGTTACAAGACCACTCCAAGATGTGAATCGTAGCACCGCCATAAGTGGTTTCAGGCAAATAATCCAACGGCAATCTTTCTTCGGGATCGGGAACCGTAGGCTCATCGGGACCGGGCACTTCGGGATCGGGATCAGGCTTATCCGTGCCGGGCTGATCCGTTGTGCCGGGCTTATCTGTAGTACCGGGGGTATCCGTCGTACCGGGCTTCTCATCGCTGGGTTGCTCAGGCTCTTGACAAGCGACCATAGTAACAATCAATGTCAAAACCATGAGAAGCGACAAAAAGAACGATAAAAATTTCTTCATGCTTCTAAAGCCTCCTTGTAAATTTTCCCATAACAGGAGATGTGCCAACGGATGTTTCAATCCCTCAGCGCATCTCCTGCCATGAATTCGCGTAATGCCCGCTACAAGCAAAGCATCAGGGGCGAGTAAATATTAGTTTTCTTTCTTGCGAGCAGCGATGGTAACCCATGCGCCTGCCAAGATCATCGAAGCAATAGCGCCGATGGTCAGAGCGGAACCACAGCCGCCCTCTTCCTTGGGGGTGTCAGTGGTAGGAGTATCGGTGCTGGGAGTATCGGTGCCGGGCTCATCAGTGCCGGGCTTATCGGTGGTACCGGGATCCTTAACCTCAACGTCAGCATCGCAGTTGTCGCACTTGCCGTTGTTATCAGCGTCAACGTGCTCGGTGCACTCGGTCTTGGGTGCCTCTGGCTTGGTTGCGGGCAGTGCAGCCTCAGCCGCAGTCAGATGTGCCAGATAGCCATTGTCTTCCAGGAACTTCTTATCGGATCTTACCAAAGCCTCGTATGCCTTTCTGACATCTTCAATCTGCTTCTTCGCAGCATCGTAGTTTTCATAAGTAAAGGCATCTGCGTTTGCGTAAGCTTCCAGAGCCGTCAAGGCATCAATGATATCCTTGAGTGCAGTCATCTTTTCCAAAATTTCTTCGTACTTTGTGATGGGCTTGAGAGCATCAGACATCTTGCGAGCGTAGCCATTGTCGGTCAGAACCGCCTGCTCATTCTCAGGCAGTGCATCGTACTTAGCCTTAACAGCATCATACTGTGCCTTAGCTGCCGCATAGGTTTCAGCTGTCAGAGTAGCATCTGCAATGCTATGCAGCGCGTCGATCTCGGTCAAGAAATCAGCCAGCTTGTTCAGGATGGCCTGAGCTTCCTTTTCCTTCTCAGCCTCTTCCTGTGCAGCCTTGTCGGTCAGGCGGAAGTTGTCCAACTTAATAATCCAATCCTGATCACATGCAGGAGGATATACCCAGTAGAAACGGATAAAGTTAACAGCAGAGATATCGAAGGGACCCTTGCCACCCTCGTTAACTTCCATGTTCTTAATCTTGATGGAAACATGGTTCCAACCAACCTGAGCATCAGCCAAAGCATACTTGGTAAAGTTTCTCAAGTTATAAGCAACCTCTGCCTGGTCGGATGTACCACTGGAGGTCAGTTCGATAGCACCATCTGTATCGGAGAAGTACTCAATGATAGCAAGGTCGGACAGATAGATATCAAATTCAAGGGTATCCATGCCGGTAGCATTGATAGGAGTCTCAAAATGCTTTTCGGGAGCCATAACCTCAAAACCGTTCTTGAGGTTGATCGTGATACAACCGGAACCTGTCAGCTGGTTTTCGTTATCAACCTTCCAAGGATCGGGAGCGGTATCCCAGTTGGTGTTACAGCCCCACAGAGGAACGGAGTGCTCGGTCTGGGTTGCCTCTTCAGCATCCAATTCAGCCGCAGACTTCTGAGTGAAGTGCAAATTAGCAATACCGACTTCAAAGAAACCATCTGCCTTCAAGGTAGAATCGTTGTACCAACGAATGAAGTTCCAACGAGAAGGATCGAACTCGCCGTTCTTAGCCGTGAACTCATCCAAGCCCCACTTCACGTGGTTCCAGCCGTTCACCCAGCCGGTATCCTTACCCTTAAACTTCTTGGCACTCTCTTCCTTATCGGGCTCGCCGGCGGAGGTCAGCTCGAAGCTAAACTCAACCTCAGCAATAACGTCAACGTTCGAAACGTAAACGTCGAATTCGATGTAGCTATACTTGGTCAGGTCAACAGCCTCAGCCTTCTTGCCGCCTTGATTGTAGCTGAACATAAAGCCACCGGCGCCGTAAGA
Organism: Eubacteriales bacterium; assembly: GCA_045631585.1. Taxonomy (GTDB): domain Bacteria; phylum Bacillota; class Clostridia; order Oscillospirales; family CAG-272; genus SIG644. The sequence continues at coordinate 7,741 of JAZQUX010000304.1, read as the reverse complement.
ACCGCCGTTGCCGTAGATTCTAACCTGAGCAAACTTCTCGTGGAAGTTCTCCTCAGGCCAGGACTCGCTCCAGCAAGACTTTTCCATAGAAACAACAATGCCGTCCAGTTTGGGTTCTTCGGGAACGTCGGGATCGGTATTTCCGGAAGCAGCGTAAGCCGCCAGCAACTTTTCCTGTGCTTCTGCGGAAGAGAAATCAGGAGAGAACTTCGAGAAGTCAGGGTTGAGATCACCGCAACCCTTCATGGCATTCAGGAAACCATGGATGTAGCTTCTGATGGAAGTTCTTGCATTTGCGTTATCCATGATCGCGGTAGTATCACCGTTAATCATCTTCTCCAATACAGGATATGCATCGGTCAGATATGCGCTAGTCGCATCAGGATTGGTTTCCTTGAGGTGGTTCAGCATATAAACCCACAGCCAGTTCCACTTTGCCAGCATATCAGCATTGGCCAGTGCCGTCTTAACGGGTCCGGAGCTATCGCCCTGGAAGGATTCCTTTTTAGCCTCGCATCCACCGTACTGATTAAAGTCAGCCAGGAATGCATCACCCAGCAATACGAACTCACCATTTACCTCTTGAACAGGGGGAGTTGCGTCTGCAGACGTGGAGAACATGAGGTTGGCAATGGAAACCATCAGTTTCTCAGAACCAACGTTCAGCGTAAGGTCGTTGTACCAACGGATGAAATTCCAACGGGTAGGATCGAATTCGCCGTTCTTTACGTTGAATTCAGTCAGTTCCCATACAACGTGGTTCCAACCGTTAGCCCAGCCGGTATCCTTACCAAAGAACTTTTTGGAGCTCTCTTCCTTATCGGAATCACCGGCGGAAGTCAGTTCGAAGCTGAACTCAACCTCTGCGATGTCAGCCACGTTGGTTACATAAACATCAAAGATGATGTACTTCATTCCGGAGATATCGGTTGCAGTTACCGAACCGCCGTTACCGTAACGGAACATGAAACCACCGGGGCCGTGAGAGCTGCCTGCGGCAAAGCCTCTGTACTGAACCTTGGCTTCACCTTCCCAGTTCTCTTTCAACACACACTGATCCCAGTTACTGTCCAGCGGAACAACAATGGAATCCTCTTCTGCGGCATCCTCTGCACTTGCACTGATGACGATGTTTGCCGCCAGCGAAAGAACCATCAGAATAGCCAACAATAACGATAAAAACTTCTTCATAATGGAATACCTCCTTAAAAAATTTATCATTATGAACTGATGTAATGTCAGTTTATCATAATTTTAACCAAATGTCAACATAATAAGCACATCATTTTGGTTATTTTGCATAAAACCATTTTATGGGTGCCATTTATTTTTTTTATGACTATGTACTCTGCTTGGATACTGCTACTTACGGAAGAATCACCATCAGGCCATCCGCAACCTTTCTCAGACCACCATCAGAGGGGCTGTTTTCCACATTGAAAGTTCCATTCGAGTCCTTCAAAACGAAGGTGGAAGAACCGCCGCCGTCCAAATTCAGTGCGTTGGTACAGCCGATAGATGCCATAATGTATGCCAAATCTGCCAAGGAAGCGCCATTGGATGTTTTCGGCTGTCTGCCGTCCACCACCATCAGAACAATGCTGCCATCCGGCTTATAACCGACCGCACTGCGGGGATGGCGCGTATCGCCCCATTCGGTGCCTACCGAAATGTGGGAAGCAAAACCATCCTTCAACACGATATTGGATCCACCAACAGCGGTAACAAACTGACCTTCATATTTGCCATACTCAAAATCATTGGCCCCTACCACAGGGGTACCGTCCTTCGTAATGCCAAACCAAGGACGACCGCTCGGGCCATGCAACACAACGCCGTCCTTGACACAAAGGCCCTCCATCATGTTACTGCCACCCATGTCAAAGAAGTCGGCATTGATGCCGGCCACTACGTTTTTACCCTCCGCAGCGGCTGACGTCACCTGTTCCAATACCGTAGTAACTTTACCGGTTATAGCTTCATCACCCGGCGTGGAGGTTGCAATCGTTGCACTTCCCTTTTGGACAGTAATGATATACGCGCGGACGGGATCGCCATTGGCATCGTAGTACAGATGTTCTTCATAAATCACACCCGCGGCCACTTCCATCGTCTCTACGCTTTCAAGCACCAGAGAGTTGGTGCCTTCAGCTATGTATATGCCCGTGATCACGGACTCTTCCGAGATGGTTACCGTTATCTCACTTGACAGATTTTTGGGGCTGCAGAGCTGAAGGAAACGGGATGCTGCTTCAGTCGCCACATTGGAGGCCTTAAAATCAATGATGATATTATCCCCTGAACCTACCAAATAATAGCGATCGTTGCTATAGTCAGGATAGTCCATGTGCTGTCCGTTTTCATTTGCCAAGCCGAAGAAGATGGCAGGACCACCCTGATATTCATTGGCCGAAACCACGGGAAGCTTTTTGCCGGTCAGGCTTAAAAAGTAATTGACAATGATATTGTTCGCCGCATCCTTTTTGTTAAAGGATACCAGCGTATAGTCTGATATTTCGTGTGCACCGATTTTGAAGACCGTAACAGGATACTCATGGCGATACACCACTTTGGTACCAACAGTAAGCGTTGCCGCACTACCTGCCGTCTGAACCTCTTGCGTTTCTTCGTTTTCCTCATACCCGAAAACGTCCTTCAAGAACGCACGAGCAGCAACAACTGTTGCCCCCGGCGATCCACCACAAACAACAATGGTTTTATCACTAACAACCTCATACGTCCAGTCCATATAGGTAAGGTCTGTTAATGACGTTTGGGAAGCTTCGCGGTTAGTAGAACCAATCAAAATTTCAAATTCGTTTTCCAAGAAATCCGTTCCTTTGGAGAAACGAACACCGCATGCACTTTGCAGACCACGTCCCAGCAACTGAAGAGCCTCAACTTCTTCGGCTACCTTCTCATCGGGACGAACGATGATAAAATCCTTCGTCAAAGAGAACGTAATCGGTTCCTTCGGCTCATCCGGCTCTTCCGGTTTCCCCGGATCGCCCGGTTCATTTGGTTCTTCCGGCGTGTCTGTATTGTCCCCCGGTTGTTCAACCGGCGCTTGAGGATCATCTGCAGGTGTCTCTTGCGCACAAGAGACAAAGGAGAACAACATACAAACAGCCAACAGTAAACTAAGTAATGTCAAACGCGTGTGTTTCAAATCAATCCCTCCTCCATCGTGTTATTTTTGTATTCTGTCTAAATACTGTGCCAAACTGGGAACGACGCGACCGCTCAATTCACGCGCAGGATCTGCGCACACCATGGAATTGAGAATGGCCTCTTCGGTTGCTTCGCCGACGGCGCGGAAAACGCGATCTATCACATTCTCGTTAATGCAACGGATGCTCATAATCTCGCTCTCGGGAGCGATCACGTTGGCTGTCGAAAAACCAATAAACACCTCGCCGCTACCGTGGCCGATATAGGAGCCGAGGCGAGCAATTCCCACCGAGCATCGCTTAACAACACGCCTCAGCTGGCGAGCAGTCAGAGGAATGTCGCATGCCAAAACAACGATAATGGAGCCTTTATCGCAAGCCGCTCCATTGATTTCCTCCACGACCGCGAGATCAATCGGGCAACCGTTGATCATCAAATCATGCGTTGCACCGTAATTGGATTGCACCAGTATACCAACCGTGTAAACCTTGCCGTCCAATTCAATCACGCGAGAAGCTGAACCGATACCACCTTTGAAGCCATAGCACCCGGTACCTGTACCCGCGCCGACATCGCCTTCTTCAAATTCTTCCGTGGCCTGTTCAATGGCCTCAAATACGTGTTCTTTCTTGACGGGGCGATCAATAATGGTATTCATGCTTGCATCATTGCATTCGCCGACCACAGGATTGACGCTGCTGGCAAATACGCCCTCCGCTTCACAGCGATTGACCGTGTATTCGACCAATGCATCCGCCACAAGACCTACGTTCAAGGTATTGGTCAATGCAATCGGAGTCTCCAGCGTGCCGAGCTCATCAATTTGGATCGTTCCTGCCGTCTTGCCGTAGCCGTTGTGCACGAATGAGGCCGCCACCAGCTTATTGGTATAGACGTTGTTCTCCGAAGGTAAGATAACCGTACATCCCGTGCGATATATGTCGGTCTTGATGGTCGCATGACCAACACGGACACCGGGAACATCGGTTATTTTATTGCGCTTGCCGCGCATCAGAGAACCGACTTGTACACCGTAATCGGAAATTCTCTTTTTCATAATACTCTCCTTACAGAAGTGATTTATGTACCCAAATTATACCAACTTCAAAAAAGCCTGCACAATGACCACGGCGACAACGAGATAGAGAACCCATTTCACCAAGCGCTTGCCTTTTTTGACCGCCAAATGCGCGCCAATATAGCTTCCGGCGATATTGGCAATCGATGCGGGAATCGCAATACTATAAATGATACTTCCCTCGACAATATAACTGATCAGTGCAATCATATTGGAAACGACAATGATGACCTTTCCGTTTCCTGTAGCCACATGCATATCATAACCGAAGATAAGCGAGAAAAGCATCAAGGCAATCGTGCCGCAACCCGGACCAAAGAATCCATCATAAAGGCCGAGCATGATGCCGCACAAAAGACACAGAGCCACATTGGACGGCGTCAACACAAGCTTAGTCATTTCTCGCGAACTCAGCTTAAAGCAACTAACCAAAAATGTCAGTATAATAATGAAAATCATGGCGCCGATGACGATGTATTTTTTAACATCATCTCCAAGGCAAAACATGATTTTAGTAGATACCGTCGAACCAATAATCGCGGTGATACAGGCGATCAGGGCAGGCTTCAGATCTACCATTCCGGATTTCGCATACTTAAACAACGATGCGCTAGTACCGAGCATACTTTGCATTTTGTTGCATCCGTATGCCATGCCGAGCGGCATACCTGTCAGTAGATACGCCGGCAATGAAATGATGCCGCCACCGCCCGAAATGCCGTCGATCAAGCCCGCTAAAAACAAAAGCGGACAAATTATTAACAAATTTTCGAGTAAATCCACAATAATTCCTCCCATTCCCTCTTGATTATACACGAAACTTGTGGTATAATCAAATACATATAATGGATGAGAGCCATAAAAAATATTTATAGGTGGTATATATGTTTACTAAAAAAGAATATGTGTATGCAGTTTATAAAGAGAAAAGCTTTACGGCGGCGGCAGCGAAATTGTACGTTTCTCAACCGTGTTTGAGCGCCGCGATCAAAAAGATTGAGCAGCAAATCGGTCGGCCGCTATTTGAACGCAGAACCGGGGACCTGACTCCCACCAAGATCGGTTACGAATACATCGCCTGCGCGGAAAAGATGATGGCAATCGAATCCTCCTTTACTCAAATTTTGGAAGACATCAATAATATGAAAGCGGGAGATATTCGCATTGGCGGAACCAACTATGTTTGTTCGTACGTTTTGCCGCGAATCGTTTGCGAGTTTTCCAAGCTGTATCCCAACGTAGACATATCCATCTACGAAGCCAACTCGATCGAATTGGAAAAAATGCTGCAAAACGAGAGAATCGATCTCATTATCGACAGCTACGACACCAAGGATGACCGTTTTGATTACACGGCGCTGGCGGCAGAAACCATCCTGCTTGCCGTTCCGGCGGCCAACGCTTGCAACAACGAAGGACAAGGGCTTTTTGCAAAGGCTGACGATATTTATTACGGGAAGGTCAAAGCCGAGAATTTGCCGCAGATCGATCTATCGCGATTCCAAAACGAGAAATTCATTCTGCTCAAAAGCGGAAACAGTATGTACAAGCATGCGCAAAGTGCATTCGACGTTTGCGATTTCCAACCGAGCGTCAATTATCGTTTGGACCAGCTCAGTACCTCTTTCCGCCTGACCGCATCTGGCAACGGCCTTTGCTTTGTACCGGATATTATGTTCAAGACACACCTGTACAACGAAAATGTCGTTTTCTACAATATTAAAAATGCCGGTAGCCGTACGCTGTACGCCGCCAACAATCGAAACCACACCTCCCCTGCTGTGCAGAAGTTCAAGACAGTCGCATGGAATGTTATGCAACAAATCTCGCAGTGTGAGCAACAGTAACGGAAAAGAGGTTCGACGTATGTTGATACATCATCCATTTCAAATTTTAGAGCCATCCGAAGAGCTGGTGCGAGTAGAAACTGCCTGCGACGGAGTTCGTATTACCCTTTTGCCATCCGAGGTGCCGATCAAGCAGGTGAGAATTCAATGGAAGTTTGATACTTCTTGGATGCAAAAGGTATTACCGGACACCTGGGGAGTAGCACTTGCCGATCTTCAGTGGCACACTCTGCCGCTTCCCCACCCTGCGCAATGGTATTTCTTAGCGTTCGACGGTATCCACACGCACGGTTTTGGTGTTAAAACCGGTTGCAACAGCTTTTGTTCATGGGATATCACCCCGGACGGCATTGTACTTATCTGTGACGTAAGAAACGGCGGCGAAGGCGTGGAATTGCGCGAACCGCTGGTATGTGCCGATGCCATTTACTACCAAAGCTGTGAGGAGCAAACACCGTTTGACGCCTGCCGTGCCTTTTGTGCGAAAATGAGCCACAAGAGCAGTTATCCCGATCGCCCCATTTACGGCTTCAATACCTGGTATTACACCTATGGCAATATCACCAGAGCCTCCGTTTTGGAGGACGCCCGCCTTTGTGCCCGATTGGCAAGTAAAATCGATGCCGATGCGCCACGCCCTTTTATGGTCATCGATGACGGTTGGAATAAAAACGGGACCAGCGACTACAACGGAGGCCCGTTTGAACCCACTGACGATTTTGCCGACATGGCGGCGGTGGCACAGCAAATCAGCGATATCGGCTGTGAACCCGGCATTTGGATTCGTCCTTTGCTGGTACTTCCTGAAAAGTGTCCTGAAATTTCGGCTGACTCCTACTCTGAAAATCAGGACGGATCCCCCATACCTCAAGGAAAGATTCTTGATCCCACCACGCCGGGAGCGCAAGCATACATTCGATCGTTGGTCAAAGGGCTGGTCGAAAGCGGCTATCGCTTGATCAAGCACGATTTCACCTGCCCCGATTTAATGGGTAAAGATTTCTTCTTAAAGCCGAATCTCACTCGGAGTGGATGGCATTTCAAGGATAAAAGCAAAACCAGCGCACAAATTTGTAAAGATCTGTATACGCTCATTCAAGATGCTGCCGACGGCGCGTATATTATCGGATGTAACATCTACAACCATCTGGCGGCGGGCATCCACGATATTGTTCGCAGTGGTTGCGATACCAGCGGTCACCATTGGGAAATTACACGAGATTACGGCATTAACACGTTGGCATTCCGATTGTGCCAAAACAAATCCTTCTTTATGACAGATGCCGACTGCGCCGCGTTTACCGATCGCGTTCCGACAGAATTGAATTTGCAGTTTTCCGAGCTTTTGAGCATGAGCGACTCCGCCTTTTTCATTTCTGCCGCGCCCAACATTCTAAGTGAGAGCGACGAGCAACGGCTCATGCAAATGTTTTGCCGCATTACACGCGGCGGCAGCGACCTCGCTCCCTTGGATTGGATGGATCGCATGGTGCCGGAACAATACTTTGGTGACGGTCAAATCCGTCAATACACGTGGGATGAATCTCCCAAATAATACTATAAAATATAAATGAGAAAAACGTCGGTTGCACCGACGGTTTTCTCATTTTATTTCGGATATCACTCAATTCTTATTGCATGTGGA
>JAZQUX010000303.1:0-5210 GCA_045631585.1 Eubacteriales bacterium | reverse complement strand
TATAAATCAGGAAACGGCTCAATGCTTATAAATGCAGGATTTGCGCCAACAAACGAAGCTATTGTTGCGGGAGGCAAGCTTGTTTTTGGAGCGGAGGCATCTTGGACAAATACGACTGACAAGGGGGCCAATGTAGCGGCGCCGATTGCGCTTGAGGGGACAGAACTTGAAGTCGTTTCGGGCAAGATAATGAAAATGGGTCGTCTTTCCCGTGTGGAGGGCAATGCTAAACTCACAGTTGGTGCGGGAGGGGCTTTTGAGTTTCAGGATTCATCTGATTGCGCTACTGGATGGGATGCTGGTGCGACATTGGAGATTGAGGTTGCAGACGGGGGATGTGTGAAGTTCGGCTCCAACTCTTCGGCATTAACTGATGCTCAATGTGCTGTGTTGCGTTTAAACGGCAAAGCCGCCACATTGAATAATCGCGGCGAGGTTTGTGGAATTGGATTTTTCATAATAGTACGATAAAAATAGAGAGATTATCAATGAAATATATTATGTTTGCATCATTGCTTGTTTTGGGAATTGTTTCTTCTGTGATGGCGGATTCGATCCCTGTTACTGCAGGTTGGGAGAATTCTAATCCTAAAAGACGCGAGTTTCCTGCAACGGCGGCAGTTTGGACTGTTCCGAAGGATGGACTTCGCGTTGAAATGCTTGGAGGCGCAGAAGGCGAGGTGTTGTTCAATGGAGATGAAATAAAAATCCGAAAAACCAATAACCACGGAAGAATTGTCGTAAAAGCACCTGAAACAAGGTTTAAGGCTAAACAGGTGTTGAGATTTATGGCAGATGTAGAAGTGAACTCTGCGAAACCTGATTATGCAAAGGGTTGGCTTTCTGCGGCGGAAGCAGGTAAGCCTTTTAAACTTGAGAATCGTACCGGACGCAAACGTCTAGGAAGTGGTGGGCTTCGCAAAAGTCTGATGGTTAACTCGGTTCCTGGTACTCCATATAGGAAATATAATCATATTCTTGCTGCAAAGAAAAAACTGGTTCCAGCAATCGTGGTAGAAGGGGCTGCTTCCGAGAGCGTTTGGCGTAACTGGATGGCAGAGGATGAGGATGTAGCTGCTGAAGCATGGGCGCGGCATCTTGAAAAGGTGCGTGTTCCAGATCGTGCATCAGAAATGACCCCCGATGCCGTCTTTGCCGCAGAACTTGCCGACGATATCGAACATACGGCCGAGGTGCGCACCGTGAACGGACGTAGTGTCCTCTTTGTGGATGGTGAGCCTTCTATTCCTGTGGTATACCGGGAAGGAACTATGTTCCATCCGCCTGCAGAATCTGTTACATACGCTGGACGTCCGCTTGTGGCGAAGGGCGTCAAAATTGGTGTGGTGCGCGTGGATGCCCAGAATTATTGGACGAAGGACGGATTTGACGTGATGGGCGCCGTGGAGCGCATCCGCAAAGCGATGCGTGCGGCGGGAGGCGGCGTGACGATGCTGGCGTTTTCTGTCAATGCGTATCCGGAATTCACGGAAAACTGTCCGGATGAGGTCTGGCGCAAGGCAGACGGAAGCATCGTCCGGGGCAATTTCGGCAGTTGCCGTGCGGACTATTCCACTACGGGGGAATTCAAGTCTGCCGTCACCTGGCCTTGGGTGTCCTACGCCTCCAAGGTGTGGCAGACGGCGGTGAAGGATGTTCTAGATCAGCTTTTTGCAGAACTTAAACGTCAGAATCTCACCAAGCGCATAGTGGGCGTCCACTTCTGCGGATATCATGATGGCCAGCTCGCGTTGCCGTTCGAGGATCATTCCGCTCCAGCGAAAGCCGAGTACGAGCGTTTTGTAGCCGAAGGCAATCCCAGGGGCGAATACAAGTATTTCTGCAAGCAGCTCGGCTTCCGCGCCCAGGAGGAATTCGTGCGCCACGTCAAGAAGAATATCCTGCGCAAGCCGGTTCTCGGCGTCAGATGGTGCATGATGCCGTTCGGCGGCGATGCGACTTCGTCATACGATATCGGTTCTTTCGTCCGTTCGGACGTGATGGACGTTATCGTGCCGCAGCCTACCTATCCGCAGCGTCCTCCGGCGCTCGCCCAGGGACCGCGCCTGCCGTGCGCAACCCTGCACGACCACAAGAAGATGATGTGGTACGAATTCGATCTGCGCACCTATGCCGCATATACGACTTGGGGTTCCACCATTGTTGCCGCAAAGGGCGGCGGATTGTGTGAGGACGACATAATGTGGCGTACGGTGTTCCGCAAGCATGCCGGCATAATGACGGCTCTGGGTATGGGATGGTGGTTCTACGACATGTCAGGCGGGTGGTTCCGCCCAGAGCCGATCGCGGAAGACATCGGCATCGTGAACAAGTTCCGCCAGGAACTGATGGATGTTGTGCCAAGTAAGTGGCGCCCAGATACCGTAATAGTTGTGAATGAACGGGAAATGTCGCTTTATAACACACGTGACCGAAAGAAAGTGCCAAATGTAAAGTCTCTTGTAATGAAGCAATGGCCTCGTACGGCATCATCGGGTGTTCCGTATGAGGTTCGGCTTGCAGATGATTTTGTCAGGCAGCCCGAACTTGCGAAACGCTACAAGGCGGCAATTTTAGCGGCGTTTCTTGAGCCGGATACTACAGCGAAAAAGGTTATGTCCATATTAAACTCGGCTAATGTAAAGACATTTGTTGTGCCAGAGGGTGGGTATACTGCGGACTTTATGAATAAATTTGCCACGGAGTCCGGCGCGTATGTTGCTACAAAGCCTGGGCTTCAGGTAGATATGAATGGAGATTTTATTTCTGTACATTGCATTGTTCCAGGTGTTTATGATTTCAAGCTTCCGTTTGCTTGCAATGTGGTAAACGTGAAGAGTGGAAAGCATGAGGCAGTGGCTGATAGAATCTTTAAACTTAATCTGACGGCAGGGGAGACTTGCTGGTTTCGTCTTAAGGAGTGAATAAATGAAATTTTTGACCTTGTATGTTGCGTTGTTTGCTGTGTTTTGTGTAGTAGATGCAGCAGAACCAAAGGCTGTTAAGGCTGCGTGGTTTCGCAAGGATATTTCATGCGATGTTGGAGCTACACTTGCTGGATACGGTAATAATGACGTTTCAGTCGGCAAGATTGACGATCTTGAGATGAATGGTCTTTGTGTTGACGATGGTCGTGACAAAGTACTTATAATTTCATTTGATCTTCTTGGTCTAGACAATGGAACAGTAAAGTATGTGCGGTCTATTGCCGCCAAGGAACTTGGGATTAAAGAAGCCAACATACTTATTTCATGTACGCACACTCATGGCGGTCCGCATACCGGGATGTATAAGAAATCGGCAAAACGTAGTACTTCAGGGTATCAGTTTCCCGAGGATCCCAACCATCCCGACACGCGCTATTTGCCATTCTTTGAAAAAACGACGGCTGAAGCATTACGAGATTTTGCATCAAATCCTAATTGGAAGGATGTGTATGTAGGCTTTTACTCTTCCGCTCGTGATGAAAATCGCAACCGTAGATATACTACTGCGGAAAATTACGCGAGTTTTATTGCGCATCGGCGCGCATTGCATAAACTTGCTACAGGCGTTGCCGATAAGGAACTTGGCACTCTTGCCATGTTCGACATAGCGACTCGTGCGCCACTTTTTGTACTAGGAAATTATGCGGCGCATCCACTTGCAAGTCATGCGCCGGGGAAGGGCGGTTTGCGTATAACGAGTGATTTCCCAGGTTTTTATCGTCGGTATGTAGAAGAGGAAACCGGAGCCCAGGCAATGTTTGTTATGGGTGCGTGCGGTGATTTGGTTCCCAAAGGTGACGAATTGGGGATGAGGGCGGCAAAACGCGTTGGTGAGAATCTCGCCGAGGCGACGCTTGCTGATATAATCGACATTCAGCGTAATATGCAGCGATTTATGATGGATAGACCGCGCGTGGGAGGACGTATTGATGTTGTCAATGCAAAACTGAAGTCGCGTTGGCGGAAGGTATATGAATGTGATACGTTGCCTGTCGAAATTCAGTGTGTTTCTATTGGTGATGTTGCTTTTGTTGGAGTGCCAGGAGAATTTGCCAATGAGCTTGGTCTTGAAATCAAGTGGCATAGCCCTTACCGCCGCACGTTTATCGCTTACTGCGCTACAGATTATATTGGATATATGTCAACAGCAAACCAGGTGGCGGCTGGAGGGTATGAGCCGCAACTGCAAAAGCCGCTTGCGAGGGAGGCTCTGAAAATGGTATGTGCCTCTGAAGAGGCGCTGTTTGCCCTCCGCAGTTCGCTTTTCCCGGAAGATGATGCAGGCGAAGATCTGTATCCCGACAATCAGGACCTTCCGCTGGTGAATCTTCCCGGCGGCATCAAGGCTTCCAAACGGAGCAAAGTGAAATGAGAGCGGTTTTTCTGTTTTTTGCGTTGTCGCTTTCGGGTGTCGTCGCGGTGGCGGATGCGATTCCGCAGAGACTCGACAGAGTCAAGTCCGTCTCTGACGGGATATGCGCCATTGGAAAAATCAGCTTTCACGAAAAGGATGATTCTGGCGGCAAGGATCCGCTTTGGATGTTTCGCGCCATAGAGGAGGATCAGCCTGCGGTCGAGGGTGCCGGATTCGTGCGTGTCGATTTCACGCTCAAGCCCGAAACAGAAAGCTTTATCCAGTGCCGGGCGGAACTTCCGTTGCCTGAAAAGTGGAACGGCACGTTCTGGGGGCGGGGCAACAGCGGTTATGCCGGGGTGCTTCCGAGATTGCGCGGTTTTGCAACCGTAGGCGACGCGGTGGTGACAACCGATCTCGGCACTTCAAAACTGACTCGCGGCGGCAAGTGTCCGCCAGAAAAATGGACTGATGCGGCGCGCAAGGATTTCGACTGGCGCGCGACGCATTTGATGACCGTATACGGCAAGCGAATCGTCAAGGCGTTCTACGGACGCGATCCTCGCAAAAGTTATTTTAACGGCGGATCTACCGGCGGTAGACAGGCAATGAGCGAGGCAATCCGGTTTCCGTCAGATTATGACGGCATCATTGCACATCTTCCAGATAACATGGCGATGTCGGTGGAGGTTGGGCAATGGCATCTTTTTAGGCAGACGCACGATACTGCGGGACGGCTTGTTTTCACGACCAATGAGATGCAGACTGTCGCAAATGCCGCCGTGGAGTTCAAGGCCGTAAGCGATCCTGCGCCCTATATCGGTGTTGCACTTGCCGACGCACGTTTCTCCGATGCTGAAATTGACGGT
>JAZQUX010000302.1:0-2065 GCA_045631585.1 Eubacteriales bacterium | reverse complement strand
AAGCCCCCCCATGGGGGGCGGCCGCCGGTGTGGATAGCAAAAGCGGAATTTTGGCGTATCATACGCTTCATGAAACAGCAGATAGCGAACAGGTTGGGTGTCGCGCATGTGCGTGACACGGTTATGCAGTTGGTCGCCGGTTCGATCACCCGTGAGCAGGCAATGGAATCGCTTGAAATTGGCAAGACGCGCCTTTATGAACTCAAGGCGTCCTATCTTGCCGCAAGGGCGAAGGGCCTTGACGGGCAGTGGATGCCGGGGCGGTCAGGAGGCGATCATGCCGCACCATGGCCGGATGAGGAGCAGCGTTTCCTAAAGCGCGTTCTAAGTCCAGATGGGGGAGCCAAACGTTTCTCGTACGCGTTTGCGGCAAGTGAGTTAGGCAGACGCTTTGGCCATTATGTGGACAGGGGGCAGGTACGGCATTGGGCGATAGATCACGGCATCAAGATTGCAGTGCCAAAGCCGCGTCCTCTGGCCCATGTTCGCCGCTGGCAGCGCAAGGCCATAGGAGAACTGTGGCAGCTGGATGCGACGCCAGACCGGTTTCTCGGAGCGGGTGGCGGGACATATCAGCTTTTGGATATGATTGATGACTGTAGTCGCGTACAAGTTGGATGCCGCCTTTACCGCAGGGAATGCGTCACATCTTATTTGGATCTGTTTTACAGGGCTTTTTCTCGATATGGGCTGCCGTTGGAAATATATGTGGACAAAGCGGGATTCTTTCGCGGCGAGGACGGGTCGCTGACACAGCTTGGGCGGAGACTGAAATTCTACGACATTTCATTCGTGTTCGCGAACTCGCCAGAGTCCAAGGGGAAAATTGAGCGGATACACATTGTCTGGCAGGATCGTCTACCGGCATATTTTGAGCGGGAAGGAATCGATATGTGTGAGTCGATGGACGATATCAACGATCATGTCGAGCGCCTTGTCGACTATCGCAATGGCTTTGAACTTCACCGGGAAATAGGCATGGCGCCACAAGAGGCATGGGGGAAGGCGATTGCGGAAGGACGCAGCAAATTGAGGGCGATACCACAAGACGGGTGGTGGGAACTTATCTGGTCGGAGTGGACGCGTGCGGTTGTAGGCCCTCGCGGTCGTATTCTTCTAGACGGGCGTTTCTGCCCGACGGAATGCGCTAACGGGACGAAGGTTTGGCTGTGTCACCATATTGACGGCACTCTGTCGGCGGTGTTGAAAAAACCTGAGCATGACGTGCGCCCGGTCATCCTTTTCAGCAACAATCCCAAGGTTCGGAAAGGATGAAAACAGATGCGGAAAGAGAAGAATCCTTTCCGCTTTTGCTCTCCACAAAAATTCCGCTTTTGAAATCCACGCGACAGTTTGTAATTATTATGAAATAAAGTATTATAATTTTTGGTATAATTTGTTCATGAATTTTATTGACAGAAAAAAAGAGATGGCGCGGCTTGAGAGGTTGATTCTTGAGCGCAAGGGAGGTTTTGCTGCCATTTGGGGTCGAAGACGAATAGGTAAATCCGAATTGCTTAAAGAATGGTGTCGAAAATTCAATGGGATATATACAGTAGCGGATCAATCTCTTGCAACCCTTCAACGCTCTTCTTTTGCACTTGCTCTGGCGGAGAGGTTTTCAGGATTCGCCGATGTCATTTATCCAACGTGGAAGAGCCTTTTCGAGGCGTTGACCAATAGGGCGATAGCTGAGGATTGGCACGGTCCTTTAGTGATGGACGAGTTCCCGTATTGGGTAGAGGTTGACGCATCAATAGCTTCTGTGCTGCAAAATTGGATTGATGGTGAAAAGTCACGTTGCGGCATTGTTTGTGCCATAGCCGGTTCTGTTCAGCACATGATGCAAGGATTGGTTCTTGATGCGGATTCGCCGCTTTACGGCAGGGTGGATGAAAAAATAAAACTGCAGCCTATTTCTATCGGATATATCAGTGAGGCATTGCACCTTGAATCCGCAATTGATGCTGTGAAAATGTATTCTGTGTGGGGAGGTGTGCCTCGATACTGGGTTGCGGTCGAGAAGTATGGCGCTGATTTCGAAAGAGCGTTGGACGAACAGGTG
>JAZQUX010000301.1:0-2657 GCA_045631585.1 Eubacteriales bacterium | reverse complement strand
GTTCTGCATGGCGATTCTGGAAGATACAAAATCCAGGCAGCGGTCCGGCAGTTTGGACTGATTCGCCATACCGATCAGCGTAGGAATGATCAGAAAGCCAAAGGCGACGAAGGTAGCAACAAAGGCAACCGTGCCCTTCTTGAACCATTCACCCCAGCCGGCGGTAACCACGTAGGAGTTATCCGTCTGCTTCTTGACCAACACCTGCAGCGCGTAGGAGGTGCCGGAGCAATTGCGAAGCCAACTGCTTTTTCTGGCCTGCAGGCCAATCTCGCCGCTCTCGGCGACAACATCCTGCACCTCAAAATCCTTGGACAGGAAATAATTTCTTGCTGCGTGGATGATCTCTTGCTCGGAAGTGGTGTTACACACGATAATTCTCTTTTTCATGATGTTTCTCCTTTTTTTGTTTGATTTTTGTTGTTTTCCTTTTGTGACTCCATTGTATCACATTGGTTTATCACGTTTTGAAAAGCGTTTCCGGTGTCCCTTGGTGCCGTGCTTTCCTTTTGTGAATCCATTGTATCACATCGGATCGTCACGTTTTGAAAAGCGTTTCCGGCCTCTCTTTAGTGCCGAGCTTTCCTTTTGTGAATCCATTGTATCACATCGGATCGTCACGTTTTGAAAAGCGTTTCCGGCTTCTTTTGTTGCCGTGCTTTCCTTTTGTGACTCCATTGTATCACATTGGTTCTTCACATTTTGAAAAGTGTTTCCGGCTTCTCTTTGTTGCCGTGCTTTCCTTTTGTGACTTCATTTTACCACAACAAAATGCCGCGTTTTGAAAACCGTTTCCGGCACAAAACGCGGCATGACATATTCAAGAGTTATACTTTGAACATTCATAGGGGTTCTCACCCAGCGCCGCATCCGTATCGTTATTCAAGGATGACAGAATTTTCACAGTTGCTTTTCGAAGCGGTAATAGCCTCGGCTAAATTTCTTTTTGCTTTTCAATGAAAATCCGACAATCTCGATACAATCATCATAAAAATTCAACTCTATCCCATTTCCCTCGATCCATTCCTCGTCTTGCAGCGTCTCATCGGATAACATCAGGGTCGGACAAACGCTTCCCGTGTTGATATAAATATTTCCATTGATATCTTTTTCAGTACATCCGAACGAACAGTTCAGCGAATAGTGCGTGTGTCCGGAAAGATAAATGATATTCCCGTGCGCATCCAAAATTTCCTGCACCTGCTTGTTTCTGCTCAAATACGGCTGTTTCGGGCTATGAAAGGCATGGTCGAGAAGCGGCGCGTGGCACAGAAGTATTTTGTGCTTCGCTGAGGTGTTTTTCAAATGATCATCAAGCCAATCAAGTTGCTCTCCCGCTTCAAAAGTAAATTTGCGCCAATGCGATACTGCGTTCAATCCTATGATTTCAAGGTTGCCGAAAGAAGCAACGTACGCACCGTTTGGATCACACTCTGCCGACCATCCCATTTGCTCAGCCTTCTGTAAAAACGAATTTTGCAACGAGTAGTAATCACATATTCCATCCATCACTTGCGGAATCGGATTTTTCGGAATGTCGTGATTGCCCACGATGGGCAAAATCGGTATATTCGGCAAAATTTCATTTGCGCATTGATAAAAATGCGCTATCTGCTCCGGTGTGCCGTCATTGGTCATATCTCCCGCAAGCAATACGCAGTCCGCTTGCGCAGCTGACCTCAGAGCACGGCGCACCTTCCAATCCTTTGTGGAAAGATGTAAATCGCTGAAGACAACACATTTTATAAGCGAAGCATCTTCGCATCGCTTTTCTTGGAAAGGTATCACCTGTAACGTTTCTTCGTATGTAAGATCAGTACGGATCGCCTTTGCATAAACATGGGTTGCTTCCGGCGGAATCGCATGTGAACCCTCAAAAACGAATATTCCCTCTCCGCCCGACGTAATGGGCAAACGAGCAAAGCAAGTCCAATCCTTCAGCGCCCCGCTTTCATTCGCCCAAAAGAGAGCTGCCGAAGTACATCCCGGAGCCCAGACGGTAAAGATTCCGTTTGCAGTCGGCGGAAGTGTTTGTTGAATTTTCAAATCCATTTCAAGCCTCTCTTACTCAAGTGAATTTATCGAATGGCTACTCGAATCTTGCTTTCTATCGCTCTCCAGTTTTATTCGATTTTATCTCATCGATACGAGTAACTGATAGATCCTTTAGTTCCAGTTTAACTCCGTTGGCAATTGCTGTGTTCTGAAGAATATCAATAATTTTGTCATCATACTTTGCAATCAGTTTGATGACAATATCATCTCTTTGCGTTGGAGTCATAAATTGGAGCAAACCGTTCAAAGCGCCACTCATGGCTGCTTCCGGCACGTGCTTGCCAATTATTTTTCCAAGGCCTTTGTTTTGCTCGGCTAACTTTTCTTTAACGATCGGCATCACTAATTTTGCGATCCCACTATAATCAATTTCATCTACAACCAATCTAATCTCTACCATGCTCTTTACCTTTTTCCTTGAAACATTTTGATTTTTAATGATCTGCCGTCTTCTTTGCCAAATATCACTTCGCCTCTGCATACACCTGACACAGCGAGTTCTGCATGGCGATTCTGGAAGATACAAAATCCAGGCAGCGGTCCGGCAGTTTGGACTGATTCGCCATACCGATCAGCGTAGGAATGATCAGAAAGCCAAAGGC
>JAZQUX010000300.1:0-8915 GCA_045631585.1 Eubacteriales bacterium | reverse complement strand
CTTGGCTCACAGAACGACATGGCTACGATCCGACTTGATTTTTGGGAAAACAACTGGAGAGCTGACAAGCAAAAAGGGAGAACTGAGGAGTTCTCCCTTTTGTTATATTGCGGATGGATCATTTAAGCCCCTCACGGACTTTTTGGGCGCGGACGTCGGTTCCGAGGAACAAAAGCACGCGGTATTCGCCAAACAGGCGGCTGGTAATTCGGTCCCAGTAACGGCGGCGTAGTTCCTCTTGCATCAGGTTGGTGCTGATGATGGTCGGACGGCGCAGGTTCATGCGGGTGTTGATGACATTGTAAAGTGCCGATACGGTAAACTGGTTGGACACTTCCGTGCCAAGATCATCGATGATCAACAAATCAACGTTATAGTAGCGGTCAAGGTTGGATTCTTCGGAAGGCCCGATGCTATTGCCAAATCGTTCGGCTTCAAAGGCGGAGACCATGCCGACGGCTGTTGTGTACAGCACGTCGTGACCGCCATCCAGCACCGTTTTGGCGATGGCCGTGGATAGGTGCGTTTTGCCAAGTCCCGTGCCACCCATCAAAAGCAAATTTTCGCTGGCGGGATGCATCGCATCGCCAAGGGTGAAGCCGGCCGCCCACTCGCGCAACATACGAACGACGGCGGACATGGTGCGATAGCTTCTCTCATCGTTTCGGAAGTAATCGAGCGAATAGTTATCAAAGCGTTGCGTACGGAGCAGATTTCCCAGCCCCGAGGTCTGATAGCCTGCCATGCGAAGCTGAGATTTCATACACTCGCACATGGAGGAATCGTTCAAAAAGCCGGTGTCGTTGCACTGGTCGCATTCATAGCGCAGTTCAGTATAATTGGCCGGATAGCCGGCATGGGTCAACAGCTCCGCGCGGCGAGACAACAGGGATTCGTTCTTGGCTCTGAGCGTGGCGATGGCGGCCTCGCGGGCGGCATCGTCGCCGGCATATTCCAAGGACGCGCGCATGATTTCGAGGCCCACGCCCGAAAGCTCGCGATGGATGGCAAGCACTTCGGGAATGAGAAGCTCAATCTCACGGCGGCGCCGTTCGGCATCCTCGCGAGCGCGCAGATATTTGGTTTCATATTCCTGCCGGATGCGGCGGTAATTTTGCTGATTGTATGGCATGACAACCTCCTGTGTGATGTTGGTCTGCTTGAACGATGGTAAGAGCGAGTGCGCTACAGGGCGCGTTTGATGGATTTTTACTTCTTTTTCGTCTCGTAATCCTCCCCGAAGCTGCGCTTGAGGGCGGCATCGAAGAAGGTGTCTGTATCAAAGCTATTGCCCGGTGTAGGATTGCTTGCGGGGGCTTGGGCGCGTTCTTGCTCGGCCGCGTCTATTTCGGCCATGGTGCGAAGCCCTGCGGCCGCCCAGCGCTCCAAAATGGAGTTGGTGTAAGGGATGGATGCTTTTCCGATGGCATCCACGGTGATTTCATACGCGCGGGTGATGATCTCCATGTCATAATGGAGAGTAAACAGCCATGCGTCGATCAAGCGGCGTTCTTTTGTGGTCAGGGCACGACCACTGATGCCGAACAGCGTGCGAATGTTTCCTTCTATCTCGTTGAGCGCCTCGCGCTTTTTAAGACACTCCTGCAATTCGGGCAGGGAAGTCACGCCGTCGTCGTACAACGAAAAGGCCAGCTTTTCCAGATAGCGGACGCTCTTTTTGCCCATCTTGACGCAGTGGGCCATGAGCAACAGCAGATAGCCGCTGTCAACGCACAAATAATCCACGATGCCAAGCAGAATGCTCGTCTCATGCGTGCTGAACACCTTGCCGAAAATGCGGGTGCACTCGTCCACCAAGGATGCCAACTCGCGGCGTTTTTCGAGCAGGGTGACCAGCTCCTCCGTCGAGTAGCGGGGCAAGGAGATGGATTTGGGTGTGGTCACAGCCGCGGCGGAATCTGTTGTAAGTACAACAGGAGCAGGCTCCGGGACGGTGGGGGGATCGATGGATTCAGTCTCCTTGACCGTGCTCTTTTTGTGGGAAGGTGCATCGGTGAGTGTCAAAAGGCCGGCACCTTCAAAGTAGGCCAACGCGCGCTCCACCGTGATGGCGTCGCATCCGGCTTCGGTGGCTATTTTTTCTTTGGAAGAGTGTTTGCCGGCGGCAAGGCAAAGGAGCACTTTGACAAGGTTGCCGTCTATTTCTGCCAGGCGATCAAGAATTGCCTCGGGCAGAGCAACGATGCCGGTACCGTAATGTAATTTATATTTCATTAAAGAATTCTCCTTGTGGTCAATCTTGATCCGCGGAATCGCGGCCGTTGGCGCACAGCTTGTAATTGAGCGTCATCAGCGAGTCGCCCAGGTGGACGTTTTCAACAATGATGATGTCATCGTCAAAGGGCAGCTCGGCACCTGTAAAGTTCCAAAGCCCGCGTACGCCCAGCTTCAACAGCTGCTCGGAGACCTCCAGCGTCGCACCCTTGGGAAGCGTCAGCACGGCAAAATCCACCGTGTTCTTCTCGCAAAATTCAGCGAGGGTATCCATGTGAAGCACGGACAAATCGCCAAAGGGCTTGCCGATCAGGTTGGGGTTGACGTCGAAAAGGCCAATGATATCCACGCCGCGCTTTTCGAACATAGTAGAGCGGACGAGGGCACGGCCGAGGTCACCGATGCCGATGACAATGGCGGTCAGACCGGCACCAACACCGAGAATTTCACAAATTTTGGCGTACAGATAGTTGACGTTATAGCCATAACCCTGCTGGCCGAAGCCGCCAAAGCAGTTCAGGTCTTGACGAATCTGCGAGGCGGTAATATTCATGCGCGCCGACAATTCCCCCGAGCTGATACGCATTTTCCCCTCTCGCAACAATTCGCGCAAATAGCGGAAGTAGCGGGGCAAGCGCTTAATGACAGCTTGGGATACGTTGGGGCGTTCGGTTTCGGGAATGCTTTTCTCAAGAGCAAATGATTCTTCTTTTACATTGATATCGTTGTTCATGTTTGGCATCTCCTTGCAAAAAAATGGGGGGGATGATTATTCGCCTGCCATGACGTCACTGGCGCTGGCGTTGAGCGAGGTGTCGGACAGCCGTCCTGCGGCATACTGGAAATAACCCGCCGCGGCAACCATGGCACCGTTATCTCCGCACAAAGAAAGGGGCGGGGCAATCAGCTTGACGCCGCGCTTTTGGCACAGCCGACCAAGAGCGGTGCGCAAGTGGGAGTTGGCGGCGACACCGCCGGCCATGACCAGCGTTTTCTCACCGGTTTGCGACAGAGCCTGATCGACCTTTTTCTCAATGGCCTTGACGATGGTAGCGGTATAGGATGCGGCTAAATCGGCGCGGTCAATGGTGTCACCGCGCTGGTTTGCCGAATTGATCAGATTCAGAGCGGCTGTTTTCAAACCGCTAAAGGAAAAGGCAAGCTCCTCGCCGGCCAGCGCCGGGGAGGGAAGGACGAACGCTTTTTTATTGCCTTCGTAGGCCAGCTTGTCCAGGGCCGCGCCGCCGGGATAGGGCAGACCGATCACGCGCCCGATCTTGTCGAACGCTTCGCCGGCCGCATCATCGCGTGTGGCACCGATTTCTTCCAACGTGATCTCGTCGTGCACGCGGTAAAGCGAGGTGTGACCGCCCGAGATGACCAGCGCCAAAAAAGGCGGGCGAAGGGTGGGATCGGCCAAATATGCGGCCGCAACGTGGGCGTGAATATGGTTGACCGACACCAAGGGGATGCGGTGCGAAAAGGCCAGAGATTTGGCAAAATTGACGCCGACAAGCAATGCGCCGATCAGCCCGGGGTGGGAGGTGACGGCGACGGCGCCAATATCGGAAAGCGATAATCCCGCCGTCTGCAGTGCTTCATAAGTAATGCGGCTGATGGCCTCGACGTGCGCGCGGCTGGCAATCTCCGGGACAACGCCGCCGTACAAGCGGTGAGTATCAATTTGAGAGGCAACAATGTTGGCACAGATCTCGCGTGTCTCTCCGTCCATTCGAACAATGGCGGCAGAGGTTTCGTCGCAAGAACTTTCCATTCCCAAAACGTACATAACATTCAATCCTTTGTTGATCATTCTTGTGGTATTGAGGCTCGCATCAGCAGCGCGTCCTCGGTTGGATGGCGATAGAAATTTTTTCTGGTTCCGACGGTTTCAAAACCCAGAGATTGGTACAGCGCGATGGCCGGGTCGTTCGATACGCGCACTTCCAGATAGACGAACGCCAATGCGCGTTTGGCGGCTTCGTCCAGCAATGCCGACACGACGGCGCGTCCCAATCCTTGCCGACGGGCATCGGGATGGGTAGCCACGTTGGTGATAGAGCCTTCGTCGGCGGCATAGGTCATGCCGACATAGCTAACCACTCGCCCTTCGTCGCTCACAGCGGCAAATCCCATGCCGTGATCGCGGCACAGAATCTCCAATGCTTGTTTGCTCCAGGGCTCGTCCGGAAAACAACGCTGTTCTATGACGGCTACGTCCGAAAGGTGTTCTGTGGCAAGACGAACAATGTTCATGAGGCGGGATTCTCCTCACCCTCGGCAATGTCACCGTCGAGCAGACGGAAAATATCGTTGGAAATTGCAACGCAACGCTTGCTGTAGCGGTCATACAAGAAATAGCGGCCGAGATTGACTTCGACCTCTTCTCCGGCATCGGTTACGATCACGTCATATACGTCCTCGCTGTATTCCAACAGCTTGACGGAATAATAAAGGCCGGGAGCGGTATTGCTGGTGAAGCGCAAAGTGTGGGCGCGCGCAGGATCCAAATAGGACGGGTAGCTGACGGAATTGTCGTGATCCCAGCGCTGTTTGAGATCATTCAAAATGGACGCGTGCGTTGTGTTGGTGGGATCCAAGGTCAACAGCGACACGACAATCGCGGCATCGTTGCAGACGATGGCAGAGGTCAACTCCCAGCGGTCGAAGGTAGGGAAGTCGATATCTTTGTCGTGGTAGACGTCACCGTACACGGAACAGAGATAGTCCGTGGGGGCAAGACCGGCGATTTCGTGCAGAACGTAAGTCATGCCCGACAGATTCAATTCGCCGTATTCCTCACCGCTGGCGATGGGCTCGTACGAGGCGGGCAGGGCGGTGTAGGTGGTATCGGTTTCTTTGTCGAAGTACTGGTTGCCCGTTGTGGTGATGGTGTGCAGACCCGAGCCGCAGGAAAACAGCGAGAACAAACAGGTCAGCGCCAGAGTCAGGGCGAGGGTGGCGCGCCATGCACGTATGGTGTGGTGAGAAAACATAACGATCCTTTCCAAACAGGGTTAATAACCGAATTTTCCACTCAAAGAGTCATCGTCGTCGATCCAGTCTTGTACATTGACGATATGGAAATCGTCTTTGGTGTCGCGAAAGATTACGGTGGTGATGCCGGCATTGATGACCATGCGCTTGCACATCATGCAAGAGCAGATATCACCGATGATGTCACCGCTGGCGGGATCAACACAGGTTTGATACAGCGTCGCGCCCAACATTTGATCGCGGGGAGCGGCAATAATGGCATTGGCTTCTGCGTGGACGGAACGGCACATTTCGTAGCGCTCACCGCGAGGAATCTGCAGCTTTTCGCGCATGCAGAAATTCAAGTCGGTGCAGTTCTGGCGGCCGCGAGGGGCACCGTTGTATCCGGTGGCAATGATGACGTCGTCCTTGACGATGATGGCGCCGTATTTTTTGCGCATACAAGTGCTTCTCTCGGCAACGGTCTGGGCAATATCAAGATAGTAATTGTGTTTGGAAACTCGTTTCATGGCGGGCTCCTTTCCTAATAAACAAGCAAAAATATAGACATACAGTATAATTATAATATATTCTTTAGATAAAATCAAGGGGCTTTGACAATTTTTTGTATAGCAAAGGCAACGCCTCCTTGTCAAAGAGGCGTTGCCGAGTTCTGCTTTGGGCCTTGAGTGCATAAATAAAGGGGCGGCGTATCATGCTAATGGGGAAAAGATTTCAAAGGCGAAAGGGAAAAATTATGGACAAACAAACGTATGTGAAATACGCCGAGAAGCACGCCCCCCAATCCCCCATCCTCAAGGATTGCCTGCGCGCTTTTTTGGTCGGAGGTGCCATCTGCACGCTGGGTCAGGGGCTGACGATGCTATATCAGAGTTGGGGAATGGAACGAGAGGACGCCTCCACCTTGACGGCCGTAACGCTGGTGGCGCTGGCTGCTTTGCTGACGGGGCTTGGCTGGTTTGTGAAGCTGGCCAAGTTTGCGGGCGCGGGGACGCTGGTGCCCATTACCGGATTTGCCAACGCCATCGCCTCGCCCGCCATCGACTGTAAGGCCGAGGGATGGGTGCCGGGTGTGGGCGCCAAGATCTTTACGGTGGCAGGCCCCGTCCTTTTGTATGGTACGCTGGCGGGGGCTGTGTGGGGCGTCATTTATTGGATTGGCGGCTTTTTCTGATAGCGGGGCACGATAGTTGCCCTGCTTTTGTTTTTTCAATATATTATTTCTATCTTATGATTTTTTCCGCGGCTTTTATGGCGTTTTCTTGGTGGGAAGAGATGATAAGAAGTACGTATTTTTTGATGATCAGGATTTGCGCGGATTCCACCATTTGTTCCCATTCCGTGTGGCGGTACTGCCTGCGAAGTGTCTCCAAGCGACCCTCTAAAAGCAGGGCAACGTCGGTGGTATCTCCTCGGCTGATACAGTGGAGGACAATGTATTGCTCTGGGGATGCGGTGGTGGATAAGTAGAGCGCGCCATCATCCAAAATGCCTTGCAATCGTTGATCTATATTGGCATTTTCACCGTCAGAGCGAGTGTCGAAAAAAGCGGCTGACAGCAATTCGCGATTGGCGCATCTTGCGTAAATCTTACGCTCCTCCGCACGCCCGGTTTCGATCAAAGAATGCGCACCCGGCAGAAGGTAAAGATCTCCTGCCGCCGTGTCGGTTGATGCGTCAGTCATAGCCAACATGACCTCGAGCGCACTTGGCGTCTGCCGGCCTTCACAAGACGTCATAGAAAGAGATCCGAATAGCAGTAATAATGTGATGATAAATATAAAAATATTATTTTTTTCTGTATTCAAAAAAGAAAGCGGGCGCACCTTACATCACCTCGTAACATCCTATGCCAAGGCCAAAAAGAATATGCGTCGCGGGCAAAATGCCCAACAAAAACAGAGAAAAACGCTCAGAACTTGCCAAAGATTTGTGCAGGATTTTGTGTGTCTTCGGATTGACTTTTTTGAAGAATTATAGTATAATATAGAAGATTAGAATATTACGATCGGAAATTGTGCCCGGAAGGCGCGGTTTCCTCGTCTTCATACGCGCGCGTACGCGTATACATACGCGCGACAACTGCAACGGAAAGGAACTGTTCACCATGAAACGATCCAAGAGATTTGAGGCGCTTGACGCGCGTCCCGTTAACCTGGATGGCTATATCAGCGAATGGCCCGAGATGGGCTTTGTCGCGATGCACAGCCCTTATGATCCCAAGCCTTCCATTAAAATCAGCGGCGGCAAAATTGTTGAGCTGGACGGCAAAGCGAGAAAGGATTTCGACTTTATCGATACCTTTATCGCTGACCATGCGATCAACATCCAACGCGCCCCTGTATCCATGTCCATTCCCTCGCTGGAAATCGCAAGAAAGATTGTTGATATCCATGTGCCGAGAAAAGAAATTTTGAAGATCTGCTCGGGTATTTCACCCGCCAAGATGGCAGAGGTCATCGGCCACCTCAACGTGGTCGAATTGATGATGGGTATGCAGAAAATGCGCGCCCGTCTTCGCCCCTTCAATCAGGCGCATATCACCAACCTCAAGGATGATCCCGTACAGCTGGCGGCCGACGCGGCCGAAGGCGCACTCCGCGGGTTTGCCGAGGAGGAAACGACCATGGGTATCGCCCGTTACGCGCCCTTCTCTGCGATGGCTATTCTGATCGGCTCGCAGGCAGGCCGTCCCGGTGTTTTGACTCAGTGCTCCTCCGAGGAGGCGACCGAGTTGGATCTGGGCATCCGCGGTCTGACCACCTATGCTGAAACCGTTTCCGTGTACGGCACCGAAAAGGTATTCGTGGACGGTGACGATACGCCTTATTCCAAGGCGTTCCTCAACTCCGCTTACGCTTCTCGCGGTCTGAAGGTTCGCTTTACCTCGGGTGCAGGCTCTGAGGTTTTGATGGGATACAGCGAAAAGAAATCCATGCTGTATCTGGAATGCCGTTGCTTGTACGTGACCAAGGGCGCAGGCTCGCAGGGTACGCAGAACGGTGCGATCAGCTGTATTGCCGTTCCCGCGTCGGTTCCCGCCGGCATCCGCGAGGTGTTAGGTGAGAACCTGGTGGCAACGCTGCTTGGCTTGGAGTGTGCGTCGGGTAACGACCAAAGCTTCTCCAACTCCCCTGCTCGCCGCACAACGAGAACCCTGCTCGAATTGATGCCCGGTACTGATTTCATCTTCTCGGGCTACGCGGCAGAGCCCAACTACGACAATATGTTCGCCGGTTCCAACTTCGATGCCGAGGACTTTGACGATTACAACGTGCTGCAACGCGACTTGCAGGTGGACGGCGGCTTGCGCCCCGTTTTGGAAGAAGACGTCATCGCGGTGCGCCGCAAAGCGGCTAAGGCTGTTCAATCCGTCTTCCGTTATCTGGGACTGACCGAGATCACGGACGAGCAGGTGGAAGCGGTTGTCTACGCCCACGGCTCCAAGGATACGCTGAACCGCGATGTTCCCGCCGACCTCATTGCCTGCGAGGATATGCTCAAGCGTGGCGTTACCGGTATCGACGTTTGCCGTGCGCTGGCGGAGACCGGACACGAGGACATCGCACAAAGAGTGTTGAATATGCTCAAACAGCGCGTCGTCGGTGACTATATGCAGACCTCGGCGGTGCTGGATGAAAACTACCGCGTGCTCAGCGCCATCAACACCCCCAATACCTACA
>JAZQUX010000299.1:0-7964 GCA_045631585.1 Eubacteriales bacterium | reverse complement strand
AGATCTCGGCGGTCGGAACCAAGGACGAGGTTCTGCCCGAATTGCTCCGTTCCTCGACGGCGTGCCCCACGCTGCTCCAAAAACTGTCGTAAGGAGGGCATTGCTATGAGCTTAAATGAAATTCAAAAGCAACTGCTCCGCGAGGTTGCCGACCTGGAAAACGTACCCAAGGGCGCATACAATATTCGCGCCAACGGCGAAAGTGCCGGTCGCTCCACCACGGCTAATATTGATATTGTAACCAAAACGGACAAGCCCGGCATAGATATCATCATCAAACCCGGCACCAAAAATGAGAGCGTACACATTCCCGTTATCATCAGCCAGCACGGCTTGAAGGAGATGGTGTACAACGACTTTATCATTGGCGAGGATGCCGACGTCACCATTATCGCGGGTTGCGGCATTCATAACTGCGGTGATCAAGATTCCTCCCATGACGGTATCCATTCGTTCTTTGTGGGAAAGAATGCCCGCATTCGCTATATTGAAAAGCACTATGGCGACGGTGACGGCATTGGCGGTAAGATTATGAATCCTACGACCGTGATTGAACTGGCCGAGGGCGCGGAAATGGAGATGGAATCCACCCAAATCAAGGGCATTGATTCTACGTCTCGTAAGACCACAGCAAAGTTGGCCGACGGTGCGTCTTTGACTGTCCGTGAGAAGATCATGACACATGGTGAACAGTTGGCGGAAACCGACTTTACCATCGATATGGATGGTGAGGATTGTGCTTGCCACCTCATTTCCCGTTCAGTTGCAAAGGATCGGTCGCGTCAGATCTTCCGTTCTAACGTCAAGGGAAACAATCGCTGCACGGGTCACTCCGAATGTGATGCCATCATCATGGACGATGCTCTTGTCAGCGCCATCCCCGAGATTACGGCCAGCCATGTAGATGCCAGCCTGATTCATGAGGCGGCGATCGGTAAGATCGCGGGCGAGCAGCTGATGAAGCTGATGACGCTGGGATTGACCGAAAAAGAAGCGGAAGAACAAATTGTCAACGGTTTCTTGAAATGATGAAATAATAAAAAATCAGGGCGGATGCACACGTGCATCCGCCCTTTTGGGCTGAATTTTTACTTCGCTTCTTTGGTGTATTCCATCACAAATTGATGAATACTGCCGCCCCAACCCATAGAGGGGTTGGAGTTGCGCAAGCGGATATAAACGACACCGCTCTCGCCGGCATAATCGAACATATCGACGGAGAGTTCGATATTATTGCCGCCGGTGGTCAGGTGAGGAACTTTTCCGCCCTCGGAGTAGTCGGCTATGATCTGATAATTTTCACCGTCTGCACTGGCTTCCAAAATGTAATTTTGAGACAGCAAGAACGTGTAAACAGCGCTCAATTTGTCACTGAGATCAAACAGATAAACGAGTTGTCCGTTGTTATCACAATAGCGGAGTCCTGCGTTGGCGCTGGCGGTGTTGTACTCCAAGAATTCCAAGTCAGCACCGTTCGAATTGGTTGCGACCGTTCTCTTGTAGGTGGAAATACCGTCCTTGGTAGAGACCAAATACTTGCTCTCATCGGAGGTGTTCTGACCCTTGGAGGGGATATTTTCTCTGGATGTATTGTTTTTGCCAGGTGCTTGGTTGATAGCTGGAGCGTCTGCTTCGTCTACGGTATAGCGAATGGTGATGCGGGAAATGGCACCGCCGTGACCGCCTACCGTACTTGTGTTACGCAAACGAACATAAAGATCTCTATCCAACTGCTCATACTGTTCGGGATAGATGGCGATGATGGTTGCGTTGTCAGCATTGGTGATGCGGTTGACCTTTCCGCCTTCGGAATAGTCGGCAATCAGCGTCCAATTCTCTCCGTCACCGGAAATTTCAAAGATGTAATTCTGACAAATGTTGAAGTAATAGGCTGCTTGTTCATAATCGTACAGATCGAACTTGTACACCAAAACACCGGCGTTGTCGCAATAACGGACACCGGAATTGGCAGAGGCGGTGTTTTGAATCAAGTAGTCCTTGTCCTGACCCTGATCGTTGGTCAAAATAACAGCTTCCGCGTATTGCACGTTATTGTAGTCCATGGCATCCTTGTCGCTACCGAATGTTACGGTTACCTTTTGAGGCGTGGTGCCACCGTCGAACATCAGAAGGACAGAGTGGCTCTTTTCGTCGTACACGCACTTCAAAAGGATTGTCTCGGCAGAAGTTGCGGTGTTGACAACCTCGATGCTGTCGGGATAGATACCTTTAGGAAGCAAGATGCGATTGGAAATAATGGTATTACCCGCACTGGTGACCGTATAAGACATCTGATTTGCCGTTTCTGTCAAGGAACCTTCTTGGATGCGTCCAGCGGTGAAAGCAAGACGAGGCACGGAGAGATCCAAATTGGAAACATCGTACAATACGGCACTATCGTCTTTGGCAATAGTGGGATTTTGAAGGATAGTCAATTCTGCGCTGTACAGATTGATGTAAGAACCCGTCAACGTCTGATCGTAGTTGTAGGCGTGAGCAGCCACGACGTTGCCGCGACGGACAACCATCAAATCTTGCTGGCAGTAATCATAGTCAGTATAGCTGAGGGCGTAATCCGTCAATGCGCGAATCATCTCCGGACCAAACGCGTTGTTGCCGTAGTAAGCAGAAGGAATACCGATGGCAATGAAGCTACCCTTGCCGACCGTTTCATCGATACCGATTACGCTGTCGCCAACCTTCAAAATGGGATAATCTGCGCCTTCAAAGGCAATCGCGGCCTTACGGTAGGCTGCATTCAGGCGTTCACCGCTGAAACATTCCTCCAGTGCCGAGTCTTCGGCGGTGAAATCTCCCGTAGAAACGGACGTGGTTGTGATGTAATCCAATCCGAGATGCTTGAGCAGGTTGTTCAAGGGTGTGCCGTCTTCTTTCCAGAAGAAATAGTCCTCCACGTTCCAATATTCATTGGCACCGGACAGGAACAGCAACGTACCTCCCGCTTTGACCCAATCGGCAATCGCAATATTGATTTTTTCACTCAGAGGAACATTGGAGTCGAAGCTGACGATCAAAAGGGTAACGCCCTCCAAGTCAGCGGCCGATTCAATCTGATCCATAGATTTCATCTTTGCGGGGATACCGTCGCGAACCAGAGGCGCCAATACACCGTACAGACCGTCGGTGGTATTGAAGGCCCAACCATCGCCGGTGTTCATCCAGGACAGCGAGTCGGAAATGAGGTATGTGATGCCGGGAGTACCTGCTTCAACGGTCACAGGCAGACCGCCCACTTGATTGAGTGCTTCAAAGATTTGAGACTGAATGGTCTTGTAATTGTTAGAAACGTTGGCATAAGCGCGGTTAACCCAAGGAAGAATCTGGAAACGGTTAATCTCAGGCTGCAACAGCGTAGCCGCAATGGACTGACGGTAGAAATATTGACAATCCTCTTCGGTTGCGTTTTCGTTATCCATCATGGGGTCGGCCAGTGCATAGAAGTTGAGACCTTCAACGGAATCAACGTAAGAGGAATATTCGATGAAAGCGTTGGTAAAGTTGTCGGTGAAGTTGGTACCGCGGAAGGGGAATGCGGTGTTGTGCGTATCAGCCCATGTCTGGCCGATGACACCGTCGAGCGCGCCGGTGGCAACGTAGTGATTCAAGCCGGCATCGATCCCCCAGTCAGAGTAGTTAACGGTACTGTGAGTGGCGATATACAACTGCGTGGTAGGAGACAATTCCTTAACGCGAGCGGACAACTCGGTAATGATACGTTCAAACAGATACGTCTTGAGCAAATTGGCCTTGAGCATATTCTCGGCAGAGGAGGCGGGATTTTGCCACTCTTCACCGTAATATGCTTTCCATTCCTGCTTGAAGGAATTGGAGTAACCGGAGGAGGCCCACATTTCGGGTTCCTCAAGCGCGATGGACTGGGGATGGCAAGCCGTAATGACGGGAGCCAGCATATAGTCCCAAACGTATTCAATCCAACGCTCGGTGGGAACCATGTAATAGGAACCGCCTGCGGGGTGCTCCAAATAGTTGCCGGACGAGGTCGTTTGGATGTCATCCTGACGGCTGTATTTGGTTACGTATTCCTGCGTGGCGCGATTGATGGCGATCATCATGTCCACAACGTATGTACCCGGTTTGTACCAATCGGCAAAATTTTTGTACTCTGTGGAATAAACCATGACAGAGTTGGAATGAATGCCGTACAATTCAGAGTACATGGTGCTGGTTTGGAAGGTAGTTTTGACACCATCGATTTCCAACCCCTTGTATTCCTGAACGTACATGCCATCTTTGAGGATATACGTGGGCTTGACATAGTCCAGCGGCGTTGTCGTAGGCTTGTTTTGATCGGGATAAATGGGAAGATTGGGGTCAAAAGGATTGACGATAGGGGGGATAAAAGAGTTCTTGATCGCAAGGCTTTCGGAAATTTCCAAAGAGCCCTCCTTTCCGCCGGTTTCCAAGATGGTGGCAATGAAGTAGTTGATTGCTTCAGCCGTTGCTGCATCGTCGTAACCGACAATGACAAGACGGTTATTGATGAACGCGATGATATACTCGTTTTCGCTCAGTTGAGCGTGAGCATCAATACTTTCCTGACGGTTGGTCAGACCAACCAAAAT
Organism: Eubacteriales bacterium; assembly: GCA_045631585.1. GTDB lineage: Bacteria > Bacillota > Clostridia > Oscillospirales > CAG-272 > SIG644. The sequence goes on along the minus strand of JAZQUX010000299.1, from coordinate 3,360 downwards.
CTCCGGAGTATCGGTAGGAACGGCTTCGCCGCGGTTGACGTAGTCATCCGAGATTTCTACCTTCTTGAGATTTGCTTTGTTTTTGATTGCGGTGCAAAGATTGACAACACTTTTTTTCATGTCGCTCGAGAAAATTTCCGGACGAATGACTTTGTGTGTCAGTACACCGTCTTTGATCATTTGAATCAGCACCTCCGGTTCCGGGGTCTCACCCGGCAAGTCGTCCGGCGTCTCTCCCGAGGGTTGATCCGGCTTGTCTGTTGTGTCTGCTTGGCCGCAACCAAAAGCAGCAACCATCAGCATGGTCGCCAGAAGCAGGCAAAGCAATCGCAAAAGGGAAGAATGGAATTTTCGCATACGTGTTCTCCTTCTTTGGGACGCATAAGCATCCAAATTGTTTGTCAATATTATATAAATAATTCTAATGGATGTCAATAGCTTTCCTTATTTTTGTTACTTTTGACAAGTGTTCGCACGATGACAGGAAAAACGAGAAAAAAGTTTTCCTGATATTGAATATTTTGTTTGACTTATTCCTGTTTTTGTGGTATTATATTACTTTGGAGAGATATAGCGCTTTGAAGAAAGGAGAGTTCTATGATTATTTTGGGCATTGACCCAGGTATCGCTATCGTTGGATGGGGAGTTGTTGAATATAAAGGGAATAAATTTATCCCCTTGGCGTTTGGTTCCATCACGACACCCAAGGAAATGACAACGGAGCAACGCTTGGCTGAGATTTACCGCCAATTGACCGACATCATCCGAAAATATCATCCCCAAGAGATGGCGGTGGAAGAACTCTTTTTTAACACCAACCAAACCACAGGCATTCGAGTGGCGGAAGCGCGCGGTGTCATCCTGCTGGCGGGTCATATAGCCGGCTTGACGATTGCAGAATATACCCCTTTGCAAGTCAAGCAATCGGTGGTTGGGTATGGTCGAGCCGAAAAAAAGCAGGTCATTACGATGGTAACAATGATGCTTGGGTTGGATAAGCCACCCAAACCCGACGACACTGCAGACGCGTTGGCTCTGGCCATTACTCATGCGCATAGTGGTTGCTCGCGCTTAGCAAAGTATTACAATCAATAAACGGAGATGAAATGTATGTGGACTTCACAAAATTGGAAAGATTATGAATTGTTGGATACCAACGATGGCGAGCGCCTGGAACGTTGGGGAAAATATATTTTGATCCGCCCCGATCCTCAGGTCATCTGGCATGGTGTGGCCAAGCATCCCGCGTGGAAAAAGGCGGACGGAATCTATCGCCGTTCTTCCACGGGAGGAGGACGTTGGGTGAAAAACAATATGCCCGAAAGCTGGCAAATCGGCTATGGCGACTTGGGCTTTGTTCTGCGTCCGATGGGCTTTAAGCATACGGGACTTTTCCCCGAGCAGGCCGCCAACTGGGATTGGTTTTCGGGTCTGATTCGAGAAGCCAATCGCCCGATTCGTGTGTTGAATCTGTTTGCCTATACCGGTGGCGCGACCGTGGCCGCGGCCAAAGCCGGAGCGAGTGTTGTTCACGTGGACGCCGCCAAAGGAATGGTGGCTCAGGCAAAAGAAAATGCGGCGCTGTCGGGACTGGCCGATGCCCCCATCCGCTACATCGTTGATGATTGCAAGAAGTTTGTTGAACGCGAGATCCGTCGCGGAAATCACTATGAAGGTATCATCATGGACCCTCCGTCCTACGGTCGCGGACCCGGCGGAGAGGTGTGGAAATTGGAAGATTGTATAGATGAGCTGATCGGTTTGACGGCTCAGCTGTTGTCGAATCAGCCGCTGTTCTTCTTGGTAAATTCTTACACGACGGGGCTGTCTCCGCTGACGATGAGCTACCTTTTGGATTTGAAGGTGAAGGCTCGCTTTGGCGGAACCATCGAATCGGGCGAGCTTGGCTTGCGCGTTACCCAAACAGGCGCCTACTTGCCTTGCGGTGCCAGCTCCCGATGGACCATTTGATAGACAAATATTCTAACGAGCAAACAAAAGAAAGGAAGGGTATGATGGGACAACCTTGGATTCGTACGGAAGGTTTGATGTACGCTTACGAAGATGACACAACAGGTGAAGACCGTCCGGTTCTGCACGGGATTGACCTGTGTATAGAACGGGGAGAATATATCGCCGTGATCGGACATAACGGCTCGGGAAAATCAACCCTTGCCAAGCTCTTGAATTTGGTGTTGGAACCGACAGGCGGCGCCATATACGTGGACGGAACGGATGTGACGTCTCCTGATATGACGGACGAGGACGTGTTTGCCTTGCGTCAAAAAATCGGGATGGTATTCCAAAACCCCGACAACCAGTTGGTTGCTACGGTGGTAGAGGAGGACGTCGCCTTTGGCCCTGAAAATTTGGGCGTTCCTCCGGCAGAGATTCGCCGTCGTGTGGATGACGCTCTTGCCATGGTTGGTATGTCGGACTATGCCAAGCATGAACCTCACCGTCTTTCCGGCGGTCAAAAGCAACGTGTTGCCATTGCCGGTATTATCGCTATGATGCCGGAATGTATGATCTTTGATGAGTCCACAGCTATGCTCGATCCTTTGGGTCGACGTGAGGTTTTGGAAACCATGGAAATGCTCCATAAAGAAAAGGGGATTACCATCATTACGATCACACATCACATGGATGAGGCCGCGCGTGCCGACCGTATCATTGTGCTGGATGACGGACGAATCGTCAAAGACGGAACCCCCCGTGATATTTTTGCGGATCCAGACTCTTTGATTGCCGCAGGCTTAGATGTTCCGCAATCTGCCGCTCTCATTCACCGCTTGCGCCAAGCGGGCTTGACATTGACGGGCGATGTGGATAGCCCCGCATCTTGTGTGGAGATGCTGTGCCGTTTGTTCGAGACGGAGAAAAAATAATTGTTTACAGGTTGAATATGTCAAAAATTACGTTAGAGAACATCAGCTATATTTACAGTCCGGGAACGCCGTTTGAAATGCGGGCGCTGGACGATATCAATCTGAATATTCGCGAGAATGCCATCACGGGTCTGATCGGTCATACCGGCTCGGGAAAATCTACGCTGGTTCAGCTGCTCAACGGTCTGAGCCGCCCGACCCAGGGACGGGTATTGCTTGACGGCGTGGATATTTGGGAGAAGCCGAAGCAAATTCGACAGATCCGATTCCGTGTCGGCCTTGTCATGCAATATCCCGAGTACCAGCTGTTTGAAGAAACGGTACGGGCAGATATTGCGTTCGGCCCTAAGAATATGGGATTGGGTGAAGACGAGATCGCGCTCCGCGTCAAAGAAGCGGCTGCGCTGTCGGATGTGGATGAGTCTCTTTTGGATCAGTCACCCTTTGATTTGTCGGGAGGGCAGAAGCGCCG
>JAZQUX010000298.1:0-2430 GCA_045631585.1 Eubacteriales bacterium | reverse complement strand
ATCAAAGCGCGGATATACTTATCGCATTTGTTATATGCGAACCCCGTAAATTTACCAATATCACTAATGCGGTTATTGCCGAGCGCGACGGCGTGGCAAATGAACATATAACTTTCGCTTCGACGGAAAAGATGGTCGAATTCATTTGAGCAAAAATGTATGTATGGACTATCGGGGGATAGAAGAAGCCGCAGATTTTCCTCGGAGCTTAAGCTCTCGTCAATCAGATGAACGAGCTTTGGTATACCTCCCGTAAGTGCATAAAGCGAGAGAAGATCATCGCCCTTTTTGTTCGGAAAGCATTTGCAGAGATCGGCTATTGAGAAATATGGTACGTCAATCGGTATTTCGTCGTAAGTCCACTTTGTGTAGTCGGGTGGAAACTCGGGTAGCTTCTCCGCGCGGGTGACAAAGATCATCAAGATCGCGCGTCGTTTCTGTGTTGCGAAATAGTTTTGGAAGGCTGTGGAGAATACACTATCGGTTAGTATCTCGTCGGCATCGTCGAAAGCAAAGATATGGCAAGTACGCTCGGACAGTTTATTTATATTTAGAAACACGTCCTCCCACGTATCCATCGGGAGCGCAGTAAGATTATGCTCATCCATATATTTCTGCAATCTTTCTCCAAGTAAACGTAAAGCCATCGGTTCATCAAGACCGGCAAACGAAAAGTAGAAATGCTTATGCTGCTCTAACCACTCAAGAATGAGTGCGGTTTTACCCGAGCCTCGCGGTCCTCGGAGGTTAACGTAATGGTCTTTGTTCTTCCAATTTCCGAAGCTTGTGTTATAGGAAAGATAGAGTGTATCCAACCGTTTCAGTAAATGTGTTCTTTGTATTTTCATTGCGCCTCATTTCTGTCAACCGATAAGATGATAAATTGCCGTTTCCTACATTATACAGCAAAATTCAATATTTTCCAATATGATTTTGTAAATTGATGGTATCAAAGTTGCATAGATATTGGCGACATTACACACGAAAAAAGTGAGCTTGTTTTGTGCAAAAGTTAGAAATTTGCGAATTGCAAAAATTTGTTCTGAAAATGTGGGTGTAAAAACAGTATCCTAAGTAGAGGGACAAATTAAGAGGAAAAGCCTCGGACAAGCCCTCTTACATACATATTTACATAGCGCGAAGTGCGCACATTTTCCCTTTCTTATTGTTTCCAAGAAGGGATATACTTATACAATTAAATATTCTCTAATGGAAAGCACCTTGGCTTAAAGCCGTTACATAGCGAGTACGAAAAATTGGGGGTAGCCGCTACCTCTCTTTTGTCGTGCCGTCTTGTAACGGCTTTTTTGTTTTTTACCTCGTGCCAAGATGACACGAAGCGAAATAGAGAGTGGTATGGGTCAAAATGACCCATACCACAGCGAAAATCCTCCATACATAGTGCGTATGCACACCGCCTAAGACCACGCCGCAAATCATCACGGAAGGAGGCTGAACATAGTCTGCGGTACTGTCAAGGGCAAGAACGAGGGATAAGTGGATTCGCCACCTTACGGTATAGGGCGCTGTCCTATACTGTAGCAAGCATAGCAAACGTGGCTACGCCAGCTTGCCCGTCTTTGCTTCGGCGCAAAGACACTTTAGGGAGGCATCCCTAAGACCCTCGAAAATCACAACACAGGAGGACAAAACTATCGACAACAAGAAAAAAGAAGAAGTGATCCGCTTCAAGTCAACAACGGATCATAAAGCAAAAATCGAACGCGCAGCCGAGAAGCGCGGCATTACGGTATCCGAGTATCTTCGCCAATCGGTCAATGCAAAGTTGAGTCGAGAGCGACCTATGGATTGGTATCCAACGATTGAACGGCTTGAAGCTATCTGCGCGGGAGCAGACGGTGAAACGAGAGCCGAGCTCGTTGATCTCATTCGCGACCTCTACAAGGGAGGTGCTTGATGGCAGTAACGTCAATATGGGCGGTGCATCGGTCGATCAAGGATGCGCTTGATTATGCTGCCAATCCCGAAAAGACCGAGAACCCCAACGAAGAAGATCTCCGTCGCTTGATGGATTACGCCGAAAATCCCGACAAGACGGAACAGAGGTATTTAATAAGCGGAGTCAATTGTCTACCCGAGCTTGCCTATGAGCGAATGATGGAGACCAAGCGACGATATGGAAAGTACGGAGGCATCGTCGCCTATCACGGATACCAAAGCTTCAAACCCGGCGAGGTCACACCCGAGCAATGCCACGCGCTCGGGGTGGAGCTTGCCAAACGGTTGTGGGGCGACAAATATGAAGTCTTGGTTGCCAGCCATCGAGATCACGAGCATCTGCATAACCATTTTATTCTGAATAGCGTTAGTTTCAAGGACGGTGAGAAATTTCATTGCCCACCGTACTATCACGACACGGTAATGGCTCCCGAATCGGACAAGCTTTGCTTGGAGCACGGGTTGTCCACG
>JAZQUX010000297.1:0-4963 GCA_045631585.1 Eubacteriales bacterium | reverse complement strand
CCGCTTGGCCTCCGACTTAGGGAAATAGAATTATGGATATAGTATTACTTGCCCAGTATTTCGGAAATCCGGAAGCACTGGAAAAGAACAACAACCGCTTCTGCTACATGGCGAGCCTGTTGGCTCAGCACCATAGCGTAGAGGTGTTGACAACCTCCTTTTTCCACAAGGAAAAAAGGAAGATTGAGAATATTCCAAAGGAGTATAACCATTTCAAGATCACGGCCCTTGATGAGCCGGGGTATCGGAAAAACGTGAGCTTGAAGCGTTTTTTCAGTCATAAGGTGCTTGCCCGAAAAATGCGGGCGTATCTGGAGAAACGAGAAAAGCCTGACGTCATATACTGTGCCGTTCCTTCCTTGGATTGCGCTTATGCGGCGGCTAGGTATGCGAAGAAACAGCACATTCCTTTCATTATAGATATACAGGATCTGTGGCCTGAAGCGTTCAAGATGGTTTTGAAGGTTCCCGTTCTCAAAGATATCGTGTTCATGCCCATGAATAAAAAGGCTAACTATATTTACTCCTGCGCAGACCACATCATCGGCGTGTCCGATACGTATTGTCAGCGCGCCAAACGGGTGAATGCCAGGGCAGAGGCGATCTCCATACTGATCGGTACCAAGCTGGCTACCTTCGATGCACATGTGGAAAAGCATAGGGTTCATCGGGATGACGGCAAGCTGGTGCTGGGATATTGCGGAACGTTGGGTCATAGCTACGATCTGAGATGCGTGTTCGATGCGCTTCAGACGGTGCGGGATCGCGGGTACGACAATATTGAGTTTTGGGTCATGGGAAGTGGGCCTTTGTCCGACGTATTCAAGGAGTACGCTGAGGAAAGAAATTTGGATGTCACTTTCCGTGGATGGCTCCCCTATGAGCAGATGTGCGGGGTGCTTTCCTCCTGCGATATTTGCATTAGCCCGATCAGTAAGGGGGCTGCACAATCCATCATCAATAAGCATGCCGACTACGCCGCGTCGGGTTTGCCCATTATCAGCACCCAGGAATGCGCGGAGTATCAGGCGTTGTTGAACGACTATCATTGCGGAATCAATTGCTCTTGTGGAGACGCTCAGAGTGTGGCTGATGCGATCATGTATTTGGCAGATCACGAGGAAGAGCGTAAGCAGATGGGCTTGAATGCGCGGAAATTGGCGGAAACTAGATTTGATCGCAATAAAACGTACATGCAGGTCAAGGATATTATCGAAAGATCCGTTTTGTGAACGAATCTCGGCATGCGTGACGTAGCAAAGAGGTAGGGAATGACGTTAGAGGTTCTTGTTGCTGCCATGTGGCAGAAGGATCCCTCGTATCATCAAAGTATGAATCTGAAGTGCAATACGGTTATTGCGAATCAGTGTGATACGTGGGATTATCAAGAGGAAGAATACGAGTATGGCAAGGTAAGGATGCTTTCAACGGCCACGCGGGGGGTGGGGATCAATCGGAATTTTTCCCTGAACCTGGCGAAGGGGGATATCCTGCTTTTTGCGGACGAGGATATTGTATATTACGACAGTGAATTGCAGGGTGTTCTGCAAGCGTTCGAGCAGTTTCCAGATGCCGATATCATTTTCTTTGGTTTGGATATGATGCGAGATGGGAAGGTCTATAAAGAGACGAGCCACGGGTGCGGCAGATTACGCTTTTATCAAGTGTTGAAGTACGGCACTCCGTTTATTGCCATTAAGAAGCAGGCTTGCGATCGGCACGGTCTTTCCTTCTCTCCTCTGTTCGGAGGTGGGGCTCGCTACAGTTGCGGAGAGGATTCTCTCTTCATCATAGAGTGTGTACGTAAGCGGTTGAAAATGTACTCCCATTCCTACGTGCTCGGGCGGTGCAGCGCGGATACGTCCTCCTGGTTTACCGGATACAATGAAAAGTATCTATACGACAAGGGCGCATGGATCGCCTGCGCGTTCCCAAAATCGAAGCATCTGATCAAATGGTATTTTATTCGCAAATTTGCCAAGAGGTCGGGGTTCTCCCTTGGGAAAACAGCTAAGCTCATGAACAAGGGGATCGCCGGATTCAAGACTCATGCCACCTACGACTCCATCAAAGACAGTATATAAGAAGCAGCGGTGCTTATTGTATGAATTTTTTAAACAAGGAGAAAAACAATGAAACACGTAAGTTTTAAGAGAGTGCTTGCGTTGATCTTGGTTGTGATGATGACGATCACGACCCTGCCTATGCAGGTGGTTGCTTTGGACGAACATGATCATGCAGCAGACTCGCCAGACGAGCAGCTGGGCGCTGTTGAAAGTCAGCCGTTTGAAGAAACGATTCGGCTGAAGGAACTGGCGGCGGCCATCGCGGATTATCTTGACCGATATCTTGGCACGTTGAATATGAGCGAAGAAGACGTCAAGGCCGCTGCTGCAGCCATGGACGAGGACACGCAGTTTGAGGCGTGGATTGAGTCCGATGACATTCGTATGGAAATGGAAGATCTGTCTGATGCAGAGTTTTACTTCTTGTCTCTTTACGAAGAAGTGGAGACATTTTTCTATCTGGCTCTCGCGCTGGACGAGATTATGCTCCCTCAATTTGAGGATATTGCCCTGTATGCGTCTGGTAATTACAAGCCTGTTACGGGTTTAACGGTTAGCGTACAGGATGCTACTAGCTGTAAGGAATCAAGCGGCACCGTTACGGTTACCGCAAAGGGTAGTGGTGGTATTTTTGGTATTGGTGCTTCTGCCAAGACGGTTACCATTCAAATTACCAACGACTCCGATTCTTCGGCTGATATTTCCTTTGATTGGGCAGCCACTAAAGTCTATAGTTTGACAATTGATGGTTCCACGTATACGGGAAGCGCCGGTAGTTTCAAAAAGACGATGGATAAGGGTGCATCCGTTACCATCAAAATTACAACCGAAAAAAATAGTACCGAAAACAAGCTGGTTATGAGTAACTTTACGCTCGTTGCCGCAAAGGAAGCATCGAACGTTACGTTCGAGTATGACAGTAGCTTGGGTGGTATTAAGGTGGCTGGCAATGCTGTTAACAACGGCGATGCAATGGAGATTTCCAAAGACGGTGTTGCTGTGGAGGCGATTGCCCAAAGCGGTGTTACCTTCCTTGGTTGGATTGATACGGCTGACGGATCGATCATTTCCAAAGAGGCAAGCACTATGCTGAAGCCTACCAAAGACATGACGGCCAAGGCAGTATTTGCCAAGGATTCCGCTTGGTTCTGGGTGAACGGTAATGCTCTTTACGAAGGGCTGGACACCGCATTGGCTGTTGCTGCGGGTATTTCCAACAAGACGGTCGTTCTTGCTAACAACGGTACGGTGCCTGCCGGTGACTATACCATTCCCGCGGGCGTGACCCTTCTCATTCCTTATAATGCAAGTAATACGCTTTGCACCGCGGCTCCCACTTGTGTGGAAAAGGGTGATAGTGAGGCGAACTACGTGACTCCCAGCGCATATCGCACGTTGACGATGGCTTCGGGCGCGCATATTACCGTGAACGGTGCCATCAGCATCTCCGGCTCCCAGTATGCCGGTCAGGGTAAGGGCGCCGGTGTTGTTACGGGTCCTGTTGGCTTTATTCGCATGGAAGACGACAGTACCATCACGGTAAACAACAAAGCTAATCTCTACGTATGGGGTTATATTGTCGGCTCCGGTTCCGTTACCGTTAAGAACGGCGGTACCGTGTACGAGGATTTCCAGGTTAAGGACTGGCGCGGTGGTACGGCTATTTCCGGTATGGTAGATAACAAGAACCGCGTATTCCCCCTGTCCCAGTATTACGTCCAGAACGTCGAGGTTCCCATGACCTTAGAGGCCGGCGCGATTGAGAACGGCTACATGTCCGTTACCGTTTCTTTGGTTGGCATGCAGGGTTCCGCAGTGCCGTTTATCGGATCCTCCGGTATGTTCCAAATCAAATCCGGTTCCATTACCAAGGATTACGACGAAACGACCGATCGTTTGGTGATCACCGTAAACGGTGAGATCACCATGCAAAGCTTATCCATTTCCATGAAATTGAGCTTACTTGGCGAAAAAACGATCAATTCGTCCAAGTACGAGCTTCCGATCAACAGCAATATTACCGTTCGTGCTCAGGATGGCTCGAAGATTACCGTTACGCAGAATATTGCACTGCTTCCCGGCGCAGAGCTCATCATTGAGGCCGGTGCGGAATGCGTTCTGGGTGAAAGCAACAGCATTTACATCTATGACGCAGACGAATGGAAGAATTACGTTTACGGTGACGTGAAGGTACAGACTCTTCCTTACGCTCCCGGTAGAACCGGCGCTGTTCATAACGCAAATCAGGATGCTTACGTTTACATCGCGGGTACGGTTGACGCATCTGCCGGTGCTATTTACGTAACTTCCTCCGGTGCTTGTGTTGAGGCTGCGGATGGCGCGGTTGTCAAGTTGAATCCAGGTACGCAGACCGTAACGTATCAGGCGTTGCAGAGCGGCTCGGACATTTCGTATGATACCATTTCTATCAAGCCCATCCAGTTGGGTGACACGGAGAACCGTTGCGGCGGTACGTATGAGTACGTCAACGGCGCATGGGTGAAGACTGCATCGAACCACAGCTATACGAAGACCACTCAGGCTGCCGGCTGTGAGACGGATGGATTCCATACCTATACCTGTGCTTGCGGTGTTTTCTACACCGAGGCCATTTCCGCAACCGGTCACACCGAGGTGACCGATGCTGCCGTGGCTCCCACCTGTACCGAAATCGGTCTGACCGAGGGCTCTCATTGTTCTAAGTGTGATAAGGTTTTCGTTGCTCAGGAAGAGATTCCCGCTCTTGGTCACACCGAGGTGACCGATGAGGCAAAGGCTCCCACCTGTACCGAGAACGGCTGGTACGCATACGAGTATTGCGCTAACTGTGATTACACCACTATGGTAGAGATTCCTGCTACCGGTCACAGCTACACCGCTGAGGAGACCAAGGCTCC
>JAZQUX010000296.1:0-3735 GCA_045631585.1 Eubacteriales bacterium | reverse complement strand
AAAGATAATAAACTGCGGCTTGAGGGAGTACAGGTAAGTGCTCAGGATCACCCAATAGGTGACGTTGAATGTAATAGGCGTCATGTCGGCCATCAGCGCGTTCTGCGTCGTACCTGCGCCGACTCCTGCCTTGTTGAGGTCATCGTGAATATTGACGTCCTCCAAGCAAAGAGGATTGAGATTGGCCACCTTGCGGTTTTTGCGGAAGTGAATGACGCGGTTGTTGCGTCCACCCAGCACCGAGCTGATGAAAAAGCCCATGGCGTCGCAGAGATTACGCATGAGGTAAATGCCGCCAAGTAGCAGCATCATCCATGCGGCAGTTGTGAGTGCTCCGTTGCCGTTCAGTACAGCCTCGATAGCGTCGAATACGCTTTGCGTGGCGTAGGAGGTCAGACCGTAAACAGCACCCTTCAAGGTATACAGCAGTACAGCCGTGATAAACAGGACGGGAGAGGCGTGCATACTCAGATCGAGCGCCGTCGCCAGCACGTGGCGTAGCTTGATGGGCTTATTGATATCAATGCGCTTCATCATCCCACCTCCTTTTCGTCGGTGTACCAGGCGGCCTGCGCTTCAAACATGGCGCGGTAGCTACCGCCCTGCTTCATCAATTCAGCGTGGCTCCCCGCCTCGCTGATCTTGCCATCTTCGATGACGTAGATGGTATCTGCCAGCTTGGTCGAACCCAAACGGTGGCTGATGAATATGGTAGTACGTCCATGGCTGATGGTGCCGAATTCCTCGTACAGACGGCTCTCACTTAAGGGGTCGAGTGCCGAGGTAGGCTCGTCCAGGATACAAAGCGGCGCGGGATTGATCATAGCACGTGCCATGGCAAGTCGTTGCCATTGACCACCCGAAATATCGGCGCCGCCCTCAAATATCTTGCCCAGCGGTGTATCAAGACCGTGGTGGAGTCCTGCGACGGTTTCGTCAAGACCGACCGTGTTCGAGATTGCCATGATTTCGCCGTCTATGTCAGAAGCATCCATTCGTTGAATATCGCCCAGCAGGATGTTCTCCCACATGCTCAGGGGATAGCGTGCAAAGTCCTGATAGACGACAGCGCACAGTCCTTTGCGCTTTTCGGGAGAGAGCGCGCGTAGTTCGATACCGTCCACCAAAATCTCGCCCGTGTAGTTGGAATACAGACCCGTGAGCAGCTTGATAATGGTCGTTTTACCTGCACCATTCGCACCGACAAAGGAATAATGCTTGCCGTGTTTGATGGTAAAGGACAGTCCGTTCAAAATAGTTCGCTCAACGCCGGGATAAGCAAAACCGACGTTCTTGAATTCAATTTTGCCAAAGTCAAAATCGTGGTCGGGCAAACAGGTAGCCTCGGGCTCTTCCTCCAAGGCCATAAAGGTGGTCAGCTCGCGCAGGAATTCGCGCTTTTTGATCATGGTTTCAACGGTACCGTTAATGCCGCCCTTGCGCCCCCCCGAATAGTTGTTTGCAAGCAAGAGCACTGCCTCGACAAGCGCGATGAACATACCAACCTCGATCTCCTTTTGGCTGACCGAGGGGAGCAGTGTGAACATGGTGAGAATGGCTAGCGTCGTGCAGGCAAAGCCGCCGAGCTTATTGCGGAAGAAATTCTTAAAGTCGATCTTCATGCGGAACTTGCGGGCGTATTCATAGCCTTCGGTATGACGCTGATTGAGTTCGTCCGTAAAGCCGAATACGGTGCGCTCCTCCACGTTCTCGCGGCTGAGCATGACGTGTGAGAGCGAGTTGTTACGACGGTCGATGTTGGTCATCTCGACGTTGCCCTTGTAGGTCGCACGACCGCCCTTGACGGCAATGGCAACGGTAGGCGGGAGCAGCAACACAAACAGAAGACCGACATACCACACTTCACTTGCCAGCGTGATAATAACGCCAAGCGAGGAGATCAGTATTTCAACGATAGACAGCACGTTGAGGTACATGCTGAGTATCTGGCCGCTCGTGTCGGTGCTGACACGGTTGATCAGATCCAGCATCTTGGGATTTTCTATGTAATGATATTGCAGTTTGGCGCGCTTTTCCAACACCTCACCGCTGATCCTGACCTTAAACTTTTGCGATGCTCGCAAGCTAACCATATTCATCAGCCTTGTTAAGAGCACGTTGTAGATCATGATGAGCAAAAGCAGTACGATAGGAATGATAATCTCGCGTCGCTCTACCCCGCCCTGCACGATGTCAATCGCCGTATCAACAAAGCGTGCTGTGACGTAGATGTTGAACGTCGGAATGAGCGCGGTGATCAGGTGCTGAACGAGGAAGAACAGCGAATACCCGGGACAGGCGCGAAAAGCCAAGGCCATCATGTCAAAATAGCCGTAACGTTTCACCCTTAAAACTTGTTTGTTTGCCATACTGAACTCCTTATTTTGCGTTGGATGGAATGACATCTTGATTATACTACGATCTCCACTTTTTGTCAATTGTACGAGCGGTTGAGTTATTTCAACTGTAAAGCTCCCTGCCTACTATAAATTTGACACAGGCATGCGCGATTTTCTCTTGATTTCGGAGATCATCCGTCATAATATTAGCAGAGAACGTCGAAGTTCCTCTTTTTCAAAAAGAAAACAGCCTATTTTTAGAAAAATTTTTCTTTTTGGGTGCTGTTTTGAAGAAAACGCAACGGTTTTTGGACCTCGTCTTGCATAATAATAGTACAAGCTCGTATGCGACATCGCCAGTGCCTGCATACGGCATTTAATCTAAAAGAAAGGAGAGAACGTTATGGACACCTTCTACAAGCTGGACAATATACTATTTTCGGACATGCTTCTGAATTTGCGCAGCAACGATAGTAACGTGATCGGATATGTGTTACGCAACATCAACGGAAACAATCGGATCGAGCTTACTTACAGGGCAGTTGCTGACGCGATTGAATGCTCGCCAGATACGGTAGGCACGATCATCCGCCAATTGTTAAAGAACAACTGTCTGAAGCGTATTCCTAATACGAACACCTACATGCTCAACCCTAGGGTGCTAATGAAGGGGCGCGAAGGACGATTTACGACGCTCAAGGAGCGCTACGACGCCATCTGAGTCATTCCATCGGCCCCGCTGAGTTTAACTTGGCGGGGCTCCCCTAATTGGGTTTCGTGCTACTGCTGAAACCTATCACATCAGCACTAAAAGTGGCAAAAATTGTACTATTCAGTATGACATATCACATTGCTAAAAACTGTCTACAAGGTGTAGCAAAAGCTAAATGGTATGATGTGCTGCCTACCTAAACAATCCAACCTTTCATAGGACATAAAGATTCTGTCACCATTTCACAACAAAAAGAAAAGTAAAAAAGAAAAAAGAAGTAAAAAAAAGATATATATTAGATCCAGAGATCTGCCAAACACAAAAACGTCGAAAATTCCTTTCCACATATGGTTTTTTCTCGTTTTTTCAAAATGGAAAATATTCCATCTCTATGCCGAAAATATTCGCCCCTGTACCGAATATTTTCGGTACTATTTTTAGCCACTTTCAAGAGTTTTTTACATAAGAGAATTCGGCACAAATCATGTGCTGCATCTGCCATAGAGTAAGCTCATTTTCATTTTTTCAGTAAAACATGCACACGAGCGGTTCCCTTGTTAGTTTGCTTGTTAAAAAACATATTAACAAATATTTATACTTGTTTAAGTGCTTGTTTACGCCCCCAAGAAAACCCTTGCGCGTCATAACTTTTTGCCACTAATAGGTGATAGTCTAATCCACGAT
>JAZQUX010000295.1:0-6460 GCA_045631585.1 Eubacteriales bacterium | reverse complement strand
CTTTACCCATAAAATTTGAAAGTTGTGCTTTCGCTTTTGACGCAATTTTAGTATCATTCATTGTGCGACATTCCTTTTGGTTGTTTTTTTGTGCAATCGGTATTCTACCGAAAACTGTCAAAAGGATGTCGCATTTTTTTTAGTCGTTTTAGACTGAGTGTCGCCAGAGTTCAAAAAATGGGTAAACTCCAGGTTATTTACTATTGACTCGTTACCGTATATTATGTTATTATTGCCAAAGCAACAGGGGAGTTGAGAGTTGATAAAGAATTTAAGTCAATATAGATTTCTTTTTGAAGAACTTGTAAAACGGGACTTTAAAAAGAAGTATAAGCGCACCATTCTCGGCGTGGGATGGAGTATGCTTATGCCGCTTTTAATGCTTCTTGTTATGAAAGTTGTTTTTGAACAGTTTTTCGGACGTACGATGCCGCATTATACCACGTATCTTTTTTGCGGTAATCTGCTTTTTTGCTGGTTCGCCGATGCGACCAACCATGGAATGACAAGTTTGTATGTCAACGCTTCAATTTTTTCCAAAGTCAACGTGCCCAAATACATTTTTCTTTTTGCAGGGACGGTTCAGACGCTTATAAATTTTTCACTTACTCTTTCAGTGTTTTTCCTGTTCTGCTGGATTGACCATATAAATTTCTCATGGCGATTTTTACTTCTTTTGTTTCCGATTTTTACATTGATGATTTTTAATGTCGGTATAGGCCTGATTCTTTCCGCTTTATACGTTTTTTTTCGTGACATCGATTATCTTTGGAGAGTGCTTCTTCAGCTTTTGATGTACGGATCGGCCATTTTTTATCCAATCGATACTTTTTCTCCGAAAATGCAAATTGTATTCGCTTGCAATCCAATCTACCGTCACATAGCTTTTTTCAGAGAGATCGTGCTGGAAAACACCGTTCCATCGGCAGAAACGCATTTGGTTCTTGTCGGTATAGCGGTTGTGACGCTTATGGTCGGGATGTTCATGTACAAGCGTTATAATACGAGATTTCTTTATTATGTCTGATGTTAAAATAATGCTCTCCTGTAAAGATGTCTCCATTCGCTATCGGGTAGGGGACTTTAAGAACATCGGTCTTAAAGAATGGGTGATGCGAAGACTTGTGGGAAAATACAAAGTGGTTGATTTTTGGGCGGATAAGAATGTGTCTTTTGAAATCTGTGAAGGAGATATGCTCGGTATTATCGGCACGAACGGTGCGGGGAAGTCTACATTGCTTAAAGCGGTAACCGGCATTATGGAGCCTACCAAGGGCAGGATCGTCCGCCGTGGCAAGGTGTCGGCTCTTCTTGAACTGGCGAGCGGTTTTGACGGTGATCTGACAGTGAAGGAAAACGCGTATCTGCGCGGGGCAATGCTCGGTTATACGCGCAGATTTATGGATGAAACCTATCCTTATATTATAGAATTTTCCGAGCTTAAAGCTTTTGAAGATCGTCCGTTCAAGCAGCTCTCGTCAGGGATGCGTTCGCGACTCGCTTTTGCTATTGCTTCGCTCGTCAAGCCGGAGATTTTGATCCTTGACGAAGTTCTTTCCGTCGGGGATGGCGCATTTCGCCAAAAAAGCGAGACTAAGATGCGCGAAATCATCAATGGCGGCGCGACAACGATTTTGGTGTCGCATTCGATTCATCAAGTTCGTGCGATGTGCAATAAGATTTTATGGCTCGACAAGGGTTGTCAGATAGTGTTTACGGACGATGTCGAAGGTGTGTGCGACTGCTACGAAGAATATCTTCGCAATGTTTCCTCCGGGCCTGTGTACGATCCTGTCGCGTCTAAAGCCAGAATCAAAATGAGAGAGGAGGAAAAGAAAGAGAAAGCTGCTGTCTTGCGGAAGTTGGTTGAAGATGCAGAAAAAATCAGAAAAGTCCGTGAGATATTGCGTCGAAACGAGGTGTTAATAAAAAAGGTGCTGTAATTTATGGACAAAAGGTCGGTCCTTAATAAATTTGCGCGTCAGGACATAAAGCCGGTGTTTGCAGAGAGCAATATTCCTATTGCTTTTTCAACGGATTCCAATTATTTGCCGTATGTTGCTGTTGCGGTGAATTCACTGGTCGCGAATACTAAAAGTGGCAATCTTGATGTTTTTATTTTGCATGATGGTCTTGATTGTGCGGAGCAAGCGGATTTTTTAAAAGGAGTTAGAAATTGCGGGCGGTTGTCAGTGCGGTTTGTAGATGTGGGCGAGGCCGTTAACGGTACGATCGGAAGTTCTTTCGTTCAGACAGGTCATATCTCCAGGGCTTCACTCTTCAGACTGTTTCTTCCGGAAATACTCGCGGCCTACGAACGAGCCATACATCTTGATGCCGATTTGATCGTGTGTCGGGATATTGTTGAGCTTTTTGAATCAGACTTGCACGGCTGTCTGTTGGGGGCCGTTCGCGATTATGCGTTGAAGAACGCGATGCGAAACAGGTCGGACTACTATGCCTTGGCCAGTGAGTATGGGTTTTCGGAATGGGACGAATATATCAATTCCGGCGTGTTGGTAATGGATCTCGCCGCGCTGAGAGAATCGGCGCTTCTTGATGTTTTGTTGACAGTTGCGGTAAAGGCGTCTAGGTTTTTTTGTGATCAAGATGCGCTTAATTTCATTTGTAAGGGTCGAATCCGCTTTCTTGACCCTAAATGGAATGTGCTAACTATATCTTCTTGTTACGAAAAGCAATTTGAATTGACAGGTGGCAAATTTGGTATTGTGCATTTTGCAGGTAATTCAAAGCCCTGGAAGACGGTTAGCCTTCCGCAGGCGAATCTTTGGTGGGAAAACGTATGTGACATGGATTTCGCTGTTGCGTTACGGAGAAGGCTTTTCGGGGTGGCAAATACGGAAACAACAATCGGCGAAGGGATTGCCGTTTCCGTAATTATTCCCGTATATAATGCTGAGACGTATCTTGCCGAGATGCTTTTTTCGCTTTCTTCGCAGACACTGCGTAATGTTGAGATTATATGCGTGGATGATGGGTCGACGGATGGATCGCGTGCCATCTGCGAGCGTTTTTCGTTGTGGGATCGTCGTATTAGGGTCGTTGCGCAGGAAAATTCAGGCGCAGCCATCGCTAGGAATCGTGGTATCGCCGAGGCGAAGGGCCGTTGGCTCTTTTTTGCGGATGCGGATGATTTTTGCCGACCTGACATGCTCTCGGTCATGGTTGAAAACGGTGAAGCTAATAATGCGGATATTGTTGTTGCCGGATATTATGCATTTGATCAGCGAATCGAATTGGTGAAGTTTCCGATAAGAAAATTTAGTGAGCCGGGTGTCGGGGGAGAGTCCTCGGCTGCGGTCAATTGGCGCACTTCAAGCGTCAACATATTTTCAAATTTTGGGCTTGCGCCTTGGAATAAATTGTATCGAGCTGATTTTATCGGTCGGCATGGGATTCGCTTCCATCAGACACCTCCGACGGACGATGTATATTTTGTGCTTGCTGCGTTTGTTGTTGCAGAAACAGTATCGCTTGCTGCCGATTCATTTTACTATTACAGAAGTTTTCTGACGACAAGTCAAATGGGAGAAATAGACCGAAATCCAACTAATTTTCTTGTGGCTCTGAAAGAGGTTCATGACTTGTTGGATGGTTACGACCAGTCGCTTCGACGTCAGTTTTTAAGGACTGCGATTTTCATTTGTTTTGACGCATTGTTTAGGTTGAAAACGATAAAAGGTTTTATTGCTGCATATCAGGCTATGCTTGACGGAGGAATTGAAAATCTGTTTTATCCTGATATTGATGTGTCGACGGTTGATTTGGGCGTTTATCGCAGGCAGTTTGAACTTTTCCAGAGTCGTGCAGGTGCTATTGAACTGATGTATGAACGTTGTCGGGACGTGAAACTTAATGAAGCCCGACTCTCTGCTGAAAAGGTAGAATTTTTTAAAAAAAACAAGAGTCTTCTTGCCGAGCGTGATGCCGCCAGGAAGGAACGCGATGAGCGTATCGAGGAGCGGAATCGGGCGCGGCAGGAAAGAGATCGGTTTCTTGCCGAGCGTGATGCCGTCAGGAAGGAACGCAATCAGCGTATCGAGGAGCGGGATCGGGCGCGACAGGAAAAAGAAAAGTTTAGGGCCGCGCTTGACAAGTCTGTGGAGGCTGCGAAATGTGCCAATGAAGCGAAGGACGATTTGGCATTGAGATGTGGGCGACTAGAGCAGCAGTTGGGTGAGGTTTTGGCGCTTGTTGAGGGCATCAATAAAATTGTATAGTCAATAGCCGGAAAAGGGAGGTATTGGAAGGTGGGCACCATGCTAACAAAAATTCATTTGGCATTCATTACGGACGAGGGGTATTTTTTGCCGACGGCAGTGGCGATTTCCTCAGTCGCTAACAGGAGAGACCCGAAAGTCGCATATGTTGTTCACGTGATATGTAAGGATGTTTCATCGGAAAGAATTGAAAAACTTTTGTCGCTCAGTTCAGATGATTTTTTGATATCTGTATTGGACGCGAGCGAAAAGATAGATTATGCTCAGTTTCAGATGTCCGGTTTCCCTGTCACACCAACGGCAATACTAAAATTTGAATTGCCTCAAATACTTGGAGATGTTGATAAGGTTATTTATTTAGACGGGGATATTGTTGTGCGAAAGGATTTGCGTGAACTTTGGGAAACGGATATCGACGGCAAGTTCGTCGCCGCGGTTTCTGACAGGCATGCATTTTTTTTTAAGGGAAAAACGCTTGAAGAGAGAATCGGCTATCCTCACGACAATTATTTCAATTCAGGCGTGATGCTGCTTAATCTGAAGTTGATGCGTGAAAACCGGCTGACTGAGAAATTGTATGACTACAGAAGGAATGGCCGGAATGATTTCATGGATCAAGATGCACTGAATGCAATAATGAGCGGGAATGCTAAATTTCTTCCCTTCCGTTACAACATGATTGCTACGTGCTTGCGGTACAGTAATCCGAAATTGCTTTCAATGTACTATCCGGAAACATATGCGAAGGATGTCGCTGAACTGTTTGAGCAGAGCGTCATATATCATTATGCTTCTGCCGCCAAACCATGGAAAAACATCAATGTAGCATTTCGCGACGTTTGGTTGGAAGCTTGGCGCAGTTCTCCTTTTGCTGATGAACAGATTTCTGATAGCGTATATGCGCCAGAGGAGGCAGAGCATTACAATAAAATGCTTGAATTGATCGGTTGCAAAAGGCAAAACGCGAAAGTTTCGGTTGTCATACCTGTACACAATGCACAAAAGTTTCTCAGAGAATGTATTTCCAGTGTTCTTACGCAGGATAATTTTCCGGAGGTGGAGGTTATTTGTGTAGATGACGGGTCGGAGGATAATTCGCCGTTTGTTGCATATAGTATGCAGTTTAGGGACCCGAGAGTTGTCGTCATCACACAGAAAAACCAATTTGCAGGCGTTGCCCGAAATAACGGACTCTCAGTGGCGCATGGCGAGTATGTGTTGTTTTTGGACGCCGATGATAAATTGGCCGGACGAACCATTTTGGCTGAAGCCTATGAAAAAGCGAAGCGGGAACGGCTTGATGTGCTTGATATGTCAGGTTTTGAAATTAATGCTGCAGGAAAATATCTGCACCCCATGAATTGGTTGCTGCGGAAAGAATTGATTCCTGAGAAAGAAGTATTTTCGCGGCTTGACATGGGCGTTAATTTGTTTCTGCTTACTGCCGGCGGACCTTGTGCCAAACTGTTTCGCCGTGATTTTTTAGTTGAGAATAAATTGTCCTTCCCCGCTTTGCAAAGGTCTGAAGATTTTCCGTTTACTCAGATGGCTATGGCTCGCGCGGAGAGAATCGGTCTTTTGGATAAGCCGATTCTTGGCAGAAGAATCGGGAACTCATCATCGCTTGAGTCAACCAAAGACAAATCCCCATTGGCTTTTCTGGAAGCGGAAAACGTATTTTATTGTGAGTTGAAGGCGTCCGGTTTATATGAAGAGGTGTCGGCGGCGGCTCATGCAATGTCTGTGGTGCGTTTAGATTATAATTTACTTGCCATGCGTTCGTATGAAGGATTTGCAGCTGTGTATGGCGTTGTTAAGGAATTTTACTCGCGGATTCGGTTGCCAGATTCGATTTGTGATGCGAAAGTATATCAAGATGCTGTTTCAAGGCTGGATGCAGTTATAGATTCTGAAAATGCTGCAGAGTATATTTATTCGAAAATGAAGTTGGTGTTAGGACTCTTGGCTCAAATCCGCAAAAAGTTGGAAGAACAGAAGGCTCGGGAGTCGAAGATTTGGGCCGAGCGCGGCGCATTTCTTTCGGAGCGTAACGCGCTTCGTGAGAAGGTTGAAGCGCAGAAGGTGAAGGAGTCGAAGATTTGGGCCGAGCGCGGCGCGTTTCTTGCGGAGCGTAACGCGCTTCGTGAGAAGGTTGAAGCGCAGAAGGCTCGGGAGTCGAAGATTTGGGCCGAGCGCGGTGCGTTTCTTGCGGAGCGTAA
>JAZQUX010000294.1:0-1975 GCA_045631585.1 Eubacteriales bacterium | reverse complement strand
CACGATCCACCAATAGCTGATCTTTCCCGTCAGCAAAAGCAGGATGCCGAAGGGCGTGCCGACCGCAAACAGCAAAATGGTGGCGGTGATCTCGTTTTTCACGATGCGCGGATACAAACGGTGCGCCAGTGTCGGGCCAAGTGCGCCCATCACCAGAATGATGATGGTAAGGGCGGTGGCAACAACGGGACTGACGGCACTGTAATTTTCGTTGATCATCGTGGCAACAAGGGATTTTAACCCGTTGTCGAAGATCGCACGTGTCAGCATGACGACAAGGTAGAAAAGCATACCGCTTACCCACAGCAAGCCCATCAGGGTGGCGTTTTTCTGCTCTTTGTTGTAGTGCGTATGGATGGGGGTGTCGGAAATGATCGTTTCCACCTTTTCCATATGTGCGCGAACACCGATCAGGGCGCCTTCCCAGATAAGGGCGGAGAAGGCAAGCCCCACGGCGGAAATGAGAAAGTTCAATCTCCAATCGCTGATCAGCGCCGCTACGGCGTAGTTGATGACCATACCAAGGGGAATGGCGAAGGTGATCAGGAAGAGTGCGCCGCTGCGATGCTCTTTTTCGAGCATCACCGAGCTGACCTTGAAGACCGCGGGCCAGATGGCAAACTGCAAAATAGCGTTCAATACCCATACGATCATCACAAAGGTGAAATTCTGATTGAAATAGACTGCCAGATTACAAAGACCTGCACCGACGTAGCCAAGCGTGATAAGATGCTCGGGGCTGCATTTGTCGGTAACGAATCCTCCAATCATCTGCGTGAAGGCATAGACCAGATAGAACACCGCCACGATCGTGCCGGTCTGCGATTTGGACATGACGCCCTCCTCAACGATAAAGACCATCGCAGAGGAGAAGCAATTGCGTGTCATACACATAAAGGCATAGGATAAGAGCAGGGCGCAAAGCAAAAGAATACTGGCGCGCTTATTTGTGAGCGTTTTCACTTCTTATCCTCCTTTTAATAAATACAACACGACTTATTATACCGCGCACGCCTTGGGTGTGTCTATGGCGGATTTCGCACAAAAGCCGTATTTTTTCGCGTTATTTATCGCACGCGAGGATTTCTATGTTGAGATCTGCCGTTTCGGGATAGGTACGGTCGGGGTAGGCCTCGGTCAGGATCTTGTCCGGCATGATACGGCGTGAATAGCTGACGATAGAGGAAAGAAAGAACTTGGAAGAATCCATCAGCACGTACTTTTCCTCAGAACGCTCCAACACCAATTCGTTCAGGCGTGCGGTGGAAAAGTCGGTGGTAGTAAAGCCGTTTTTTGCGGAATAAGCATCCGCGCCAAGGAAGCATTTTTTAAAGTGTAGGGATTTGAGCGCCTCCTCGGCGGTGTAGCCGTGAAAATCCTTGCGCAGATCGCGGAATTTGCCGCCGATCAATGTCACGTCGTGGCGTTTGAGCAGGTTGAGATTGACGAGGGAATTGGTGAAGATACGCACGCCGCGCAGCTCCTTTTTGTCCAAGGCATCGGCAAGCTTGGCGGCAAAGCGCGCCAGCGTCGTGCCGGAGTCCAGATAGATCTCGTCCTCGTCCTCTACAAGCGAGAGGGCGAGCGTGGCGATTTTCAGCTTTGCATCCACGTGGCGGTTTTCCGTGTTTTCATAGTAATAGTCGTTGTCCGCGCCCCCCTCGGACGCCAGGCGGATGCCGCCGTAATAGCGCAGATAGTCGCCCGTTTCTTCCAAGCGGCGGAACACGCGGCGTACAGTGGACTCGGAGGAGTCGGTGATGCGGATGGCGTCCGCCACGCTGATCGATTTGTGGATTTTCAGGTGATTGACGATCTGGTGCTCGTTGATCTCGGTGCTTTTCATAGGTGGCTCCTTGGTAAAAGAATTCAATCCTGCATCCCAAAATTCTCTCTTGACAGAATCGGAATTTTGCGGTATACTGTTAACAGAAGTTTGACCGACCTGCGTCTTGGACGTGTTGCTGACGGCATT